>UCOA01000254.1 GCA_900474095.1 Hyphomicrobiales bacterium | reverse complement strand
CTCAAAACCATCCCCGTCGATCGCCGCCGGCATCGCGATCTCGAAATGAGACTGTTGTCCATGCTCGCTGGTATCATCGCCGCCGCAGAGCTCGGCCTGAAGGAACATGATCGCCTGGCCCTGGCCCGAAAGATGATGGAGCGCAAATTGACGGGAAGACGAACGTCTTCAAAACTGCCAGAGCTGATCGAGCTGGTGATGTCGCGGCCGGTGGTGTCGGCCGGTATGATTGCCAAGGAACTTGCCGTAACGCCGCGCGCGGCGCTGCGGATCGTCGAGGAGTTGGGGTTGAGGGAGATGACGGGGAGGGGGAGGTTTCGGGCGTGGGGAGTGACATAGTCACAATAATTTCTCGAAAGGGTTCATTATAAATCGCCAAGCCGAAATTACCGTTGGCTTGTTAGAACCTCGCAAGTTTCGTTGAGCAAAGCACGGAGTGAGTCTTTTCATATCAATTCTCGCGCCCTGCGCTATACAATGATAGGGCGGAACTTAGCTTGCTGGCGTGCACGCTTTGGTTGCTTATCCCTTAGGTTATAGGTTATCAAATGTCCTCCTCTGATTAATTTGGGGACCAAAACTTCTATGAAGAAATGGACTGAGGAGGGCATGTGTTTAAAATCTGCTTGTTCGATCTAGACGATACTTTGATCCGCACGGAAGATTTAAAAGATGTTAGGGAGGCTTGTAAAAATAACAGCGACGCCGGGAATCTATCAAAAGTTATTTCTGCAATAAAATCAGATGAGGATCGCCGTATATACGATTTATCGGCTTTAACAAAAATACGGTCTGATTTTCCCGAGCTTAAGCTAGGTGTATTTACTCGGTCGCCTCGAAGCTACGCAAAAGTTGCCTTGGAGTGGGCGTATCCAGGGTTCGAGTGGGACATCTTGATTGCATATGAAGACGTTACTTGGACGAAACCCCGAGGCGATGGCATCGTCAAGGCGATCAAAGAGTTCGGCGTGAAATACCTCACTGAGGTCATCTTAGTTGGCGACAGTGATGTCGATGTACGATCGGCGTACAATTGCGGGTGTCCAGTCGTCGTTGACAAAGGGGGATGGCCGTACAAGTGGGGATCGGAACATTGGGGCGCCGTGCAGCGGGTTCCAGACGCTCTAATTGATTCGCCTTCGCAGATGCTGACTGTCCTCTCAAATCCACATTCTTTTCTTCCGGACCTCGAGCGGCTACTCGAGGGCGCGGCGGGCAGTTCGCGTTTTGATAAGATAAATCACTTCATCCCGAGAGCAGTCGGAGGTGACACTACCGCGTATCCCATTCATGTGGCCGGGAGATATTTCGCGAACTATAAGTCTGTACAGCAGCGACGAAAATGGCATTCACTGACGGAGTCGATCGAGAAGAATAAGGAATCTGACGAGTTCCCCGTGGAATGGATCACTACGATCAGAAACTTCGTAAGCCGCGAATTTCATGCGTTTTTTGGCGTAAAGAATGTCGTGGTCACGGTTATACCGCATCGACCAGGCAGAAAGCCTCGGCTCGAAAATCTGCTAACCCAACTGCAGCAGTCGCTCGTCGACGAACCCATTAAAAACCGTGCCATCGTTTGCGAGCCAGATTTGCTGTCGTTCAAAGCCGGCGTGAGGTCACAACACAATGACCATTTGAAAGGGAATGAGCGGTTCGAGAATGTGAGGGACCATCTGTTTGTCCAAGTTCCCGACAAAGTCGCTGGCGCGACCTCATATTTGATCCTCGACGATGTTACGACGACAGGCGCGTCCCTAATCTACGCTTCAAAGTACGTGAGGATGGCTGGTGCCAGTGACGTAAAATGCCTATCATTGGCCAAGAACATAGGCACTGTTTTATGAGTTTGATTTCGCCCGCGACGCAGTTTTTGCTCTCACTATCGATGCTGAAAGGCGTTGGTCCTGTTGCGCTGAAAAGGGCTTCGCTGATACCGGACTTCTGCGAGAAGGGAATTGAAAACCTTGCAAACGACATTTCCCAAATAGCAAAGGCATTGTCTGGGGGAGGCGACTGGCAGAATGCAAAGGATGATGCTGCCAGACAGATCGAACAGGCGGAGCGCCAACTTTCGCGAATCTTGTCACCGATAGACGATGAATATCCGCGCTTGCTTGCCGCGACAAGGGATGACCCGTTTATCCTTTATGTGAAGGGATCGCTCGCAAAGCAGCCCGAAAAGTCGGTTGCCATCATTGGCACTCGCGAACCGACAATGCATGGAGAAGTAGTCGCTCGTCGAATTACTCAATTCTTTGCCGAGCAAGGATGGAGCGTTGTTAGTGGTCTTGCTATCGGATGTGATGCAATCGCACATCAAGCTGCCCTTGAGGCTGGAGCACATACTGTGGCGGTTTTGGCGCACGGGCTTCAGATGGTCGCTCCGGCTCGACACAAAAATCTTGCTAACGAAATCGTCGCTGCTGGCGGTGCCTTGGTAAGCGAGTATCCTTTCGGTCAGAACGTTCAAAATCAGCAATATGTGAAACGCGACAGAACTCAGGCAGGAATGGCCCGCGGTGTCGTTATGGTCCAGTCGGATCTCAAGGGAGGCAGCCTCCATGCCTCGCGCGCCGCTCTAGACTATGGGCGGTGGCTGGCTATTCCGTACCCTACGGATAAAGATCGTGAGAGCGGCGAAGCCAAAGTCCAAGCAAACCTGCTTATGGCTGATGGTGCCGATTCCGATCGGGCGAGCTTGCTTCGTTGTCCAGAGGATTCGCTTCGGCAGTTGATTATTTTACGCAGTAAAAAAGACTATCTGCGCATGCTCAATGTGACCGACAACGATCGTACAGGATATGATGGGGGCAATGTTGAAGCCCGAAGAGAAGAACTCCAATTTTCCTTCGGCGATGGGCCTGACACAAGCGGTCCACGCCCGACCACTGCGAGTGGGGGCGGACCAGCGGGCGAGGCGAGACTCTCAACTCAGCCTCCAGAAGCTCAGCCTAAAGCATCCTCCCATCAGTCGAAAGCGGGCCGGGTAGTTCTCACCCGGGATAGTTTCAAGGATTTGAAGATAATTCAATATCAGTTACGTGTTGTTGAGAGTCTCGACTCGAAGAGCTTCCAGGAGAGAGCCCCCGCGATAGTTCTCGCGGCGCGCCTGCATTATCTTCAGATGCTGCTGGATGATTTGAGAGGGACGCTTTTCAATAATAGTGCTCACCGAGACCGCGAGAACCATCTTTTTGTTGGATTTTTCTTGGAGAATTTCCTCGTTCAAATGAAGAGGACAGTCGAGATTGCTGTGTCCTTGGAGCTACGCTCACACAGCGGAGCTTCAGTGCCTGTGAGCGAATCATCGCATCTTCAGTCGGGTACATTCGAAGAACAAAAACCTGAAAAATTCATTCGTGAAACGCTGGCAAATTTCGAAAAATCCCTGCTTCGGTCCATTGATGCTGTGTCTGATGACCAGCATTCGGTTTCCTTCAATAAGGACACCGGTAAGGAGGCCCAGGGCGGCAGCCTTTATTTCGATGATTTAGTTAGATCTTTCAATCAAGTGGTTGCAGGACAACTTCCGGCGGATATGTAGCCGGGCAACTCGGACTAAAGCGACGCATGTATTGCTGTGTTGGCGATTACTCCTTCGACGCTAGTCATAAGAAAACTGGGGAGAGAGAATGCTAATTTTAATGACGTCGCCGGATGCGTTGCTGCGTAATGGTGTACCTGACCCTCAACTTATTTCGGTCTTAACGAAAGCGAACGCTGCTGGAAATCCGGTAGGTATAATTTCTAATCACGGTGAGCCCAGCTGGTTCAAAGGGGCCTTCGGGAGTTCGGGTGTTCAATTTTTGCAGAGTCGCGGGCGGCAGTCCGGCGATATCGTATCTCAAAATGCCAAGAATTTCGGTCTCAACCCATTTGACGTCTTAGTGCTCGCTTCAAAAGATGAAGACGTGCAAATGGGCAAGAATGGTCATGCATTGCTCATCGCTGCTGGCTGGTCAGGAGACAAACAGGTCGAAGCCCTTGGTATACGGATCGAGGGCGCCGCTCAATTCCAAGAGATAGTGGAACTGATAGCTGGCTGGTCGGGGCAGTGGTGGTTTTCTGGAAAGGCTTTGCACTATGATGTCCGTGCGTTGTCTGATCTTTCTGGCTACGGAAAGTCAGTGTCCCAACAGGATTTTGCCCAACGCCTAACGAACACCGTTAAGAACGGAGGCAGCCGGCTGAACGCACTTTTAGCTGTCACTGCTCGCTCGCTTCTTATGGATGGTGCCGACTCGGTAGACGGATTGGTGTGGGGCGTTTATCCCTCGTCAAATAGCGACAATGACGATACGGACACTCTCTGCGATTTTACCCATCGCCTACGCACCACCGTTTCCAGGGTCCGATTTTCTAAACGGGGAGAGCCACTTTTTATACGACACACTGCGTCACCAAAGCGATCTGCAGGTGGTGGGGGCAACCGTACAGATCCGACCGGTCAGGTCCTCACGATTCATCTGAACCCATTTTACAAACAAAGCAGCCGTTTGGTTGGGAAGAACGTGATCGTCATTGATGACTGCACAACCTATGGAGTCTCATTCGGTGTGGCAGCGGCGTTCTTGAAAAAGGCGGGAGCAGCCACAGTTACCGGGGTCGCACTAGGTAAATTCGGCAATCAACTCCGGCAGTACGAAATCGACATCCTCACAGACCCTTACGCGCCTGTATCGGCTGGCAGTTTTTCCGTCGTAACATCGGGGTCGCTTACTGGGAGTACGAACGCAATAAGTCAGCAGGTGCTCCGGTCTTTAATTCCATAATTTGTCAGCGTCTACTCGCGGCAAATACTTCGCTCGGCTCGGCGAGGCTATTCTCGGTATCGGGGTGCTTACCGGGCTGACCATGCGACATGCTTCGATAACTCTGCGCCTGCTGAATTAAGCCTATTCTGAGGGTAATGTAAGAAGGAGGTTGGTTTGCCAGATGATAATGTGACGAAGGATCCGCATCCCTGGGGCGATCGACATGATCTGCACGCGCTTTTCCAAAAGTACAGCAGCTGCATCGTCCGTGTGCAGGTCAAGCAGGAGAATGGCGATCACGCCAATGGGACAGCATTTCACATCGGCGGTGGCGCATTCGCCACGGCGGCGCATGTCGTCCGCGGAAACTCCGATCTACGCCTTTTTACTGGAGACTCTACATGGCAACCTGACGAAGGCTCGGCCGTAACGGAGGTGCTGTATCACTCCGACGAAAGCGTTGATGTTGCAATTCTGCTTTCCGAGCTCTGGCGAGAGGCTACCGTCGATCACGGGCAACCATCGAAACCTCACGATGAACGGCCACTCTACATCGACGTGCCCGAGATGTGGGGGGAGTGGATAGAAGATAGCCTAGTGCTGACCCGTGGTATCATCTGCGGATACCCTAAAGTCCCGCGGTCAGACGGAGCCTATAAGATCGCCGTATCAGCCGAAATCAATGCTGACATTCAGCGTTATGACATTCCGAATGTACACTTCATTGTTTCGTCGACAGCGCGCGGCGGATTTAGCGGTGCACCTTTTATTAGCGAATTTGACATGTTGCTAGGCATTGTCACAGAAGCCCTTTCAGACGATAAACTCGAAAGTCCCTACATGGCAGTGATCGCGATCGAAGCGATCTATGGTATTTTCGACGAGAATGAGGAGGCCCTCAAAGGGCGAATGGAACACTATCTGGCAGCTTGGTCCCAGCCGCAAAATGATCTTGCCAGCCGTCTGAAGTTGCTGGAGGCTCCTCAACAAGAAGGACAAAGTAACTGAATCCCCCAACCCTGGTGGGATCTCCCAGCCACTCTCGGACATCGATCTGGGGTACGCCATGGATTGCATTTGCGATGACCGAGCTTCTCACCAACGCCATTTACTCAATCCAACTTGGCATCGAGGACTATCAGTCCAACGATGACCGGCGGCCCATCAGTGCATTGCGAAATTTCTATGCGGGCGTGTTGCTGCTCGGCAAGGAATGCCTCCTCAATGCCGCGCCCGATGCGGAGCCGATGGAAATCCTCGCCTCGAAATTCGTGCCGTCGCTTGACGAAGACGGACAAGTGGTGATGACCCCGAAGGGCCAGACCACCATCGATCTGAACGAGCTACGGGAACGCTTTTCGACGTTCAAGCTGAAATGGCCGGCAGGCAACATCAAGGACCTGCAAAGGCTACGTAACGATTTCGAGCATTTCCACTCGAAAGCACCCAAAGACACCATCCGGCAGGCCATTGCCGCCTGCTTCCCGCTGGTCGAAGGGTTCTTCGCCATTTTGCAGAAAAGTCCCAAACTCTCGCTCGGCTCCGCATGGGATGTAATGCTGGCCGAGCGTGCCTTCTTCAACAAGCAGAAGGCGGATTGTGATGCCACCCTCCAGTCCTTGCCGTGGTGGGACAGTATCGAGAACAGCAGCGTATTCTCCTGCACGGAGTGTAGTTCCTCGCTGCTTTTCCAAGCGGATGCGAGCAACGCGGAACCGACGATGATCGCCGGTGGCTGCAAGGCATGCGCGGCCGAGTTCAGCGCTGAAGAGACGGTCACGATGATCGTGGAATCCGTTTTCGCGGTCGATGAGTTCGAACGAGTGAAGGACGGGGGCGAGCAGACCATCTATGACTGCCCTGAATGCGCTTACCCAACCTATGTTCAGGCGGGCATGTATGTGGGCTGCTACTACTGCCAGTACGTGATCGAGGGCGAATGCGCCCGTTGCTTCACCGACCTGAACATCAACAACCAATCGGTCAATAATCCTAGCCTGTGCGATTATTGCGACCACGTCACCAGCCGCGACGATTAAAGAAAGCGGACCATCATCACCGATAAGCCGCCTCCGACCAACAGGGTTCAAGCGGCATTGCAATGGGTCTCTTCCACCCTCGCAGCAGAGCAGGGAGCCAGCCTTTGCCGGTGACGGCCTTCGCGACTTGGCCGGTCACCTTTGCTTATTCAGCTTATGGTATTGATAGAGAAGGCGCGTTACTTCCTTGACGATATGCAGCATCAGCCCTCCGGCCACGTCCGTGACCATAAGACCGGCATCAAGGATGGAAGCCGACCGGCTGAAACGGCTCTGCTGGTTCCATTCACGACAGCACTTACCGATGCTCTCTATGCTTACGGATCAACATGGATTCCGCGCGCCCTGCGTGTATACAGAAGATGCAATGCATGATCGGGAGGATGGAAATGGCTGACGAGTGGAATGGAGACCTTCGGCTGATCGTTCACGATCTGGGTGACACTATCAATGTAGATGTGCAGCTCAATGACCGATTGGTCCAGAGCGTTAACACCCTCTACAATTGGCCGGCCGTCAACGAGCCAAAGCAACTCTTCACCATTGATCTCGACAGGAAGGTTGCCGGCATTTTTCCACTCGTCACCTATCGGAGCGATAAGATCTATGCGCAGAAATACTCACAGATCAGGTCGATTTGGTTCGACCTGCCGGATGATGATGTGGACCGACCGACCGATCACGACAGTGCGGTGGAGTTCCTGAAACAATACCTCCCCGGCGGGTTTGTGCAGGACCCGACCTACGGCCTTGGCGTGACGAAGGAACTGCGCCCAATCATCCAGGCGGTGGAAAAAATCGATAAAGTCACCCGTATCGTGATCGTTGCGAAGGAGACAACTCGGCATGAGCATTCGACTTTCTACTTCAACGAGATGGATTTTGACACGTTGCGCGTGGCGTTCGGCCGAACGACACGCAGGCACCAGCAGGACAGCCTGATCGAGCGCAACATCCTCGCCCATAACAACGTCCTGCATGAGGTCTATCCGGACACATATCCTATGAAAGAGCCGCCCTATCGGCCGGGTACCATCTACAAGCTGGTCGGTGGACAGGACGCAGCACAAACGGTCCTTGAGCGAAAAGACCGGACCGCCCTGCTCAAGACCATCGTGGGCAACGCGGCGGCCATTGCTGATCGCGACCCCAACGAGTTCGTGCAGCTGCAAAAGGATCTGGAGCTTGTCAGCCTCGATCGGTTGATCCACACATTCGAGAAAAGCATGGCCCGGAATCACAACGAAAGCCACTGGCAGAAGATGCTGGAGCTGAACCCGTTCATCCTGTCGATGGTGTTCGGCTACCCGATCGTCATCGTGCAGGCGGCGGCTTCTGTGGGTGGCGGCACTATCGCCGGCAATGGCACGAAGATCGCCGACTTCCTGTCGAAGAACAGCTCCAGCCACAACGCGGCGATCGTGGAGATCAAGACACCGCAAACACCGGTCTGTGGCACAGTCTATCGTGGCGGCGCGTGGAAGCCTTCCAACCACCTGATGGGCGCGGTGGTACAGGTTCTCGACCAGCGCCAGAAATTCACCCTGAGCCTGTCGCTGCATAAGCAATTCTCGCCGGCCTTGTCGGACCTACAGGCCTATGCCGTAGATTGCGTGATCGTCATCGGGAAGATGCCGATGGATATCAGCCAGGTCGGCTCGTTCGAGATGATGCGCGGCCAGTTCAAGGATGTGCGTATCGTCACCTTCGACGAGTTGTTCGGCAAGCTCTTGCTCCTGCGGGAGATGCTCACCGGCGAACGGTACGTTTCACCGCCCGATGACGAAGATGATCTCGACGATCTCGATGCACTGTTCGAGCTGGAGCCGGATGAAGAGGACGACGACCCGGATTTTAGCGAGGTCGAGAATTCCAGTCGGTAGATGTGAGAAAAGGGCGCCATCCGTAAAAAACATCGTTACTGGAATACTGAAAATTCGGGAATTTCCTGCCCTTCAGGGAGATCATAGACAACAGCGACCACGTGCCTCGCCCGTGTCAACGCGACATACAGCTTCGCACGCGTCTCATCTTCCAGCGCACTTTGCGGGTCTCTCAGCCACGAAACCATGTCCTGCGTGGGATAGATGACGACACGGTCAAACCCAAGTCCTTTGGCACGACCAAAGGTGAGGGTCGGCAGATCTGTGGAGGCGACTTTGACGTTGGAACCCCAGCGGAGCTGTGCCGGCCGGCCAGTCTCGAGATAGCGAGGCAGATCCTTGCGACGGACAATGTAAAGTCCGGCATCTTCGGGTACCGGCTGGCGGCAATCTGCGCAGCCGCACG
>UCOA01000002.1 GCA_900474095.1 Hyphomicrobiales bacterium | reverse complement strand
CCGCCAGCGGCTAGCCGAGTTCTCCGGCGCATCGACCCGTATCTATCTCTGCGACGAGACCGGCGTGAAGAAGTCGCTCGCCCTGTCCGACCTGCTGCCGCATTCCTTCGAGACCGAGATCCTCGGATGACCGCCGCGGCTGACATGCTGAAAATCCGGCTCGCTGGCCTGTCGCCTCGCTACGGCATCGTCCTCGGTTCCGGCCTTGGCTCCCTCGTCGAGGCCGTTGTCGACTCGATACGCATTTCCTATGCGGACATTCCGGGTTTCCCAGTCAGCGCCGTGTCCGGCCACGCTGGCGAGCTGGTCGTGGGCACGATCGGCGGCGTTGCCGTCATCGTGCTGTCGGGACGTGTGCATTTCTATGAGCGCGGCGACGCCAACGCGATGCGTACACCGATCGAGACGTTGAAGGCGCTCGGCGTCGAGACGCTGATCCTCACCAATTCAGCCGGTTCTCTGCGCGAGGATTTGCCGCCGGGCTCTGTCATGCAGATCACCGACCATATCAATTTTTCCGGTGTCAGCCCGCTGATCGGCGTCGAGAGCGATGATCGCTTCGTCGGCCTGACCTCTGCCTATGATCCCGAACTGGCCGAGCGCATGCGTGCCGCGGCAATCAAGCTCGATATTCCGCTCGGCTCGGGCGTCTACATGTGGTTCTCCGGCCCGAATTTCGAAACACCGGCTGAAATCCGCATGGCACGCAATCTCGGCGCCGATGCCGTCGGCATGTCGACCGTGCCGGAGGTTATTCTTGCCCGTTTCTTTGGCCTGAAGGTCGCCGCAGCCTCGGTCATCACCAATTTCGGGGCGGGCATGACGGGCAGCGAACTCAGCCATCACGAAACCAAGGACATGGCGCCGGTCGGCGGACGGCGTCTCGCCTCCATCCTGACGGGAATGATTTCGACCAAAGCCTGATCGGCATCCGGAACCCGCGGCACTCGGCTGGATGCTTTGCGTCCCGGTCTCAAGCGTATAGAACAAGCCTTCGTGATCTGCTGCCGGATGGCTCACGAATCATCGCCACGTAGAAATGGACGGACTCAATGATGCTCGAAGCTTCCAATCGCCAGATAGCTGCGCTTTCGCTGTCGTTGCTGGATCTGACCGACCTGACAGATGATTGCACGCCGGCCGCGATCGAGAAGCTCTGCGCCTCCGCACGCACGCCGCAGGGGCACACCGCCGCCATATGCATCTGGCCGCGCTTCGTCGCCCAGGCCCGTTCGATCCTTGGTCCCCACAGTGCAGTGAAGATCGCGACCGTCGTCAATTTCCCATCGGGTGATCTTCCGGTCGAAACGGTCGTCGAGGAAACGCGGCAGGCGATCGCCGACGGTGCCGACGAGATCGACTTGGTCATTCCGTATCGCGCCTTCTTGGCCGGCGACGAGCTGGCCGTCCGCACGATGATTTCGGCCGTGCGTCAAGCCTGCCCGGCGGCTGTGCTGCTAAAGACCATTCTCGAAACCGGCGAATTGAAGGATCGCGACCTGATCCGCAGCGCGTCGCACATAGCCATTCAGGAAGGTGCCGATTTCATCAAGACCTCGACGGGCAAGGTTGCCGTCAATGCGACGCTGGAGGCGGCGGACATCATGCTGACCTGCATACGCGAGAGCGGCCGGAAGGTGGGCTTCAAGCCGGCTGGCGGCGTGCACACGGTCGGCGATGCCCGCATGTATCTCAATCTCGCAGCCACGATACACAGTCCGGATTGGCCGATGCCATCGACCTTCCGCTTCGGCGCGTCGGGCCTGCTCGGCGATATCCAGTCCGTGCCCGAAGCCCGCGAACCGGTCGCTGGCGCCACGGCCTATTGATCATGATCCCGCAGGAGGTCATCCGTCGAAAGCGAAATGGCGAGGTGCTTGGCAACGCGGAGATCGCCGCCTTTATCCGCGGTCTTGCCGATGGATCGATCTCCGAAGGGCAGGTGGCCGCCTTCGCCATGGCCGTCTGGTTTTCCAGCATGAGCCTGGGCGAGACCGTGGCTATGACCCTCGCTATGCGCGACAGCGGCGTCGTTCTGTCCTGGGCGGACATCGATAGGCCCGTTGCCGACAAGCATTCGACCGGCGGCGTCGGCGACAATGTCTCGCTGATGCTGGCGCCGATCGTCGCCGCCTGCGGCCTCGCCGTGCCGATGATCTCCGGCCGGGGCCTCGGCCACACCGGCGGCACGCTTGACAAGCTGGAGTCGATCCCCGGCTACGACATCAAGCCGTCGGAGGCGCTGTTCCGTCAGACGGTGATGGAAGCCGGGTGCGCCATCATCGGGCAGACCGCCGATCTTGCCCCCGCCGACCGGCGGCTTTACGCGATCCGCGATGTTACGGCGACGGTCGATTCCGTGCCGCTGATCACCGCTTCTATTCTGTCCAAGAAACTGGCCGCAGGGCTGCAATCGCTGGTGCTTGACGTCAAGATCGGCAACGGCGCCTTCATGGTCGGGTTGGAAGAGGCCGAGACCCTGGCCCGCTCGCTCGTCGGCGTTGCCAATGGTGCCGGTGTGAAGACCACGGCACTAATCACAGACATGAACGAACCGCTGGCGGATGCCGCCGGTAACGCCGTCGAAATCGAGAATTGCCTTGCCTTCCTGCGCAGCGAGAAAGCCGGTACTCGCCTTGAAGCGGTGGTCATGTCCTTTGCCGCGGAAATGCTGTTGACTTCGGGTTTCGCGGCGAGCCCCACCGAAGGTAGCGATCTCGCTCGTCGCGCTCTTGCGAGCGGCGCGGCGTTGGAACGGTTTGCTCAAATGGTGCATCTGCTCGGCGGCCCCGCCGACTTTGTCGAGCGATCGCCAACCTATCTGCCAAAGGCCCCGATCGTCCTGCCGGTCGAAGCCCCTTTAGATGGCTTTCTTCAAAGTTGCGACGCGCGCGATGTCGGCATGGAGATCATTGCGCTTGGCGGTGGGCGCACCCGCTCGGACGAGCCAATCGATCACCGCGTCGGCTTCAGCGGCCTGAAACCGCTCGGCACGAAGGTTGCCAAGGGCGAGCCATTCGCCTTCGTGCACGCCAGCAGCGAGGATCAGGCGCAAAAGTCGCGCGCGCGGCTTCTGGATATCTACGCGATCGGCGATAACGCGCCTGCAGCGCGTCCCGTCATCGTCTCGAAAATCAGCGAGTAAGGTGCAGCGCGCCGTTTTCGACGCGATAGGACGAAAGCTTGTTGAGGAAGCTCATGCCGACCAGCATGCCCGACAGGGACTTGTCGGGCAGCACCATCGCTTCGATATCCCGAACCGAGATGCTGCCGATCTCCACCCGATCGAGCGTCACGCGCGCGGCCTTGACCGTGCCGTTCGCGGTGCTGACCGGCGCATTGAAAGATAGCGACCCCGTCGATACGCCGAGCCTGCGGGCTGTCGAGATATTGATGGCGATGACGCTGGCGCCGGTATCGACGAGACCATCTTGCTTGCGGCCATTGATCGTGAATGTACCGAAAAAGTGTCCGCCGGCACCCGGCTCGAGCAGCACGCCCTTCCCGCCGGCATATTTCGCTGTGCTCACCTGCTGAGGTTTGGCTTGGGTGTCTTCGCTCTGCGGCCGGTCGAGATAGGAGGTAGCAAGCCCCGGCAAAAGCATGGCCGCCGCCGCTATCCCTCCGGCAAAGACAGATAAACGCAGCAACACCGTGTCACCCCCCGGCAAGATCGAATGAAGCGTTCAGCCAAGCACGAATCTCTCTAACGGAATGCAAAAAGCCGCCGGAAAATCCGGCGGCCGACTGTTCACGTGAAAATCTGGTTAAGAAACGGGAAATCTATTTCGTACCGTACATGCGATCGCCGGCATCGCCGAGCCCTGGCACAATGTAGCCGTGCTCGTTGAGGTGGCTGTCGATGGCGGCGGTGTAGATCGGCACGTCCGGATGGGCTTCCTGGAAATTTCGAATGCCTTCAGGGGCTGCAAGCAGGCAGAGGAAGCGTAGCTTGGTGGCTCCGCGTTCCTTCAGCTTGTCGATAGCGGCGATCGAGGAATTGCCGGTCGCAAGCATTGGGTCGACGACAATGACCAGGCGCTCCGACAGGCTTTCCGGCGCCTTGAAATAATATTCGACCGCTTCCAGCGTTTCATGGTCGCGGTAGACGCCGACATGCGAGACGCGGGCGGAGGGCACAAGTTCCAGCATGCCTTCGAGCAGGCCGTTGCCGGCGCGCAGGATCGAGGCGAACACCAGCTTCTTGCCTTCCAGCACCGGCGCCTGGATAACCTGCATCGGCGTCTCGATGGTTTCCATCGTCAATTCCAGGTCGCGGGTGACCTCGTAGCAGAGCAGGGTGGAGATTTCTCTCAGAAGGCGGCGGAAACCCGCCGTCGAGGTCTCCTTTTTGCGCATGATGGTCAGCTTGTGCTGAACGAGCGGATGATTGATGACTGTAACGCCGTCCATGGCCAAGCCCTCCTTCGGAAACCGGATGTAAAGTTCTTTTTTCACAGAAGGGCGAACCCCCGCAAGGGGCGACCGACGCTTTGCCGTGTCATCCCCAGCCGTCGCGACTTACAACGCGGCCAGCAGACGCTGTCTGGTCGGTTCGTCGACGAAGGCCGCCTCGATCGCCGTGCGGGTCATGCCATTGATCTCTTCGTCGGAAAACCCCATCACCTGGGAGGCGATCTCGTATTCCTGTTTGAGCGAGGTGTGGAAGAACGGCGGATCGTCGGAATTGAGCGTTACCCGGCATCCGGCTTCATGAAGAGCGCGCAGCGGATGCGAGGCGAAATCCGGGAAGACCTGCAGGGAGACGTTGGAGCCGGGACAGGTTTCCAGCACCACGCCTTCGTCGGCGATCCGCATGACCAGGTCGGCGTCCTCGATGGCGCGCACGCCATGGCTGATACGCGACGGGTGGACATGATCGAGCGCATCGCGGACGCTGAAGGCACCGGCCATTTCGCCGGCATGGATGGTGAGGCCGAGGCCCGCATCGCGGGCGATATCGAAGGCGCGGGCAAAATCCGCGACCTTGTGCATGCGTTCCTCACCGGCCAGATTCAAGCCCGTTACCAAAGCGTGCGCGCGTTTTGCTGCATAGAGCGCTGTGCGTTCCGCCGCTTCCGGACCCATGTGTCGGATAAGGGTGATGATCATCCGCCCCTCGATGCCGGTCTTTGCCTTGGCGGCCTCGATGCCGGCGGCCAGACCGCGGATATACGCATCGCTGCCGATGCCGATCGTGTTGCCGTGATCGGGTGAAACGATGATCTCGCTGTAGATGGTGCCGGCCTCAGCAAGCTCCGTCAGGTACGCCTCGGCCAGACGCGCATAATCTTCTTCCGTGCGGAAGAGTTCGGCTACGGCGTCGTAGCATTTCAGGAATTGGCTGAAATCCGCCCAGACATAGGCCCCGTGCTCGATGATGCCGCTGACATCGACATTGTATTTTTCGGCCTGGATGAGAGCGAGCGCCGGCGGCGCCGCACCCTCGATATGGCAGTGCAACTCGGCCTTCTTCAGATGTGCAGTCACAGAAAGCTTCTCCCATGCAGGCCCGGTTCAAGGCCGAGATGTCTGGCGACGGTCTCGCCGATCCCGGCAAAGCCCGGCAGGACGCCGATGGAGCGGGTGCGGATACCCGGGCCGAAGGCAAGGATCGGTACGCGCTCCCGCGTGTGGTCGGTGCCGCGCCAGGTCGGATCGCAGCCATGGTCGGCGGTCAGGATGACGATGTCGCCGGGTTTCAGCTGGCGGTCGAGATCGGGTAGCCGCTGGTCGAAGGCCTCGAGCGCTGCGGCATAACCCGGCACGTCGCGGCGATGGCCAAAGAGCATGTCGAAATCGACGAAGTTGGTGAAGACCAGATCGCCGTCGTCGGCCTCGTCCATGGCCTTCAGGGTCGCTTCGAACAATTCCATGTTGCCGTTGGCCTTGATCAGCCGGCCGATGCCCTGATGCGCGAAGATATCGGCGATCTTGCCGACGGCGTGAACGGTGCGTCCGGCGCCCTTCAGCCGGTCGAGTAGCGTCGGCTCCGGCGGCAGCACCGAATAGTCGCGGCGGTTGCCGGTCCGGACGAAATCTTTGCGCGTGGTGCCGACGAACGGCCGGGCGATGACACGGCCGATATTGTAGTCGTCAAGCAATCGGCGCACCGTCTGGCAAAATGCAAGCAGTCTTTCGAGCCCGAAGGATTGTTCGTGCGCGGCGATCTGGAAAACGGAATCGGACGAGGTGTAGCAGATCGGCCTGCCGGTCAGCACATGTTCCTCGCCGTGACGGGCGATGATGTCGGTACCGGAGGCGTGGCAATTGCCGAGGATGCCCGAAACGTCGCCTTCGCGGCAGATGGCCTCCACCAGTTCGGGCGGAAAGGCATCGCCTTCGGCAGGAAAATAGCCCCAGTCGAAGGTTACCGGCGTGCCGGCGATTTCCCAGTGGCCGGACGGCGTGTCTTTGCCGCGCGAGACTTCGCTGGCGGCGCCGTAGACCCCGAACACCCGCTCGGGAAGGTTCATGCCTGCCGGCACGCGGCCATTGGCAAGTTTTGCCGCATGCAAAAGGCCAAGCGCTGACATGTTGGGAAGCGAAAGCGGACCTTCGCGCAAGCCCGCCCTGTCGCCGGCGCCTGCCGCGCAGAATTCGGCGATGTGGCCGAGCGTATCGGCGCCATCGTCGCCGAAATCGGCGGCGTCTGGCGCACCGCCGATACCGAAGGAATCGAGAACAAACAGAAAGGCACGCGCCATGGATCACCCGCGAGGCTGCCGCATGCTCGCTTCAGATCGTGTGAGGCAGCTTGCGGCAGGACAGTTGTTGTCGCCATCCAATGCAATCAGCGCATCGCAGGCGAAAGCGCGAGAAATACTCTGCGGCTGGTCGAATTGCAAATGACAACCGGGCGCCGACGCCGCCGCTACTTTAGCTGCAATCCGTGCACTTGATTTCGTCGCCGACGCGCTGCCGGAAGTAGTAGGTCTTGGAAAGGTTGATCGTCTTCAACTCGCTGGCAGTAAGGCCCGGTGCAAATAGCAGCAATTCGTGCGGAACCACGAGCTCCGAGCGCACGAAGAAAGCGTCCACCGACGAAATGTCGCTCGGCAGCGTTACTGTCGAACCGGCCTGATATGGCGTGCCACCGTCCTCGTCCCGCGACCAGGCCACGATGCCGGTGCCGGCGGTCGTGACCTTGATGCCGGTCATCTTCAGCGTGTATTCGGTCATCTCAAAGGGCGACATGACGCTTTTGGCGACATCCTTCATGTCGTCGAGCGTTTCTATATCGACGCTGGCCTGCTGGGTCAGCACGTCGGCGACGGTGCTGGAAGCGCGGGAAACCTTGCGGGCGATGCTGAAGCCGAGCGAAATTTCGAACGAGCCGATATAGGCCATGATCAGCAGTGGTGCGATGATCGCAAATTCGATTGCGCCTGTGCCCTTGCGGTCCCGCCAGAATTCCCCGAAAGCCTCTGCCTTCATCGAGAGCAGGGCCATGTGATAACGGATCGCGGTTGTCATGGCGTGCTCCTCAGTAGGCCTCGTTGCGGAAGGCAGCCGTCGATACCATCAGATAGTCCTTCGGCATGCTGCTCCCCGCAGGTCGCAAATTGGTGACATAGGGACGCACGAGATCGGTCATTACTTCCCAGCGGTAATAGGCGCGCACGATATTGATCGTCGTCGGTCCACCGGGCGCGAATTCGAAGCCGCTGGTATCGAGATCGGAACCGGCTCCGCCAACGCGGGGGACCGCCGCTGGAATCTGCGAGAACTCGGCGAAGCTGCGAACATCGAGGAACAGCTTCGAGGGATTTGTGGCCTCGGTCTCCGAGCAGGTCATGATGATCGAAATCTCGTCGCAGAAGGCCTTGCGGAACTGTTCCCGCGACATGTCGGTTGCCGGGTTGATGCCGAAGGTGATTTCGCCGGTGCGCACCTTGCGGGCCATCGTCTCGGTTGCGTTGGCAAGGAGCTGTTCTCCGGTGAACGCCACGAACGTTTCGAGCGATGCGAAGACGACGACCATGAAGGGCAGGGCGAGCAGCGCGAATTCGATCGACGATGTACCGGATTTCTCCTTGAAGAAGCGTCGCAGCAAGCCGCGGCGTCGTTTCGGGGCCGAACCGCCGGCCGCTGTGGCATCATCCAGGGTGTTCAACATCTCGTCGTTCCGTCAAGCGCTATGCGATGGCGTACATTAGGAAACGACTATTGATATTTCGTATTCAGACAATGGTGAAATTTGAATGAAAAGGCTCACCGGATGGTAAGGATTTGGCGGGCACCGCGAGCTTCGCTCAAACTGAGTACAGCTTATTCATGTCGACTTCTGGCGAATCCCCGCGGATTCGTCAATTCGCGATGGTCAACTTGTGCGTAGCATGCTCTTCGCAGTTGGGAGTGCAGGATAGCACGGAGCGGATCGTCTGCTTGAAGACGCGCACGGTATTTCCCTCGTCGATCGACACCAGGATGCGCTCGTCGACGATGGCGTTGCCGTCCACGTCGAGAATAACAAGGTTCGTCGTGCCGAAGGAACGTCCAGTGAGGACGATGGTCTTCGCATCTGCGACGGTGGCGTCAGCGACATCCGAATTGCCGATGATGACCTTGCTCACCGCCCGGTCGAGCTTCAGCACGCGCGCGTGGTTCATATAGACGTTCAGCATTCCCTCCGCAGCGCTGGCAGGGCTCGCCAGAACGAAGGCGATCAGGGCCAGACTTGCGAAGCTCGTTGTCAGCAACCGGGCGCCGATGGCTGTGGGGTGCAAATTCATGGCTGTTTCCTGATGATGCGGATGCTCCAACATGCTCGGTTTTGGTGAATGAACCGTTAAATCCTAAGCGGTTCGGCCGCGGTTTGCAGGGATCGGCAACCGGTAAAAAACGATAGTCCGGATTGAGGTTGCCTTTACCAAGAAACCGGCCATCAGCCGTTAAGCCCTTGGTAACGCTTTTCCTTAAGCTGATTGAAATTCACGCTGTGTAGGTTCGCTTCATCCGATCAACGGAAACAGTTGGCGGTAGTGCTGAACAACACAAGTGAAGTAGGAGAAACAACATGACCAAGATTTTCGCACGTTTCATGAAGGATGAGTCCGGCGCGACCGCGATCGAATACGGCCTGATCGCCGCCCTCATCTCCGTCGCCCTGATCACCGGCGCCACGACGCTCGGCGGCACCTTGGACACGCAGTTCAAGGATCTGAGCACAAAGATGACTGCCGCTGACGGCAAGTTCTAAGCAGCAAACGCCGGCGCTACTACGGGCGCGTCTGGATCGCTTTCGACCCACATGCGCCACGGCCCGCCCGCCGCGGGTGTCACATAGCGCTGTTTCTTTGAGCCCATGTGAGTTCGCCTGTTCGTTTAGCGGCAACGCTGATGAAAGCGCTGAACGATACTTTGACCCAGGAGGGATGATGATATGACCAAGATTTTAGCACGCTTCATGAAAGATGAGTCCGGCGCGACCGCGATCGAATATGGCCTGATCGCCGCCCTCATCTCGGTTGCCCTGATCACCGGCGCAACCACGCTCGGCACTACGCTAGACACGCAGTTCCAGGACCTGAGCACCAAGATGACGGCTGCGGACGGCAAGTTCTAGGCCATCAGCCTCATTTATCGGAAAGCCGCCTCCTTTGGGCGGTTTTTCTTTTTGAGGGGCCGCCAGCGGCTTGCCGGATTGGTGTCTCGTTAAACCATTTGAGCGTAGGTTCGCTCACCGGCAGTTGTCGACATGGCTGTTTGCGCAGCGATATCGAGAGCCGTTTCTCAGAAGAGGTACATCCAGAGACGCACATGATCGAAGCTGCCATTTTCGTCATCTTGCCGCTGTGCCTGGCGGTCGCCGCTTTCTCCGATCTCTTCACGATGACGATCCCCAATCGCGTCTCGGCGATCCTGCTTGGCGCCTTTCTCATCGTCGCCCCTCTGGCAGGCCTTGGTGTCGAGGCGATCGGCATGCACCTCGTTGCCAGTGTGATCGTCTTTTTGGTTTGCTTCACGCTGTTTGCACTCAATGTCATGGGCGGCGGTGATGCCAAGCTCCTCACGGCAAGCGCCGTCTGGTTCGGTTTCAACAGTTCCCTGATGACGTTCCTCATCTATGTCTCGATCTTCGGCGGGCTGCTTACGCTTCTGATTCTGATGATGCGCAGGCAGGAAAACACCATTCTCGCCTCGGGCCTGCCGGTGCCGCCCCTGCTGTTCACCGCCAAAAAGATTCCGTATGGCATTGCAATCGGCCTCGGCGGCTTTGTGGCCTATCCGTCATCGCCGCTGATGCAGGCGGCCCTTGCGCAATTGCATTAACTTCTTCGTCTCATTCTGAGACAGCAGCGTTTGCGCCGGCGCACCTTGACGCAATTGACCCTTGGCGGCGCAAACCCTTTATTAACCACGAATATAAGCAGTGCGTTAACCATAATTACACCAATTCCTGATCATTCTGCGGCGAGCATATTCTCGGGCTGCAGGGACAATCATGAAACCGGTGCGCGTTATTATTCTGGCAGTGGCCATCGTGTCGGCGGGGCTTGCCGGGTTCCTGGCCCTCAAGCTGACCGGCGGCAAGACCGTCGTGAGTTCGGCCGAACCGGTCATCGAGCGCGAACCGACCGTTAACGTTCTCGTCGCCAGCAAGAGCCTGCCCGTGGGATCGAGGCTCAACGCGGACGCCGTCCATTGGATCACCTGGCCGAAAGACGGCGTCGTCGATGGGCTGATCACCGAAGAGCTTCGTCCCAATGCGTTGACCGACCTTGACGGCGTCGTCGTGCGCCTGCCGATCTTCAACGGCGAGCCGGTGCGACAGGAAAAGATCGCCGATTCGACGAGCCGGATCATGTCGGCGCTGCTGCCGGCCGGCAAACGCGCCGTTGCCACGGAAATTACCGTTGCGACCGGCGCCGGCGGCTTCATCCTGCCGAATGACCGCGTCGATGTGATCATGGTGCGTAAATCGGAGGGAGGTTCCTTCCTCACCGAAACGGTTCTGAGCAACGTTCGCGTGCTCGCCATCGACCAGCAGATCGAGGAGAAGGACGACGGGTCCAAGTCGGTGGTCGGTACGACCGCAACGCTCGAACTGACGCCGGACCAGTCCAAGGTCATGACGGTTGCCCAGCAGATGGCCGAGCGTCTGTCGCTGGCGCTCCGCAGCGTCGCCGACGCGCAGGAGCCGGATACCATCGCAGCGGACTATCTGCTGAGCGGGGACGGGCGACCCTCCATCCAGGTCATCAAATCGGGTTCCATCGTCAAGAGCGATGACAGCTCATCCATGAACGAAGCGAACTAGCATGCGTGAGCAGGAGCGGAACGTGAACCCGATCGGAAGAAAACTTCGCAGCTCTGTTGCCGGCGGCCTGGCCTTTTGCCTGGCCTTCTCCGGCCTGCCTGCTCAGACATTTACCGCAGAAGCCGCATCGCAATCGCTGGTGCGCATCGGCGAAAGCGGGCCCGGCGTCAAGAAAACCATCAGGCTGGGGCTGAACAAGGCCGTCGTCATCGATCTACCGACCGATGCACATGATATTCTGGTGGCCGACCCGACGCTGGCGGATGCCGTCACGCGAACCTCACGGCGGATCTATCTGTTCGGAAAAATGGTCGGCCAGACCAACATCTTCGTGTTTGGTCCACATGGCGAGGAAATCGTCAGCCTGGATCTGGAGATCGAGCGCGACATTTCCAACCTTGAGGCCAATCTGCGGCGTTTCCTGCCCGATTCCGATATCAATGTGGAAATCATCTCGGACAACATCGTGCTGACCGGCACCGTCCGCACGCCGCTGGATTCGACCCGCGTCGAAGAGCTCGCCAGGGCCTTCATCAAGGGTGGTGAAGCGACGACACGCAGTATCACCGCCCAGGGTACCAACGGCGACGCGGACATCTTCGCCGAAGACCGTCAGGCTTCGCAGATCGTCAATCTTCTACGGATCGACGGCGAAGACCAGGTCATGCTGAAGGTGACCGTGGCCGAAGTCTCGCGCCAGGTCTTGAAACAGCTCGGCTTCAGCGGTTCGATTTCCAAGGGGACCGACAGGATCCTCTTCTCCAACCCAGCAAATCTCGGCAATGCAGTCAATCCATTCTCCTCGGTTATTACCTCCTCACTGAAGGGGTATGATATTTCGAATTATATCAACGCCATGGAGCAGGCGGGCGTGATGCGCACGCTGGCGGAACCAAGTCTGACGGCGATTTCCGGCAAGAAGGCTAGCTTCTCCGTCGGCGGCGAGTATCGCCTTCCGTCCGAGCAGGAGATTGACGACGAAGGCGCCCTAACGCGAACCAACGAGACGGTGGAATACGGCATCGGTTTGGACTTCACGCCGGTAGTGCTCGGGCCAGGCCGTATCAGTCTCGAAATTGCCACCGAGGTTTCCGAGCCCACGTGGGAAGACTCAGTCGTTAATGCAAATGCAGGCGGCACAGAAGCCCGTATTCCAGGCCAGACCTACATGTCGATCCGCCGCCGGAAGGCCTCGACAAGCATCGAGCTTCCTTCTGGTGGTTCCATCGTGATCGGGGGCCTAGTGCAGGACAATATCCGCCAAGCGATGTCGGGCGTACCGGGTGTTTCTAAAATACCGGTTCTCGGCGCTCTGTTCCGCTCGAAGGACTTCATTCGCAACGAGACGGAGCTTGTGATCATCGCAACGCCCTATCTGGTCAAGCCGGTTGCGCGTGGAGACCTGTCGCGGCCGGATGACAACTTCAATCCGACCGATGACCTGTCGAGCGCATTCCTCGGCGAAGTCAATCGCATCTACGGCAACCGTCAGGCGGCCCCGGTCGGGGAGTACCACGGTAATGTCGGCTTCATCTACAAATAGGCGGGACCGGACATGACGACCAAGATCATCGCGAACCGCAGCATCAAGGGGCAATCAACCATGCGGCCAAACATCTCCACCGGTCCGGTTCGTCGCGCGCGCATGCTGGCGATCGGCGCCTTGCTGGTGGCGGGCGCAACCCTTGCCGGCTGCGCCAACCGCGACGGCATGTCGACCGGCGCCTTGCCCGACGACTATCGCACCCGTCATCCGATCGTGATTGCCGAAGCGGAACACGCAATCGACGTGCCGATCGCCTCCAGCGACCGACATCTGACGATGGGCGCACGCGACGTCATCCGCGGCTTTGCCTACAGTTATAGAGATTCTGCAACCGGCACGGTGCAGATCCTGGTGCCCACCGGCTCGGTCAATGCCCACGCCGCATCGGCGTTGCGCAAGGAAATCCGTGCTGTGCTGGTCGGTGCCGGCATTCCGGCGGTGCGGCTTTCCGAGGCGAGCTATCAGGCAAACGGCGATGGTGACGCCGCACCGATCCGGCTCAGCTATACGGCGATTACGGCAAAGACCGCACCCTGCGGCAACTGGCCGAAGGATCTCGTCGCCAATACGATCGAAAACAAGAACTACGAGAATTTCGGATGCGCCAGCCAGGCCAATCTGGCCGCGCAGGTTTCCAACCCGATGGACCTGCTCGGTCCGCGCGCCATGTCGCCGATCGATGCGGTTCAGCGCGGCCAGGTGATCAGTGACTACCGCGGTGTCTCAACCGGGACAGAAACGACGATCAACATCAACAACAATTGATATTCCGCGCAGTTTGACGGGACAGCACCATGAGCACGATTGACTACAAGATTGAGACGGCATCCGGTGAACCCGATGGCTTTGCCGATGCCGTCCGCCCGAGCGACGTCGATCACCTGCGGCCGCTTCCCCGCATCTCCGTCCATGCCTTCTGCGAAACGGAAGCCCTGCAGCGGATGATGGAGCGCTGCGGCCAGGACCGGCGGATGAGCAAGGTCAGCCTCCGGATCAACAGCGGCTCGATCGCCGCTGCTGCCAACATGTTTTCGACGACTCCGACGCCAAACCTGATCATTCTCGAAACATCGACGGAACCGCGCCTGCTGTTGACGGAACTGGCGCCCCTCGCAGCCGTCTGCGATCCCTCGACCAAAGTCATTGTCATCGGTCGCTACAACGATATCCCGCTCTATCGCGAACTGATCCGCAACGGCATCTCCGAATATATCGTGGCACCGGTCGCCATGCCGGATATCCTGAGCGCCATCGCGACCATCTTCGTCGATCCGGAAGCCGAGCCGCTGGGCCGCAGCATCGCCTTCATCGGCGCCAAGGGTGGCGTCGGCTCCTCGACGCTCGCCCATAATTGCGCCTGGGGAATTTCGAACCTGTTCTCGACCGAGGTGGTGCTCGCCGATCTTGACCTGCCCTACGGCACCGCCAACATCAATTTCGACCAAGACCCGCCGCAGGGTATTTCCGAAGCGGTTTTCTCGCCGGAGCGCCTGGACGAGGTGTTCCTCGATCGCCTGTTGACCAAGTGCTCGCAGCATCTGTCCCTGCTTGCGGCACCGTCGATGCTCGATCGCCCCTATGATTTCGATGCAACGGCGTTTCAGCCGCTGATGGAAATCCTGCTGCGCAATGCGCCGGTCTCCGTGCTCGACGTGCCGCATCTGTGGGCGGACTGGACACGTACGGTGCTGGCGGAAGCCGACGAGGTGGTGATCGTAGCGGTGCCCGATCTCGCCAACCTGCGCAACGCCAAGAACCTGTTCGATTCGCTGAAGAAAATCCGGCCGAACGATAAGGTGCCGCATCTGGTGCTGAACCAGGTCGGCATGCCGAAACGGCCGGAAATATCGCCAGGCGACTTCTGCGATTCGCTGGAAATCGAACCGGTTGCGATTATCCCGTTCGATGCCGTGCTGTTCGGCAATGCGGCCAATAGCGGCCGGATGATTGCCGAGATCGACAAAAAGGCGCCGACGGCCGAGACGTTCTCGCAACTCGCGCATCTCGTCACGGGCAGGGCGACGGCCAAGAAGGCCAAGAGGGGCGGCCTTGGCAAGATGCTCGGGATGCTTGGGCGCAAATAACTGACATTTGAACAAAAATCGGATCTAGAGCATGTTTGGTAAACGAGGAAACGACGGCTTCGGAAAGGGCGGCTCCATCAGCCCTCCTGTGCAAACGCCCGCGCCCGCCGCTGCTCCCGTAGCCGCAATCGAGCGGCAGGCTGCGCCCGTTCTTGCGGAACCTGCCCGCGAAGCAATGCCGGTGACGCGTGCGCAGCCATCCCCGCCGCCCGTCCGAAAAAAGGCGGCCCGGACCGAGGACTACTACGACACCAAGTCCCAGGTTTTCTCGGCGCTGATCGACACGATCGATCTCTCGCAGCTTGCCAAGCTCGACAATGAGAGCGCGCGTGAAGAAATCCGCGACATCGTCAACGACATCATCACGATCAAGAATTTCGCGATGTCGATCTCCGAGCAGGAGGAACTGCTCGAGGACATCTGCAACGACGTTCTCGGCTACGGTCCCCTGGAACCGCTGCTGGCGCGAGACGATATAGCCGACATCATGGTCAACGGCGCCGGCCAGACCTTTATCGAAGTCGGCGGCAAGACCATCGAATCCGAGGTGCGGTTTCGCGACAACGCGCAGCTGCTGTCGATCTGCCAGCGCATTGTCTCCCAGGTCGGCCGCCGCGTCGATGAATCCTCGCCGATCTGCGACGCCCGTCTTCCCGATGGCTCGCGCGTCAACGTTATCGCCCCGCCGCTGGCCATCGACGGCACGGCTCTGACAATTCGCAAGTTCAAAAAGGACAAGTTGAAACTCGACCAGCTGGTCAAGTTCGGCGCCATCACGCCGGAAGGCGCGGTGCTTCTGCAGATCATCGGCCGCGTCCGTTGCAACGTGGTCATCTCCGGCGGTACCGGCTCCGGCAAGACGACGCTTCTCAACTGCCTGACTGGCTATATCGATCTCGATGAACGCGTCATCACCTGCGAGGACACGGCCGAACTGCAATTGCAGCAGCCGCACGTAGTGCGTCTTGAAACCCGCCCGCCGAACATTGAAGGCGAAGGCGAGATCACCATGCGCGATCTCATCAAGAACTGTCTGCGTATGCGCCCCGAGCGGATCATCGTCGGCGAAGTGCGCGGACCGGAAGTCTTCGATCTGTTGCAGGCGATGAACACCGGCCACGACGGCTCGATGGGCACCATCCACGCCAATACACCGCGCGAATGCCTTGCCCGTATGGAATCGATGATCGCCATGGGCGGCTTTACGCTGCCGGCCAAGACGGTGCGTGAAATCATCGCCGGTTCGATCGACGTCATCATCCAGGCAGCGCGTTTGCGCGACGGTTCGCGCCGCATCACCCACATCTCCGAAGTCATCGGCATGGAAGGCGACGTCATCATCACCCAGGACCTGATGCGCTACGAGATCGAGGGCGAAGACGCCAACGGCAAGATCATCGGCCGCCACAAGTCGACCGGCATCGGGCGCCCGCATTTCTGGGACCGTGCTCGCTATTTCAACGAGGACAAGCGGCTGGCCGCGACGCTCGACGCGATGGAAAAGGACTGATCGTTTTCATGTTCGGAATAGACATCACCATTCTGGCTATCGTCGGTCTCGTCGCCCTTGCGACGGCCGGCCTTGCCTATGGCATTCTGTTCACGCGCATCGAAACTGAGAAGAAGGCCGAAAGCCGCGTCCGCAAAGTGAAATCCGCCGAAACCGACAGGGTCAAGGTCAAGGCGGCGCGCGACCGCATGACGGAGATGTCGAAGCGGCGAAAATCGGTGCAGGATTCCCTGAAGGATCTCGAGAAAAAGCAGCAGGAAAAATCTGCCAAGGCGAAACCTTCGATGAAGATCAGGCTGACGCAGGCCGGTCTCAAGATCTCAATCACCCAATTCTACATCGCCAGCGTCGTCTTCGGGGTGGTTGCTGCCCTGATGGCGTTGGTCGCCGGGGCCATGCTGCCGATTGTTGCGGGCATTCTACTCATCGGCACGACCGGTTTCCCGCGCTGGTTGGTCAACTTCCTGATCGCGCGCCGCTGCAAGGCCTTTCTGAACGAATTTCCCAACGCTCTTGACGTCATGGTGCGATCGATCAAGTCCGGCCTGCCGCTCAACGACGCGATCCGGCTGATCGCCGGTGACGGGCAGGAGCCGGTGAGGACCGAGTTCAGACGCATCATCGAGGCGCAGCAGGTCGGTCTTAATATCCCGGAAGCTTGCGCCCGGATGATCAACAGCATTCCCCTGCCGGAGGTCAATTTCTTCGCCATCGTCATCGCCATCCAGGCGCAGGCCGGCGGCAACCTCTCGGAAGCGCTCGGAAACCTCGGCAAGGTGCTGCGCGAGCGCAAGAAGATGAAGGCAAAGGTGCAGGCGCTGTCGATGGAAGCCAAGGCATCGGCCTGCATCATCGGCGCCCTGCCGTTCATCGTCGCCTTTATGGTCTACATGACGTCGCCGCAATACATGATGATCCTCTTCACCGATCCGCGCGGCCACATCATCATGGGCTGCTCGGCGGTGTGGATGAGCATCGGCATCTGGATGATGCGCAACATGATCAACTTCGACATCTAGGAAGGCCCGGCATGAGCGAGGGCATGATCAATACCCTGACCGATCCGAACGTCATCGTCGCCTTTCTGGTGGCGGTGGCGGTTCTCGCGACGTTCTATTCGCTGGCAATTCCCTTCTTCGAGAAAGGAAATCTGGACAAGCGGATGAGATCAGTTGCCACCGAACGCGAACTGATCCGGGCCCGCGAACGTGCCCGCCTGAATGCCGAGGTGTCCGGCGGCAAGGCATCGCTGCGCACCCAGAACAACACGTCGGTGCGCCACATCGTCGAGCGGCTCAACCTGCGCAAGGCGCTGGTCGACGACAAGACCGTCAACCGGCTGAAATCGGCCGGCTACCGGTCGCAGAACGCGCTGAACATGTTTCTGGTCGCGCGCCTGTGCTTGCCGTTTTTGTTTCTTGCTGTTGGTGCGTTCTACATCTTCTTCCTCGGTTATCTCGGCGAAAAACCGTTGCCAATGCGGATACTCGCCGTCATCGGCATCGGTTATCTTGGCTTCTATGCGCCCAATATCTTCATTTCGAACGCCGTTTCGAAACGCCAGAAGTCGATCCGTCGGGCGTGGCCGGATGCGCTTGACCTTTTGTTGATCTGCGTGGAATCGGGCATCTCGATGGAACTTGCCATGCGGCGCGTGGCCGACGAAATCGCCGCACAGTCGGCGCCGCTGGCGGAAGAAATGGTCCTGACCGTTGCGGAGCTCTCCTTCCTGCCCGACAGGCGCATGGCACTGGAAAATCTTGGGACAAGAACCGGGCTGGACGAGGTCAAGTCGGTCACGCAGGCTCTGATCCAGGCGGATCGCTACGGTACGCCGATCGCCCAGGCGCTGCGGGTGCTTGCCCAGGAAAGCCGCGACCAGCGCATGAACGAGGCCGAGAAGAAGGCAGCAGCCCTGCCGCCGAAGCTGACGGTGCCGATGATCCTGTTCTTCCTGCCCGTCCTGATCGCCGTCATTCTTGGCCCGGCCGGTATCCAGGTTTCAGACAAGTTCTAGTGGGACCGTACGCCGGCTTCGCCGGTAGCGCACGACGAACACTACCGCCAGGACGAGGAAGCCCAGAGCCAAGCTGGCCCAGACAGGGCCTGCCTGCTCCACCATGATGCCGTCGACCGGGTCATAGCAACGGCCCTCGGAATTGAAGCACTCCCGCCACTTCCAGTAGCGCTCATACCAGGCGAACAAAAAAACCGCGAGCGCGAGGCTTGTCAGTGCCAGTGTAAAGTGGACGGCCGGCTTAATTCGTGTTGGTGCTGTCGTCATTGGAGAGCTTCTTCCAGGCATTCTGCTGTGTAAGCATACCACGAAGGTAGGCAACATTCGCTTCCGCCTGATCGGGCGAAAGCTCCTGCCGGGCAATCTGCTCGGCCTCTGCAAAACGCCCCTGCAGGCCGACGGCAAGCGCCAGGTTCTGCCTCACGCTGCTATCGGCGCCCGGTTGGCTGGCCGCCGATTTCAGATAGGTTTCGGCCGTTTTCAGGTCCTTGTTCAGAAGGTAGGACATGCCGAGATTGGAAAGCACCGTCGGCTCGTTCGGCTGGATGTCGAGTGCCTCGCGATAGCGCAGACGCGCTTCCGGCGCGCGGCCGAGCTGGTCGAGGATTGCGCCCTCGGCCGATTTCAACTTCCAGTCCGGACGGTCTGGCGTCTGGGCGCGGGAAATCGTGTTCAACGCCTGTTCCAGTTGACCTGCAGCCGCCTGCGATTTGCCATAGGCGGCGAGTACTTCGCGGTCCGTCGGGTAGCTGATCGCCACCTGCTGCATCACCGCTAGCGCCTGCTCATTGCGACCGCTCATTCTGAGCATGTTGGCATAGTTCAGGCCAGCATTGCGATCCTTCGGATTGCGCTCATAAGTCTTTCCGATGCTTTCGGCCGCCGCCGCCAGTTCGGTTGCGTTCATCGACTGAACCGGCTTGGAGAAACCGGCCGTTGGAATGGAGCCGGTCGTCAGCTCCTTCTTCTGCGTCGCGCAGCCTGACAGGGCCAGAGCGACCAGGGCCGCCAAGGAGACCGCTTTCAAAAACTGGTGATGGGAAAGAGACGAGTGTCCGCGTGACGTCATTACCAATGCCCCTAAAGCAATTCGTTAGAGCACCGGACGCAATCCCCAACATTTCGGCGCAATCTTCACTCCAGCAATAATCTGTTAACCCTAATAGAGCGTTAATCGGGTGATTCTGCACCGTGCCTTCTTTAAGGATTTCCATGGCCTCCTACCAATTCATCGACCGTCCATCGCCGTTCAACACCAGTGCGGGCAAAACCCTGCCGATCTTTGCGGTGACGCCGGCCCATATAGATCTCGGCGCCATCGATCCGATCGCGCTCGACTGGGCGCGCAAGGCGGGCTTCAAAGCCGATTCCGGCGCGGTCCTGTTGATCCCCTCGCAAGACGGCCAGCTCGGCGGTGCGCTGTTCGGGCTAGGCGCCAATCCGTCTGAAGCGCCGTTCCTGACCGGCAAGCTGGCGCGCACGCTGCCAGCCGGAAAATGGCATATCGAGACTGCGCCGCTGACCGCCAACCGCCTGGCGCTCGGCTATGGTCTCGGTTCCTACCGCTTCGACCGCTACAAGGCTGCCGGGAGCGAAGCGCCGTCCTTGATGATCCCGGCCGACGCCGATGCCGCCGATATCAAGCGCCAGCTTGCCGGTGTTTTCCTCGCCCGCGATCTCATCAACACGCCGACCAACGACATGGGGCCGAACGCGCTGGAGGAGGCCTTCCGGGCGCTCGGCGAACATTACAAGGCAAAGGTCTCCGTCATCTCCGGCGACGATCTCTTGAAGCAGAATTTTCCGCTGATCCACACCGTCGGCCGCGCCAGCGCCGAAGCGCCGCGGCTGCTGGAAATGCGTTGGGGCAAGAAGGGGCACCGGAAGGTGACGCTGGTCGGCAAAGGCGTTTGCTTCGATACCGGCGGCCTCGATATCAAGCCGGCGGCCTCGATGCTCCTGATGAAGAAGGACATGGGTGGTGCTGCCAATGTCATGGGTCTCGCGCTGATGATCATGGACGCGAAGCTCAAGGTCGATCTCAGGGTGCTGGTGCCTGTCGTCGAAAACTCGATCTCCGCCAATGCTTTCCGTCCGGGCGATATCTATCGCAGCCGCAAGGGCCTGACGGTGCAGATAGACAATACCGATGCCGAAGGCCGGCTGATCCTTGCCGATGCGCTTGCCTATGCGGACGAAGAGGAAACGGATCTCATCATCGACATGGCGACACTCACCGGCGCCGCCCGTGTCGCGCTTGGCCCGGATCTTCCGCCCTTCTACACCGACGACGAGGATCTGGCCCATGATCTGACCGAAGCGAGCCTCACTGTCGACGATCCGCTCTGGCGCATGCCGCTCTACAAGGGTTACGAGAAGGATATCTCGGCCCGCATCGCCGATCTCACCAATGCGCCGTCGGGCGGCATGGCCGGATCGATCACGGCGGCGCTCTTCCTCAAGCGCTTCGTCACCAACAGCAAGAGCTGGGCCCATTTCGACATCTTCGGCTGGGCACCGACCGAGCGCCCGCACTCGCCGCTCGGCGGCGAGGCGCAGGCGATCCGCGCGCTGTATCATCTGATAGCGAAGGGGAAGAAGTAGTAAGGCGCACTCCCTCTTCATCCCCGAAGTCGGGGAGAAGAGGGAACCTGGCGATCTCGTCGGCTTCTGAGCTTACGACTACTCGTTAATCAGCCGCTTCAACAGTTCGATCTCGTGGCTGAGCTTCGTATCGCCGGAAATCAGGTCCTCGATCTTGCGTACGGCGTGGAGCACCGTCGTATGATCGCGCCCGCCAAAGCGGCGGCCGATTTCCGGGAAGGAGCGGGGGGTGAGCGACTTGGCCAGATACATGGCGATCTGGCGCGGCTTGACGATGACCCGTGTGCGGCGGTTGGAGACCAGTTCCTGCCTCGACACGTTGTAGTGCTTGGCGACGACGCGCTGGATGTCCTCGATGCGAACCCGGCGCGGCTCGCCGGCATTGACCAAATGGCCGAGCAATTCATCGACGCGTTCGATCGACAGCTGCGGCTCGAAACTGCGGCGGAAGAGGAGCTGGTTGAAGGCGCCTTCCAGCTCGCGGCCGCTCGCCGTGATGTTGCGGGCGACGTGGCTCAGAATATCGGCCGGAATATCCAGCGAGGCATCGTCCTGCCTGGCGACCTCCAGGCGGCGCTTGAGAATTTCAAGACGCATCTCATAGTCAGGACCGTCCATCTCGATGGCAACGCCGCCCTGCAACCGCGAGCGAACACGCGGATCGAGCGATTCCAGTTCCCACGGCGCCCGGTCGGCAGCAACGACGACCTGCTTGGCGCTGTCGAGCAGCATGTTGAGAAGATGGCAGAACTCGTGCTGGATCGATTTGCCCTGCAGGAATTGCATGTCGTCGATCACCAGAAGATCGATGTTGCGCAGCGTTTCCTTGAGCGACAGCGCGTCATTGTCGCGGATCGCGGTTGCGAAGCGCCACATGAAATATTCGGCCGTCAGATAAACGACGCGTGGTACGCGCGGGCTCTGGATTGCCGCGGTCGCAATTGCCTGCAGCAGATGTGTCTTGCCCAGGCCGACAGTCGAATGGATGAACAGCGGATTGAAACGCACGGCACCGGCGCCGGCTTCGGCGATTGTCTTTGCGGCAGCAAGGGCGACGCGGTTCGAGGAGCCCTCGACGAAGCTCTCGAAGGTATATCGGGGATCGAGCGGCGAACCGAACAGCGGTCCCGCGACCGGTTGCTGTTTCTGAAGAGCGCTGACCGTGGCGACCGCATGATGGGCGAGCGGTTGCGGCGACGTCCGGCGCGCAGTTGCCGGTGCGACTGTGTCGGTGTGGTTTGCCTGCGAGGCGTCCTCATGAAGGCCGGGCCGCGCGCCGCGTGTAGCACTGCGCACCAGGATTTCCACCTTCAGGATCTCGGTATCTTCCTGCTGGAAGAGGTTGGTAATCAAGTCGAGATAGCGATTGTTGATCCAGGATTTCAGAAAAGTCGTCGGCACGGATAGCCGCACGACGCTTTTTGAGACCGAGTGCAGTTTCAACCGGCCAAACCAGCTGGCAAAAACATCAGCGCCTACCTGGGCTTTCAAGCGCGCACTGACGCGCTCGAAAAGTGCATTATGGCCCATCTCGCCTTTTTCCGCTGCCGCACTGGCAGACGGGTTTGCCGCGATCGGACGTCCGTTCTCCCCGTTTTCAAATACAATCGCCGCCGTCACCGAATTGCTTAGCATATTGCCGCCTTCCAATATCATTCCGCGCCGCCGACATTGCTGCCAGCGTCAGCCTCTATGTTTGTCGTGAACGGCCCTTGTTCAAAGGCATGCCGTCCAATTCAAACGCTCTCCGTACCAAAAGAGGAATCCTCATCTTCCTCTTTTGGTCAGGTTTCCGTGCAAATCCGTTCAGCCTAAAGGCAAAACGCATGTCCCGCTTGCATGGGTTCATTCCGTGTACGGACCCCGGCCCTCGTGGATGCCGGTTCCGTCCATTCTGCCATTCCATGACCGGCCTTTCCCGACCCTCGTAACAACGGGGCAGGCCAGTTGCTGCAAATGCGTCCTCGTCCGCATCGCGGCCACCCTCTCTGTTCAGCACGGTAAAGCCCGCTGAAACATGATCGGGTATCTTGCGGTTGTTCCCGCGCCCACAACCAGAAATAGCAAAGTGCGTTCCGGGCAAACATGTTGCGCGGTTGAAAACACCCTGTACTGATTGATGGAACGTTGTGGAACCACCCCGTTACAGAAGGTTCAAGTGAACTGGACAGCCTCGTTGAGAGGCCGTCATTTCATCTTGCCGACAGGTATCCCCGCGCCTTCTGTGGGAGGCATTTAGGCAGGATCGTGACACAAGATCAATCGGGATTTTTACGGTTCGGTAAGAGCCGGGCGTTGACTCTCATAGCGTGTCCTGCATGGGCCGCAAGCCTGCTCAAGAGAATCGCTTTTGAATCAAGGGCTTTGATTTTTGACCCGGAAGTTAGCTGGCGAAAAACAAAAAAAATAAAAAATATCTTGACTCGCTGCACACCCTAACGGTCGCCGACCAGACCGCCCTGCGCTCGATTATCCTCTTACAAGTAGCTGATTTTGCTTGATAAAATATGTCATTGTGCTGACATAGTGGACTGCTTAAGGATTAGGCATTGGCGTGCGGGTAGTCCGAATCGGAAAAGCCCGGTCACAGGACCGGGCTAAATCGCTGATGAAATTTTAGTAAGCCGGCTTAAGCCGAAAGCGACTTGACGCGGCTTGCGAGACGCGACACCTTGCGCGATGCCGTATTGGCATGCAGCACACCCTTCGTGGCGGCGCGCATCAGTTCCGGCTGGGCTGCCTTCAGGGCTGCCTGAGCAAGAACCTGGTCGCCGGAAGCAATGGCTTCTTCGACCTTGCGGATGAAACCGCGAACGCGCGAACGGCGGGACTTGTTGACTTCCGTGCGGCGGGCGATCTTGCGGGTCGCTTTTTTCGCCGAAGTTGTATTAGCCATTTGGTGTCTCTCTTCGAAATCTGACAAAAACTCCCAATTCGCCGTGCCGGGTCACTGCGACCTGTCATCCAAGCAATTCGGGAGCAATATCGGAAAACCTTGGAGCGGCTTTCCAAACTGAGGGCGGCATATAACCCTAAATACCGCACCAGTCAACGCGCTATTTTTGAAAACGCGCCCTCGGGGCTGAGACCGGCGGCACCACTACTTCTGGCATTTCGGGCAATGGAATGTCGAGCGTCCCGCCTGGACGGCACGCGAGACGGTGCCGCCGCAACCGGGTGTCCGGCAAGGCTCGCCCGCGCGATCATAAACCGAGAAGGAATGCTGGAAATAACCGAGCGTGCCGTCCGTCTGGATATGATCGCGCAGTGACGAGCCGCCCGCTGCGATCGCATCGGCGATCACGGAGCGGATCGCCTCGGTGAGAAGCACAAGCGCCTTCTTCGGCTTGCCCTTGGCATCGACCAGCGTGCCGGCCGCCCTCATCGGCGAAAGACCGGCGCGCCACAGCGCCTCGCAGACATAGATGTTGCCGAGACCGGCAATATTCTTCTGGTCGAGCAGCGCCGATTTGAGCGGCTGCGCCTTGCCGGCAAAGCGCTGGGCGAGATAGGACGCGTCAAGGACATTGCCGGTCGGCTCCTCGCCGAGATCGCGGAAAAAGACGTGGCTCGCGAGCGTGTCGCGGTTGGTGATGTCCATGAAGCCGAAGCGGCGCGGGTCGTTATAGATCACTCGGGCCGGCCCCTTGGCGCTCAAAAGATGAAAGACAACATGGTCGTGCTTCTCATCCTTGCCGCGCGGATGATGAAAATCGCCGGGCGTCTCGGGGCCGGCGCCTTCCTCGACACGAAAGGAGCCGGACATGCCGAGATGGGCGATGATGACGTTGCCGTCTTCCAGGTCGATCAGGAGATATTTCGCCCGCCGCCCGAGCGACAGGATCCGCCGGCCGGAAACGAGCGCGGAAAAATCGGCCGGGAAAGGGAAACGCAGGTCCGCCCGCCGCAACTCCGCCCGCACCAGCAGCGCGCCTTCCATGGCGGGCGTCAGGCCGCGCCTTACGGTTTCCACCTCGGGAAGTTCCGGCATCGATATCTCCTTCACCCCCAACTGAATGAACTTATTTGGCAATTCCAATCGCCGCGCACATATCCTATAGCAGTCCATAAGGGCTGGAATGCCGCAGGCGGGTATCTCTTGGAGAGATAGCGTGGATCAAGCGAATTCGCTATGGTCGGCTCCTGGCGATGGAAACGGAGTATTTCGGAATGACAGGTGAGCGCACGTCTGCCGGTGGCGGAATGGAAACCTCCTACGGTTTTCGCCAGGTTGGCCAGGACGAGAAGCAGGCTCTCGTCAACGACGTGTTCCATAAGGTCGCCAAGCGCTACGACATCATGAACGACGTCATGTCCATGGGCCTGCACCGGGCCTGGAAGGATGCGATGATATCGGCGCTCAACCCGCGCCGCTCCGAGGACTACAAGGTTCTCGACGTCGCCGGTGGCACCGGCGATATCGCCTTCCGCATCGTCGAGGCCTCCGACCGTCGGGCGCATGCAACGGTGCTCGACATCAACGGCTCGATGCTCGCCGTCGGCTCCGAGCGCGCTGAAAAGAAGGGATTGGCGCCCAATCTCACCTTCGTCGAGGCCAATGCCGAGGAACTGCCCTTCGAGGCCAATTCCTTCGACGCCTATACGATTGCCTTTGGCATCCGCAACGTTCCGCGCATCGATGTCGCCCTGTCGGAGGCCTATCGCGTCCTGAAGCGCGGCGGCCGGCTTCTGGTTCTGGAGTTCTCCGAGGTCGATATGCCGCTGCTCGACAGGGTCTACGACACCTGGTCGTTCACCGCGATCCCGAAATTCGGCAGGATGGTCACCGGCGACGCCGAGCCCTACCAGTATCTGGTGGAATCGATCCGCAAGTTTCCAAACCAGCGCGATTTCGCCGCCATGATCACCAAGGCCGGCTTCTCCCGGGTCAATTTCACCAATTACACCGGCGGTATCGCCGCGCTGCATTCCGCCTGGAAGATTTGACGCATGATGTCGACTTTGTTGAAGCGCCCCGAGCGCCTTGTCCGCGGCGACAATGCATCATGAGTACACCCGGAGCCTATGCACGCCTGGTCCGGATTGGCTGGGTGCTGGTGCGCGAGGGCGTTATCTCCGCCCTGCCGTCGGAAAACCTGCCGCCGCTGATTAGCGCCGCGCAATCCTTTGCCGGTCTGTTTGCCCGCCGCCGTGCCAAACATGAGGTCCGCAGCGACAGGCTCGCGCGCGCCATCGAGCGATTGGGGCCGTCCTATGTGAAGATCGGCCAGTTCCTGGCCACCCGCCCGGACGTCGTCGGCGCCGATTTCGCCGAAGACCTTTCCTTCCTGCAGGACCGTATGGCGACTTTCCCGGTGGAGGAGGCGCGTGCCGCCGTTGAGGGCTCGCTCGGCCGGCCGGTCTCGCAGCTTTACGCGCACTTCGGCGATCCGATCGCCGCCGCCTCGATTGCCCAGGTTCATCCGGCCTTGGTTCTGCGCGACGGCGTCGAGCAAAAGGTCGCCGTCAAGGTGATCCGCCCCGGCGTGCGCCAGCGCTTCGCCCATGACCTGGAGGCGATGTTCCTTGTCTCGCACCTGCAGGAGCGCTTCGTGCCAAATATGCGCCGGCTTCGGCCGGTCGAGGTGACGAAGACGCTGGAGCAGACCACAAAGGTCGAGATGGATCTGCGGCTTGAGGCTGCCGCTCTCTCGGAACTCGGCGAGAACGCGGCCGACGATCCCGGTTTCCGCGTGCCGAAGGTCGATTGGGAGCGCACCGGCCGCGACGTCGTGACGATGGAGTGGATCGACGGCATCAAGATGTCGGATGTCGAGGGCCTGCGCCGCGCCGGGCACGACCTGAACGGGCTCGCCGATACGCTGATCCAGTCCTTCCTGCGCCACACGCTGCGCGACGGCTTCTTTCATGCCGACATGCACCAAGGCAATCTCTTCGTCGATCAGAAAGGCATGGTCGTTGCCGTCGATTTTGGCATCGTTGGCCGGCTCGGCAAGAAGGAACGCCGGTTTCTCGCCGAAATCCTCTACGGTTTCATCACCCGCGACTATCGCCGTGTTGCCGACGTGCATTTCGAGGCCGGCTATGTGCCCGGTCATCACAACGTCGCGAGCTTCGCTCAGGCGATCCGCGCGATTGGCGAGCCGATCCACGGCCAACCGGCCGAAACCATCTCCATGGCCAAGCTCTTGACGCTGCTTTTTGAAGTCACCGAGCTCTTCGACATGCAGACCCGGCCGGAACTGGTCATGCTGCAGAAGACCATGGTCGTTGTCGAAGGCGTGGCGCGCACGCTCAATCCGCGCTTCAACATGTGGAAGGCCTCCGAGCCAGTGGTCGGCGCCTGGATCCGCGACAATCTCGGTCCCAAACGCATCGTCTCCGACGTGCGAGAAGGGCTTCATGCGGCCCTCAGGCTGGCGGAGGCAGCACCGGAGATTGCGGCGAAAACGGAAAAATTCTCCCGTGACCTGACGGCCATGGCCGAAAACGGCCTGCGCTTTGACGAGCAGACCGCAGAGGCGATCGGTCGTGCGGAAGCGCGGCATAGCCGCTCCGGACGCCTGGCACTCTGGGTCATTGCGGTCACGCTGCTTTATATCGCCTGGCGGGCCTTCTGAGAGGCAGTTCTTGCCTTTATGGCGGAAGCCGCTACAGTCTGCTGATGAAACGCGCGACCACTCACCTTGTGATGACCTGCACGTACCCTCAAGGGTGCGCGGGATCAGTGCTGAGCTAAGAGCGCTTTCATCCTGTGGACCCTGCCGAGGCAGGTAGGGTCGCAGCGCTTCTTCCTTCCTCGCATCAAAGACGAGGATCGTCATGAAGCAATCTGAAACAGCACCCGCACCGCCATTGACCGAGGCTCTGCATATTCGTGCCTCGCGTCCCGATGATTATGAGCAGATTGCTGCCATCATGAACCTGCCGGGTGTGCGGTACGGCACTTTGCGCCTCCCCCATGCCAATCCCGAGCAGACCCGCACGTGGCTGGAGGCACCGGCGGATGGCGGATTGCGCATCGTCGCCGAGCGAAGCGGGATCATTCTGGGCGTTGCCGGGCTCCATCGGCAAAGGGACCGCCGGTACCATGCGGCCGTGCTCGGCATCAGCATCCACGATGATCATCGAAGGCGGGGTGTCGGCAAGGCGCTGATGCTGGAAATTCTCGATGCCGCGGACAAATGGCTGAACATTACGCGCATCGAGCTGACCGTCTTTACCGACAACACCGCGGCGATCACCCTTTATGAGAGTTTCGGCTTTGAAGCCGAGGGGGTTCACAAGGCCTACGCGTTCCGTGACGGAAAATTCTCGGATGTGGTGGCCATGGCGCGGATCAGAAAATCATAAGCGCCGGCACCCTGTTCCATTGGGAACTGCGCGGTTTGCCCGGACATGAGATTGTCCTTCTCAAGGATGAGGCGGGCTCATCCAGCCATTGCTCAAGGAGAGACAATCATGCGTAAACTGATCATCGCTTCCATCGTTGCCGCTGGCGCGGCTCTTTCTTTCGCAGCCCCATCCCAAGCCGGCGGTTACTACGGCGGCGGCTATCACGACGGCTATCACGGTGGGCACCACTACGGTCACAAGCGCCACTACTACAAGAGCTATTACGAGCCCCATTGCTGGATCAAGAAGGTCCGCAAATACGACTATTACGGCAATCTGGTCGTCAAGCGCATCAGGGTCTGCAACTGATCCGGCCTCCCCGGCAGAGCAGCACTGGCGAAACCGGCGGCATCCACCGCCGGTTTTTCGTTGCCTGGCTGGCTCGGAAGACGAGGGAATGGCCGCGAAAACATTGTGAACCGAAAAATAGGAAACATTACAAAGATTTCATGCCGCTGGGCCTCATTAAGGCGTAGTTTCAAGTTAGCTGGTTTCGGGAATTGTTCGGCCCGATGTCAAAATAGTCTGAGAGATGCTTGAATGGCGGATGCCAACTGGAAAATTGCCCCCGCGATCGTCGAGGACGAGGAGCCCATTGCTCAGCCCGCGCCAGCAGTCAAGAAACGCGCCCGATCGCGACCGTGGTGGTTGATCCTGCCGGTTCTGCTCGCCGCCGTTGGCGCTGGCTGGTACGGCTGGTCGACCTATGGGAAACAGAGCACCACCGATATGGTCGTTACCGAGACGCCGTTGCGAGGCGATATCGAAAACAGCGTCACGGCAACGGGGCTGTTAAGTCCGATCAAGGATGTCGATGTCGGCGCTCAGGTCTCCGGCCAGCTGAAAAGCCTGAAGGTCGAGATCGGCGACAACGTCAAACAAGGGCAGTTGATCGCCGAGATCGATAGCGCCTCGATCGAAACGCAGATCGAGATTGCCGAGGCCGAGCTTGCCAATCTCAAGGCCCAGATGATCGACAAGAATGCACAGGTCGTCCTCTCCGTGGCCAACCTGACGCGCCAGCGCGCGCTTGTCGCCGGCAATAGTGCCGCCCAGTCCGCCCTCGACGAGGCGATTGCCGCACTCGCGTCGGCCGAGGCCAATGTCGACGCGTTGCGGGCCCAGATCCGTAAGCAACAGGCAACGCTGAAGGATGCGCGCATCAGCCTCGGCTATACCAAGATTTATGCGCCGATGACCGGCACGGTCGTCAATACGTCGGCCACGGAGGGCCAGACGCTGAACGCCAACCAGACGGCGCCGACGATCGTCACGATCGGTGATCTCTCGACGATGACGGTCGAGGCGGAGGTATCGGAAGCCGACGTCGGCAAGCTGAAGACCGGCATGGACGCCTATTTCACGCTGCTCGGCCAGCCCGGCAAGCGCTACCCCGGCAAGCTGCGCCAGATCAAGCCGACGCCGTCGACCGAAAACAACGTCGTGCTTTATTACGCCCTGTTCGACGTGCCCAACCCGGAGGGTACACTGATGATGAACATGACGGCGCAGGTTTTCTTCGTGCAATCGTCGGCCAGGAACGTGCTGACGGTCCCCGTCGCAGCGGTCCGTTCCGGTGTCGATGACAAGTCCGGCGAAGTCACCGTCGTCACCGCCTCCGGCGCCCGCGAGCCCCGCAAGGTCGAGACCGGTATCCGCAACCGCGTGCGTGTCGAGATCAAGCAGGGTCTTTCCGAAAACGACGCCGTCGTGGTCGGCGCCGGCTCGGCTGACAAGGCGGCGTCCTCATCCAGCCGGTCCAATTCCCGTCGCGGCATGGGCGGCATGCCGCCGATGTTCTGAGGGTACTGTTGTGACCGCGCTCATATCGCTCAAGGATATCCGCAAGACCTTCGTCAATGGCGATGTTGCCGTCGACGTGCTGCGCGGCGTCTCGCTCGATATCCAGCCGGGCGAGTTCGTCGCCATCGTCGGCGCCTCCGGCTCGGGCAAGTCGACGCTGATGAACATCCTCGGCTGCCTCGATACGCCGACGGGTGGCCGATATCTGCTGGAAGGCGAGGACGTGTCGGATTTCAATGCCGACCAGTTGGCCGCGCGCCGCCGCCAGATGTTCGGCTTCGTCTTCCAGAGCTACAATCTGGTGCCGACGGCAACCGCGCGGGAAAACGTCGAGATCCCCGCCATCTATGCCGGCATGCCGGCGCGTCACCGACGCGATCGGGCCGAAATGTTGCTTACGTCACTCGGGCTTGGCGACCGCCTCGACCATCTTCCCAACCAGCTCTCCGGCGGCCAGCAGCAGCGAGTCTCGATCGCCCGCGCGCTGATGAATGGCGGCCAGATCATTCTTGCCGACGAGCCGACCGGTGCGCTCGACAGCCAGAGCGGCAGGGAGGTGATGGCCACGTTACGGCAGATGAACGATGAGGGCCACACCGTCATCATCATCACCCATGCGCCGGAACTCGCCGAATCTGCCGACCGCGTCGTCGAGATCAGCGACGGCTTGATCGTCGCCGATCGCATCCCCGGCAATGTCCGCTGGATCGGCCGCACCAAACCCGTATTGGCGGCAAGAACCGCAGGCAAGGCCGCGATCGTCACTGACGTGGCGGAGGCCGTGCGGATGTCGTTGCGCGCACTGCGCGCCAATCTTTTCCGCACCATTCTGACGCTGCTCGGCATCGTCATCGGCGTCAGCTCCGTCGTTGCCATGCTCGCCATCGGCACCGGGGCGCAGGATTCCGTGCTCAACCGTATTGCGGCCATGGGCTCGGATCTTCTTGTGGTGCGGCCGAACATGGCCAATTTCCGCGGTGGGGAAGGGGGCAGCATCGTCTCGCTCGTTCCATCCGATGCCGACGCCATTCTGCAGCTGCCGAACATCAGTTTCGCCGTGCCGGAAATGTCGAGCACACTGACCGTGCGCGCCGCCAATCTCGATACCCAGACGACCGTCAACGGCACGGTTCCGCAGTTTCCGCAGGCGAAGTCCTGGACCGTCGAGGATGGCGCCTTCCTGGAAAAATCCGACATGGAAGCCTATGCGACCGTCGCCGTTCTCGGTCGCACCGTTGCGGATACCCTGTTCCCGGACGGAGCTGATCCGCTCGGCCAGTATATCCTCATCAAGAACATCCCGTTCCAGGTCATCGGCGTCATGTCGAAGAAGGGCGCGAGCGCCGGCGGCAACGATCAGGACGACACCGTGCTGGTGCCGCTCTCGACCGGCAACCTGCGCCTGTTCGGCGCGCGAAACGTCCGCTCCATCACCGTGCAGGTGAAGGACGACAGCGGCATTAACGTGACGCAGGACCAGATCCAGACCCTGCTCGACGAGCGCCACAAGCGGCAGGATACGCAGATCGTCAATATGGCGGCGATCCGCGAGACTTTTACCGAGACCTCGAACATCCTCAAGGTCTTCCTTGGGTCGATTGCGGCGATCTCGCTGCTCGTCGGCGGCATCGGCGTGATGAACATCATGCTCGTCTCCGTCACCGAGCGCACCCGCGAGATCGGTATCCGCATGGCAACCGGTGCGCGGGCCCGCGATATCCTCACCCAGTTCATCGTCGAGGCGCTGGTCGTCTCCGCGCTCGGCGGGCTGATCGGCGTGGGTCTCGGCCTCTCCATCGGCGCCGTCGCGCAGGCTTTCGGCATCGCGGTCAGCTTCGCGCCGGGGCCGGTCATCCTCGCCTTCGCCAGCGCCTTCCTGACAGGCCTGGTGTTCGGCTACCTGCCCGCCTACAATGCCTCGCGCCTGCAACCGGCCGTGGCGCTGGCCTCGGCCTGATCACGGCCACGCCCAGCGAGAGACCTGATGTCAGGCGTTCCGCGCTGGGGCGAGCAGCCTGAGAGCGTTGATCGTCACCAGCACCGTCGCACCCGTATCGGCAAGGATTGCCGGCCAGAGCCCGGTAATGCCAGCAATTGTGGTCACCAGGAACACCGCCTTCAAGCCGAGAGCGATGGTGATATTCTGGCGGATATTGGTCATCGTGCGCTTCGAGAGCTTGATCAACTCGGCGACATCGCCGACCCTTCCATGAAGGACAGCGGCATCGGCGGTTTCGAGCGCCACGTCGGTGCCGCCGCCCATCGCGATGCCGATATCGGCTGCCGCCAACGCCGGCGCGTCGTTGATACCATCGCCGACCTTGGCGACGATGAGACCTTCGCGCTTGAGTTCGCCGACGATCCGCTGCTTGTCTTGCGGCATCAACTCGGCGCGTACCTCGATGCCGAGCTCGCTCGCGACGACCGATGCCGCCCGCCTGTTGTCGCCCGTCAGCATGACGATCCGGACACCGGCATCCGTCAGCGCCTTCAACCCGGATTTCGCATCCGCGCGCGGCTCGTCGCGCATCGCAATGGCGCCTGCAAGCGTATCGTTGATGATCAGCACGGAGACTGTCTTGCCCTCGTCGTTCAGTGCCGTGATAAGAGCCGACTGTTCAATCGAGAGCGCCACGTGCTCGCCCGCCGCCTGTGGTGACCCGAGAAAGACCGGGTTGATGCCTACGGTTGCGGTCATGCCTTTGCCGCCCAGAGCCTTGGCCTCGGACGCAGTGGGAATTGTTAGCTTGTCCGCGGCCGCGCGGTCGAGAATCGCCTTGGCGAGCGGATGGCTCGATCCAGTTTCCAGCGCCGCCGCGAAGGTCAGGACCTCAGCCTGCGAATGGCCGAAACCGATGACATCGGTCACTTTCGGCTTACCTTCGGTCAACGTGCCGGTCTTGTCGAGCGCCACCGTATTGATCGTGCCCAGCGTCTCCAGCACCGCCCCGCCCTTCATCAGCAGGCCGCGCCGGGCACCGGCAGAAAGCGAGGCGGCGATGGCGGCTGGCGTCGAGATGACCAGCGCGCAGGGGCAGCCTATGAGCAGGATTGCAAGTCCCTTGTAGACCCATTCACCCCAGATTCCTCCCAGCAAAAGCGGCGGAATAATCGCAACCAACGCGGCCACCACCATCACGCACGGCGTGTAGTAGCGAGAGAACCGGTCGACAAAGCGCTCCGTCGGCGCCTTGGATTCCTGTGCCTCTTCCACCAGTTTGACGACACGGGCGATGGTGTTGTCGGCGGCAGTCGCCGTGACAAGCACGCGCAAGGCGGCGTCGCCGTTGATCGTGCCTGCGAAAACCGTGTCATTGACGCTCTTGCGCACCGGTGTGCTTTCGCCAGTCACCGGAGCTTCGTCGATGGCGCTTTCGCCCGAAAGGATCACCCCGTCGGCAGAGATGCGGTCACCGGGACGGATGAGAATGGTGGCGCCCACGGCCAGGCTTTCGGCCGGAACGGTGCGCGTCTGACCGTTCCGTTCAAGCAGCGCCTCCTTCGGCACCAGCGCAGCCAGGGACTGGATGCTCTGGCGCGCCTTGCCTGCCGCCACGCCCTCCAGCAGTTCGCCGACCAGAAAAAGGAAGACGACGGCGGCCGCCTCTTCACCGGCATCGATGATCACCGCGCCGAGGGCGGCGATGGTCATCAGCATCTCAATGGAAAACGGCGTGCCGGCCATTGCTGCCATGATCGCGCGGCGGGCAATCGGCACTAGTCCGATCAGCATGGCAACGACGAAGGCGTACGGCGTGACGGATGGAACGAGATGGCCGACCGCACAGGCGGCTACGAGCGCTGCTCCGGAGAAAATGGTCAGCTTGCCCTTCCTGCTTGCCCACCACGGACCGGTTGCCGGCCCGTGGTCGTAGCCGTGAAGGCCTTCCGCTCGCGGCGAGCCGGTCGAAGCCGGGTGTCCGGCGTGGCTATGGGTGTGGCTCGTGGGGTTCGGGTGATTGTGAGCTTGGTGATGCTCGTGCGCGTGTTCGCGATGACCATGGTCCTGTCCGCAGGACGCATGCGCGGGCATCGGAACCGGATTTGTCGATTTTCCCGCCAACTCGGCGACGGAATAGCCGAGACCCGTCACCTTCCTCGCAATAGCCGACAGGTCGCTCGCCCCGTTGTGCCGCACGGTCATCGTGCCTGCGGTTACCGACACGGATACGTCCTCGACGCCCGGCATGCGCCGCACCGCGGTGTCGATCTTGGCTGCGCAACTGGCGCAGTCCATGCCCTCAACCCGGTACCGTGTCTGTGTCGGCTCCGCCATGATCCGCTTCCTGCTTGCTTGCTTGTCAAACCGTGGCATCCTTCCTACATCCTCTAGCGACTAGAGGTGCAAGAGGAAAACCATGAAAAAGATCACGATCGGCGAGGCGGCTCGCCAGAGCGGCGTCAAGGTGCCGACGATCCGGTATTACGAGGGCATCGGCCTGCTTCGCACGCCCGGCCGCAGCGAGGGCAACCAGCGCGCCTATGAGCAATCCGATCTCGATCGCCTCACCTTCATCCGCCATGCACGCGAACTCGGCTTCGAGATCGAGGCGATCCGCACGCTTCTGAGCCTGCAGGACAATCCTTTGCAGCCCTGCGCCTCTGCCGACGCCATCGCCAAGGCTCGTCTCGTCGAGGTGAAGCAGCGCATCCGCAGCCTGACGGCGCTGAAGGCGGAACTGGAAATGATGGTGGAGGACTGCGGCCACGGCCGCGTTGATCAGTGCCGGGTGATCGAGGTGCTTGCCGATCATGGCCAGTGCACCCATCACGGCCATTGAGTTTCGGAAATGGTGCGGCCGATTGCGCATGGCATGCCTCTCGGCTACGGTCCGGCCATAACACGGTAGAAAAAGACGGGCGTCATGACACTTCAGGGAAAACGCATCCTGCTCATCATCTCCGGCGGCATCGCGGCCTATAAGAGCCTCGATCTCATCCGCCGGCTGCGGGAACGTGGTGCCTTGGTCCGTCCGGTGATGACCGCTGGAGCGCAGGCCTTCGTCACGCCGCTTGCGGTCGGCGCGCTCGCCGCCGACAAGGTGTTTACCGATCTGTTTTCCCGGGAGGACGAACAGGATGTGGGGCATATCCGGCTTGCCCGCGATTGTGATCTGGTCCTGATCGCGCCTGCCACCGCAGATCTGATGGCAAAAATGGCGCACGGCCTTGCTGACGATCTGGCCTCCACCGTTCTTCTTGCAACCGATAGGCCGGTCCTCGCCGCTCCCGCCATGAACCCGAAGATGTGGTCGCATCCGGCCACCCGCCGCAACCACGCGACGCTTGTTGCCGATGGCATTCGCTTCATTGGCCCGGCGTCCGGTGAAATGGCCGAAAGCGGCGAAAAGGGTCAAGGCCGTATGGCCGAGCCGCTGGAGATCGCTGCTGCCGTCGAGGCGCTTTTCGAAACCGAGCCAAAGCCGCTCGCAGGAAAGAAAGCCATCGTCACCTCTGGCCCGACACATGAGCCTATCGACCCCGTGCGCTACATCGCCAACCGCTCGTCAGGAAAACAGGGGCATGCGATTGCCGCAGAGCTTGCCCGGCTCGGCGCCGATGTGACGCTGGTCTCCGGCCCGGTGACGATCGCCGATCCGAAGGGCGTGTCGGTCATCCGTGTCGAGCGCGCCGAAGAGATGCGCGATGCCGTGATTGCCGCGCTGCCCGCCGATATTGCCGTGATGGTCGCCGCCGTCGCCGACTGGCGCGCGGCGAGCGCTGCTGGCAACAAGATCAAGAAAAAGCCCGGCGAAGCGCCGCCACCGCTGCAGCTGACCGAAAACCCGGATATCCTGAAGACCGTCGGCCACCATGCCAAGCGACCAAAGCTGGTCGTCGGCTTTGCCGCTGAAACGCAGAATGTTGCCGAGAATGGTCGCTCCAAACTGGAGAGGAAGGGTGCCGATTACATCGTCGCCAACGATGTCTCGCCTCACACCGGCATCATGGGCGGCGACCGCAATACCGTGAAGGTCATCGGCAAGACAGGTGACGAGGACTGGCCGGACATGGACAAGCAGGCGGTCGCCGAACGGCTCGGCCGGCTGATCGCGTCACATTTTTCCTGACGCTACCCGGCCTATGCGATCAGTGCTCGGCGCGGCACCCTGCGTACCGAACAGGCGGACGTCGACGCCGTTTTCGCCAACAATGACAGCCGTGCCGTCCGGAATTTCTACCCAGGCGTTGTCATCGTCGTTGAGCGGCTCGGAAACGAGGCAATAGCCGCCACTCGGTCCCATCGGCGCGGCGTAAAGCGTCGGCGCCTTCCAGTCGGAGGCGTAGCGCACGGCGTAGAGATCATGGCCGTCAGAAAGGGCAGCTGTGAAGCGGACGAGAACCTTGCGCTCCAGACGCTCGGCCAATCGTTCGATGAAGGCCAGCGTCTCGGCGATAGCGCCGAGCGGATCAGTCTCAAGGCCGAATTGCAGCGCCATCAGGAACAGAAGCTCGCTGTCGGTGGAGCCGGTGCGGGCAGCGTAGAGATCGTTGTCGAGCATCGCCTCCATCGGCCGGCGCAGATGCTCGAAATCGCCGATCTGGCCGTTGTGCATGAAGGACCAGCGACCGTGGACGAAAGGATGGCAATTGTCGCGCCGTGTACCGCCGCCGGTTGCGGCTCGTACATGGGCGAGAAACAGCGGCGAGCGAATCTGCCGGGCGATGCTTTTGAGGTTGCAGTCGGACCAGGCGGGCAGGATGTCGCGGTAGCGGCCGGGCTCCGGATGATCACCGTACCAAGCAATGCCGAAGCCATCGCCGTTGGTCGCCGTCTTGGCGCGGGTCGCGCAATGGGATTGCTCGATCAGGGAATGGGCCGGAGAGGAGACCAGTTCTTCCAGATAGAGCGGCTCCCCGCGATAGGCTGCCCAGCGGCACATGCGTCATACTCCAGGTCGCGGGGATGGCCCGACTTGATGGTTCGTTAACCATGATTAGAACGGATCATCCGGCCGAACATGGTAAAAATGCGTTAACGAACAGGATCGTTTCTACATCTTCCTGCGCAATCTATCGCTTTTTCCCGGTGTTTCTGTTCCGCTTGGAACGGTTTTCCAATATTCGAACAAAAATTCCATATTGACATGGAATGTAAAAGTCATTTCATCTGGCGCCGGAACCGGGATGCGGTATGGGAGGAATTGACTTATGAGCGGCAAACGCAGGATAGGCGTCGGCTTGATCGGCACTGGTTTCATGGGCAAGGCGCATGCGCTGGGCTTCACGATCGCCGCTAGGGTGTTCGATCTCCCGTTTGAACTGGATCTGGTTTCGGTTGCCGACGTCTCGCTCGATGGCGCGGAAAAGGCCCGCCGCAATCTTGGTTTTCGCAAGGCAACCTCCGATTGGCGGGAACTGCTGACCGACCCGGATATCGACATCATCGACATCACCACGCCAAACCTGCTGCACAAGGAGATGGCGCTGGCCGCTATCGCCCATGGAAAACATGTCTACTGCGAAAAGCCGCTGGCGCCGACCGTTGCCGAATGCGCCGAACTGGTTGCTGCAGCGGAAAAGGCCGGCGTTATCACACAGGTTGGGTTCAACTACCTGAAGAACCCGATGATCTTCCTCGCCAAGGACCTGATCGAAAGCGGCGAGATCGGCGAAATCCGCTCGGTACGCGGCATCCATGCCGAAGATTTCATGATGGACGCATCGGCACCCTGGAGCTGGCGGCTTGACCCGAAGAGCGGCGGTGGCGCGCTTGCGGATATTGGCAGCCACATCATTGCGTCCCTGCGCCATCTCGTCGGTCCCATCTCCTCGGTATTGGCTGAGACGATCATTCAGGTGCCCGAACGTCCCATCGCGCGCGGCTCGAGCGAGATGCGCGCCGTCGAGGTAGACGACATCACCCGCGCCTTCGTGCGGTTCGAAGGCGGCGCAACCGGCAGTTTCGAGGCCAATTGGAGCGCCACCGGCCGCAAGATGCAGCATGATTTCGAAATCTACGGATCGAAGGGCAGCATCGTCTTCACGCAGGAGCGGATGAATGAACTGAAGGTCTGGTTCGCCGGCGATGACATCCGCAGCCGCGGCTACCGCACCATCTGGGCCGGCCCCGAGCATCCCCCCTACGGCGCTTTCTGCGTCGCGCCCGGCCACCAGATCGGTTTCAACGACCTGAAAGCCATCGAGGCGAATGAATTCCTGCAGGCGATTGCGACGGGTGGCAGACCCGGTACCGATTTCCGTGAAGGCTACGAGGTCCAGAGGATCGTTTCGGCCACCTACCAATCGGCGAAAACCAATGAGTGGGTGCACATCGGAACCAGTTGACGAGAGCGAAAAAAATTGGAACGGTGGAATGAATATTCTATTCGCCACTCCATTCTTTGCGTAAGGTCTTGAAAACAGCGCAGACGCAGGAAGAGACCGCAGCCAATGGCCGAAACGGACAGCATCGATATTCCGCAGGACTTCGACGGCCTGAAGGCGACGATCCTAGAGCGGAAGGCGCAATTGCCGAAGCGTCTCCGTCAGGTCGCGGCTTATGCGCTGGACCATCCGGACGAGATCGCCTTCGGCACCGCGGCGAGTATCGCCACGTCGGCCGATGTTCAGCCCTCGACGCTGGTCCGTTTCGCCCAGCATTTCGGTTTCGAGGGTTTCTCCAGCCTGCAACAGATTTTCCGGGCGCGCCTGCGCGAACGGACACCGGGTTATGACGAGCGTCTCAAGGCCCTGAGCGCCAACGACCATAGCAAGCTCGAAAGCGGATCGATCTTCAACGGCTTCGTCGCCGCGGCGCACCGATCGCTCGACAATATCGCCACCTCCGTCGAGCCCGAAGCCTTCGAGCGCGCCGTCAATATCCTCGCCGGAGCCGAGACGATCTACCTTGTCGCCAAGCGCCGCTCCTATCCGATCTCCGGCTACATGGCCTATGCCTTCGGCAAGCTGAAGGTGAAATACCAGATGGTTGGCACGGCGGCCGGCATCGATGATGATATTCTGGCGATGGTTGGCCCGAAAGACGCCGCCTTTGCAGTCAGCTTCTCCCCTTACGCGTCAGAGAGTATCAACCAGGCAAAATTCCTTGCTAGCCGCAAGGTGCCGGTCGTATCGCTGACGGACTCGGCCTTCTCGCCGCTGGCGGAATCGTCCACGGTCTGGTTCGAACTGGTCGAGGCCGATCATGCCGGATTCCGCTCCCTTTCGGCCAGCATGGCCTTTGCCATGGCGCTGACCGTTGCCGTCGCAGAAAAGCGGCGGCGGAGTGCTCAGGAACACTAATAGAATGAAAATTCTATATTGACTAACAGTCGGAATTTATGTTTCATGAAGCCATCACCCAATGGACATAAGAATATCGGCGCAACGCAAGCGCCCGCCGGGAGGAAGCAGTGAGCCAGACCAACAGGATGCAGGCAGACAAGCCGCTTGACCTCATCACCATCGGCCGGGCCTCGGTCGATCTTTACGGCCAGCAGATCGGAACACGGCTGGAGGACGTTGCCAGCTTCGCCAAGTCCGTCGGTGGCTGCCCCACCAATATTTCCGTCGGCACGGCGCGCCTGGGCCTGAAATCAGCGCTCCTGACCCGTGTCGGCAAGGAGCAGATGGGTCGCTTCATCCGCGAGCAGCTCGAGCGCGAAGGCGTGGAAACCAAGGGCATTGTGACCGATCCCGAACGGCTGACCGCGCTCGCCATTCTCTCGGTTGAAAGCGATCATTCCTTCCCGCTGCTGTTCTACCGTGACAATTGCGCCGACAATGCGCTGTGCGAAGACGATGTCGCCGAAGACTTCATCCGCTCCGCCCGTGCCATCCTGGTCACCGGCACGCATTTCTCCAAGCCGCACACTGATGCGGCGCAGCGCAAGGCGATCCGTATCGCCAAGGAGAGCGGCGCCAGGGTTGTCTTCGATATCGACTACCGGCCGAATCTCTGGGGTCTTGCCGGCCACGACGCGGGCGACAACCGCTATATCGCCTCGGAAGAAGTCTCTGCGCATCTGAAGACCGTGTTGGCCGATTGCGACCTGATCGTCGGGACCGAGGAGGAGGTGCTGATCGCATCGGGGGACAGCGACCTGCTTGCTGCTCTGAAGACCATCCGCGCCAATTCCAAGGCGACGATCGTGCTGAAGCGCGGGCCGATGGGCTGCATCGTCTATGATGGTCCGATTTCGGATAATCTCGAAGACGGTATCGTCGGCAAGGGCTTCCCGATCGAGGTCTACAACGTTCTCGGCGCCGGCGACGCCTTCATGTCCGGCTTCCTGCGCGGCTGGCTGAAAGGCGAACCGCATGCTACCTCCGCCACCTGGGCCAATGCCTGTGGCGCCTTTGCCGTCTCACGTCTGCTTTGCGCCCCGGAAATCCCAACCTGGACCGAGCTGCAGTTCTTCCTCGAAAACGGCAGCAAGGAAAAGGCGCTGCGCAAGGACGAGGCGATCAACCACGTCCATTGGGCGACGACGCGCCGCCGCGACATCCCGCAGCTGATGGCGCTCGCCATTGATCACCGCAGTCAGCTGGAAGATCTGGCCGGTGGCAATCCGGAACTCTTGGCGCGCATCCCGGCCTTCAAGGTGCTGGCCGTCAAGGCTGCCGAACGCATCGCCAATGGCCGCCCAGGCTTCGGCATGCTGATCGACGACAAGTACGGCCGCGAGGCTCTGTTCGCCGCCGCCAGGAACAAGGATTTCTGGATCGGCAAACCGATTGAGCTTCCGGGTTCGCGGCCGCTGCAATTCGAGTTCAGCCAGGATCTCGGTAGCCGGCTCATCGATTGGCCGGTGGATCACTGTATCAAGGTCTTGAGTTTCTACCATCCGGACGATCCGGCAGAATTGAAGGCCACCCAGATCGCCAAGCTGCGTTCGGCCTTCGAGGCCGCGCGCAAGGTCGGCCGTGAAATCCTGATCGAGATCATTGCCAGCAAACACGGCAAACTCGACGATCGGACCATTCCCCGCGCGCTCACTGAGCTTTACGATGCCGGGCTCAAGCCTGACTGGTGGAAGCTTGAGCCGCAGGCAAGCCGCAACGCCTGGGCCGCGATCGATGCTGTCATCGAAAAGCGCGATCCGTTCTGCCGCGGCGTCGTTCTGCTCGGACTGGAGGCGCCGTATGACGTGCTCAAGGAAGGCTTTGCGGCGGCGCGTACCTCAAAGACGGTCAAGGGGTTTGCTGTTGGCCGCACGATCTTCGCCGACGCCAGCAAAGCGTGGCTCGCGGGCGAGATGAACGACGAGCAGGCGATCGCCGACATGGCCGGCAAGTTCGAGGCTCTGGTCAATCTGTGGCTCGGCTTGGCGGAGACGAAGGCGGCTTGAAACATCCGGTGAGTGCCGACTATGCGGCCTCACTCCTCTGCCCCCTGCCGACAAAGAGAAAACAATGATCTGCGCCATCGCGGCGGAGATGTCCCGAAGGGACGGAGGAGGGTAGAACCTTCTCTTATGCGGAGTTATTGCGAGGCAATGTCCTCGTTGGAGGAGGAAGCAATGAGCCAGAAAACAGTCCGCCTGACCATGGCGCAAGCCGTGGCGCGGTTCCTGACGCGGCAGATGACGGTGATCGATGGCGAGAAACTGCCGATCTTCGGTGGTGTCTTTGCCATTTTCGGCCACGGTAACGTCGCGGGCGTCGGCGAGGCGCTATACGGCATCAAGGACATGCTGCCGACCTATCGCGCCCAGAACGAGCAGGGCATGGCGAATGCCGCGATCGCCTTTGCAAAGGCGAGCTTCCGCCGCCGTTTCATGGCCTGCACGACGTCGATCGGCCCCGGCGCTCTGAACATGATCACATCGGCAGCACTTGCTCACGTGAACCGGTTGCCCGTTCTCTTCCTTCCCGGCGACGTCTTCGCCAATCGCCGCCCGGATCCGGTGCTGCAGCAGATCGAGGATTTCGGTGACGGCGCCATGACTGTGAACGACTGCTTCCGTCCGGTCTCGCGCTATTTCGATCGCATCACCCGCCCGGAACAGATCATCCCGGCGCTGCGCCGCGCCATGCAAGTGTTGACCGATCCCGCCGATTGCGGTCCCGTGACGCTGGCGCTCTGCCAGGATGTGCAGGCGGAAGCCTATGATTATCCGGAGAATTTCTTCGACGAGAAGGTCTGGACGACCCGCCGCCTGCACCCCGATGCCGATGAACTCGCCCATGCGATCACGGCGCTGAAAGCTGCCAAAAAGCCGGTGATCATCGCCGGTGGCGGCGTGCTCTATTCGGAAGCTGCCATCGCGCTCGCAACGTTCGCCGAGACGCACGGTATTCCTGTCGTCGAAACCCAGTCTGGCAAGTCCTCGTTGCCACACAACCATCCGCTCAACATGGGCTCGGTCGGCGTAACGGGCACCTCGGCCTCAAACCAGCTTGCCGAAGAGGCCGATGTCGTTCTCGCAGTCGGTTCGCGCCTCCAGGATTTCACCACCGGGTCCTGGGCTCTTTTCAAAAATGACGACCTGAAGATCATCGGCCTTAACGTTCAGGCATTCGACGCCGCCAAGCATGAAGGCCTGCCGCTGGTCTCCGACGCCCGCGTCGGGCTGGAGGCGTTAAGCGCCGGGCTCGGGTCGCACAGGGCCGACGAGGCCTGGACGAAGAAGTCGGCGGCCGGCAAAGTCGAGTGGCTGAAAGCAGCCGACAGGGCAATGGAGGCCACCAACGCTGCGCTGCCGTCCGATGCCCAGGTGATCGGTGCCGTTCAGCGCACCCGCACGGAGAATACGACGCTCGTTTGCGCCGCCGGCGGTCTGCCGGGCGAGTTGCACAAGCTCTGGCAGGCGGGTTCTCCCGGCAGCTATCACATGGAATACGGTTTCTCGACCATGGGTTATGAAGTCGCCGGCGGTCTCGGCGTCAAACTGGCCAAACCAAATAGCGACGTCATCGTCATGGTCGGCGACGGCAGTTACATGATGCTGAATTCCGAGATCGCCTCCTCGATCATGCTTGGCGCCAAGATCACCATCGTGCTGCTCGACAATGCCGGTTATGGCTGCATCAACCGGCTGCAGATGGCGACCGGCGGTGCCAATTTCAACAACCTGTTGAGGGACACGCATCACGTCACGCTGCCAGCCATCGATTTTGCCGGCCACGCGGCTGCCATGGGCGCCGTGACCCGAAAGGTTTCCTCGATCGCGGAACTGGAAATCGCGCTAAGGGAAACCGCCGGCGACGACCGCACGACCGTCATCGTCATCGATACGGATCCGCTGATCACAACGGACGAGGGCGGTCATTGGTGGGATGTGGCGGTGCCGGAAGTCTCCGAACGCTCCAAGGTCAACGAGGCTCGCAAGGGTTACGAGAAAGCGCTTTCGGCCCAGCGTTTCGGTTAAAAAATGACACGGAGCCCGCGCTAGTCGCGGGCTTTCGCACGACTTGAAAACACTTGATCAGAGAAGAACATCATGATCCGCTACGGAACAAATCCCATCGCCTGGAGCAACGACGACGACCAGACGCTCGGCGCCCACTTGAGCCTCGAAGACTGCCTCTCCGATTGCCAGACAATCGGCTTCGACGGCATCGAGAAGGGCCACAAGATGCCGACCGATCCCGCCGAACTGAAGGCGAAGCTCGCCTCCTACGATCTCGTCTTCGTCTCCGGCTGGCATTCGACCAACCTCTTGACGCATGATGTCGAGGCCGAAAAGCAGGCGATCCAGCCGCACCTCGACCTCTTGAAATACAATGGCTGCAAGGTCTGCATCGTCTGCGAAACCTCCAATGCCATCCATGGCGACGACACGAAGTCGGTCGTCAACGATAAGCCGGTCCTGCCGGCCGGTGGGTGGAAGAAATTTGGCGCCGATATCGAGGCGATCGCGCAATATTGCGCCGATCAGGGTATCGATCTCGTCTATCATCATCACATGGGCACCATCGTCCAGACCGGCGAAGAAATAGATCTTCTGATGCAGAACACCGGCCCGGCGACCAAGCTGCTGCTCGACACCGGCCATGCCTGGTTCGGCGGTTCCGATCCGGTCGAGGTGGCTAAGAAATATATGCACCGCGTCCGCCATATCCATGCGAAGAACGTGCGGACGGAAATCCGCAAGCAAGTGGAGCGGGAAAGCCTGTCCTTCCTCGAAGGCGTGCGACGCGGCGTCTTTACCGTTCCGGGCGACAGCGAAGGTGGCGTCGATTTCGTTCCGGTGCTGAAGGTTGCCGCAGAGCATGGCTATGATGGCTGGCTGGTGATCGAGGCGGAGCAGGATTCAGCCGTGCGCAACCCGCTGGAATATCAGTCGCTGGGACTGAAGTCGCTGAAGGCGTATGCGAAGGAGGCTGGACTCGATAAGGGCTGACTTCCTCTCTCCTCCCATCCGGGGAGAAGGTGGCGCGAAGCGCCGGATGAGGGGCGGCATGCGCGGCAAGACCCCTCATTGCCTCGCAAACGTCACTTCCCCCGCTGGGGAGAAGTGGCAGAAATGAGCCTTAGCGCTCAGAAAGATAGGAGCCACACCATGCCAAACCTTCTCGTCAAACCCAAAGGCAACTCGGGCCTCGTTCACGACATCACGCCCGAATCGGCCGGCTGGACCTATGTCGGTTTCAGCCTGAACCGGTTGAAGGCTGGTGAAAACGTGGCCGGCGAAAGTGCTGACCGGGAAACCTGCCTCGTGCTCGTCTCCGGCAAGGCGAGGATATCCGTCGACGGCGAGGATCTCGGCGAACTGGGCGAGCGCATGACGCCGTTCGATGGGCAGCCCTATGCGGTCTATGTACCGAAGGGCAGCCGCTGGCAGGCGACGGCGACGACGGCTCTTGATCTGGCGGTGTGCTCGGCGCCTGGCGGCGAAGGCTACAAGACGCAGGTGATCCGTCCAGGCACACACCCTCAGATGACGCGCGGCAAAGCGACGAACACGCGTTACGTCACCAACATCATGCCGGAGGACGACAATTCGGCCCATTCGCTGCTGGTTGTCGAGGTGATCACGCCCGGCGGTCACACCTCGTCCTATCCGCCGCACAAGCATGACGAGGACAACCTGCCGGCCGAAAGTTTCCTGGAGGAGACTTACTATCACCGCCTGAATCCGGCTCAGGGTTTCGCCATGCAGCGCGTCTATACGGACGACCGCTCGCTGGACGAGACGATGGCCGTCGAGGATGGCGACGTGACGCTGGTGCCGAAGGGCTATCATCCGGTCGCGGCGATCCACGGTTATGATCTTTACTACCTCAACGTCATGGCCGGTCCGTCGCGCGTCTGGAAATTCAACAACGCCAAGGAGCATGCATGGCTGTTCACCGGCGTCTGATGCGCCCGATCCAGGAAAAGTGCGAAGCGGTTTTCCGTCCGGATTTGCGATAAAACAAGGAGAAAGAGCATTTCCGTCACTCGAAGAGGAAGCGGCGATGCGCTAGCTTCCTCCCCAATAGGGAGGAACGGACATGCATATCGACGGGAATTGCCATTGCGGTGCGGTCAGATTTGAAGCGAAGATAGACCCCGACGAGGTCGGCATCTGCCATTGCACGGACTGCCAGCACCTGACGGGCTCCGTCTATCGCGTCACGGTCACCGTGCCGAAAGAGAATTTTCGGATCACGTCCGGCGAACCCAAGATCTACGTCAAGACCGGCGACAACGGCCGGACGCGCTTCCAGATGTTCTGCGGTAATTGCGGCTCGCCGATCTATACGACGGGAACGGATAAGGATGCGGAGGAAATCGGCATCCGCTGGGGCAATATCCGCCAGCGCGGCGAACTTGCGCCCAGGCATCAGATCTGGTGTTCTTCGGCGGCAAACTGGTTCGGCGAGCGCGATGCTCTGCCTGGCCGGGAGCGGAATTGAGGAGCGTTCCAGCCAATGAAGACCGGTCAGTTCCGGATCAAGCGATGCGCGATCGACGGCGTGGAGGCCGTCGAGGCCGACACGGCGCACAGCTTTGGCCGGCATACGCATGACCAGTTCGGAATCGGTGTCATTATCCGCGGCGCGCAGAAATCAGCCAGCGGGCGAGGACCGGTCGAGGCAGGCCCGGGCGACGTGATCACCGTCAATCCCGGCGAAGTGCATGACGGCCATCCGATCGGCGACGCGGGGCGGTCCTGGCGCATGCTCTATTTGGATCCCGGCCTGATTGCCGGTGCCGTGCTCGACATCGCCGAGGGACGGGCGGAGGATTTCGTGTTTTCCCGGCTTGTGATGAGCGACCGCAGCGCCGTCGAAGGGTTTTTGCGCGTCTATGCGGCGATGACGGAGATGCACGAAACGCTGGCTGGCGAAAGCGCGCTTTTCCAGCTGATCGCGTCGTTGATGGAGCGCCGGCCGGTGTCCCGGTCTGTCGGGCCGGCGATCGCCCGGGCAAAGGCTTTGATGGATGCAGACCCGGTGGCGGCCGTCACCTTGGCCGACCTTGCGGCGGCAAGCGGGCTCAGCCGCTTTCAGGTCGTGCGCGTCTTCACGCAGGCGACCGGGATGACGCCGCATGCTTATCTTGTCCAGCGCCGCATCAGCATCGCTCGCCGGATGATCGCCAAGAGGACGCCACTCGCCGATGCCGCTTTTGCTGGCGGGTTCGCCGATCAAAGCCATATGACGCGAACCTTCGTGCGCGCCTATGGCATCACGCCCGGCGCCTATGCGCTGGCGTTTACCTGACCGCCCGCAATTCCGTTCAAGACCACGAGCGATGATCCGTTTAGTTGAGGTTTTCCTCATCGAACGGAGAGCGCCGTGACCCTCGAATATCTGCTGACATCCATCATCGTCATCCTCTTGCCCGGCACCGGCGTGCTCTACACTCTGGCAATGGGACTGAACGCCGGCACCCGCGCCAGCATCCTTGCGGCCCTCGGCTGCACGCTCGGCATCTTGCCGCATATCGCCGCCAGCATCGCAGGTCTGGCCGCCCTCCTGCACGCGAGCGCGCTCGCGTTTCAGGTCATCAAATATCTCGGCGTCGCCTATCTGCTCTACATGGCCTGGAGTGTCCTGAAGGACAGCGAGACACTGCGCATCACCGAGCGCGACAGCCACGTCCCTGCGCTGCGGGTGATCACCACCGGCTTTCTCCTCAACATCCTCAATCCGAAACTGTCGCTGTTCTTCCTTGCCTTCCTGCCGCAGTTCGTGCCAGCGGGCACACCTTCGCCGACGCTCTTCATGCTGGGGCTTGCTGCCGTCTTCATGGCGCTGACCTTCATCGTCTTCGTGGTCTATGGCGTCTTCGCCTCGGCGGCGAGGCACCATGTGATCGCAAGGCCGGGCATGACGACGTGGCTTCGGCGCGGTTTTGCCGGTGCCTTCGGGGTCATGGGTTTGCGGCTCGCGTTCTCCGCGCAATGACGGCGTAAGAAAAGTCGCAAGGTCGTGTTGTGACGCGGATATAGGTTTGATCTGCGGCAGGAATCCCCGTATCGAACGGATATGGCATCGCTCGCATAGAGGCGGGCAACCAGATCACATGAGGAGTCCGCCCCATTGTCTTCCGTTTCGTCGCCGGTGTTCGGCAAGAAATATTCCGCGTTCCTCTTCGACATGGATGGAACGCTGTTAAGCTCTATCGAAGCAGCGGAGCGCGTGTGGGGGCGTTGGGCGGAGAGCCATGGCCTCGATGTCGCGACCTTCCTGCCGACGATGCACGGAAAGCGTGGCGTCGATACGATCCGGCAATTGGGCTTGCCCGGGGTCGATCCGGAGGCGGAATCGGCGATCATCTGCCGGGGTGAGATCGAGGATGTCGAGGGTGTCAGACCGCTCCCCGGCGCGATCGAATTCCTGAAGAGCCTGCCACCGGAGCGCTGGGCGATCGTCACCTCGTCGCCGCGCGAACTCGCCAAGGTGCGCATTGCTGCCGCCGGACTGCCGGAGCCGCGCTTTATCGTCATCGCCGAAGATGTCTCGCGCGGCAAACCGAGCCCGGAATGCTATCTGCTCGGCGCCAAGCGCGTCGGTTTCGAGGCCAAGCATTGCCTGGTGTTCGAGGATGTCGCGGCCGGTGTCATTGCAGGAGAATCGGCGGGCTCAGACGTGATGGTCATCACCGCCACGCATACGCACCCCTTCGAAACCGCGCATCCGAAAATCCCCGGCTATATCGGCATCGAGGTTTCCGTCGATGAAAACGGCGATCTCACGCTGACGGATCGTCGATAGCGAGAGGACATCCAGAATTTCAGAGCGTGTAGGGCGGAGTGCAAATGCCACCGCCTCCTTAGTCGCAAAAGCGTACGGCTTATGGGTTCACCGGAGCCAGCTCACTGGACAACCCGAAGGCGCGGGTATTTAATTAGTGATATATGAAATTCCTACAACAGACGCATTCCGGTTCGATGGAGGATGGAATGACCAGCGTCAAATGGAAGCTTCAGGGGCGTGAATTCCTACACTGCAACTGCGCCTATGGTTGTCCCTGCCAATTCAATGCACTTCCTACCCAAGGCAAATGCCAAGCCATCGGGGTCATCGACGTCGAGGACGGCTTTCATGGTGAAACGCGGCTTGACGGTTTGCGTATCGGCATGATCGTGTCATGGCCGGGAGCCATTCATGAAGGCCACGGCCAATGCGTTCCGATCGTCGACGAACGCGCTTCGCCGGCGCAACGCGATGCCTTGCTGCGGATCATGAGCGGGCTCGATACGGAGCCAGGCGCAACGTTCTTTGCGGTCTTCGCCACGACATTCGACACGGTGCATGATCCAGTCTTCTCAAGCATCGATTTCGATATGGACGTGGACGCGCGCACTGCCACGGTCAACATTCCCGGCTGGCTCGAAGCGCGCGGCGAACCGATCCGCAATCCCGTGACCGGCGAGGAACACAGGGCCCGCATCAACCTGCCGGACGGCTTCGAATACGACACGTGCGAAGCCGGACGTGGGTGGGCGGAAACGAAAGGGCCGATTGCGCTGTCCACCAAGGATTCGCACGCCCATTTCACTCGCCTGCACATGACCGAGACCGGCGTCGTCCACTAGGAGCAGGACGATGCCTGGAGCTACGCTCGACGCCCTGCTCAGGCGTGACCGGATCATCATACTCGCCAGCCTGGCCGCCATGACACTGCTCGCTTGGGCCTATCTGCTTTCGCTCGGCGACATGATGGCGGCGGGTGAAAAGCCGATGGAAGCCATGGATGGCATGCCCGGAATGGACATGTCAGGGATGCCCGGCATGCCGGAGGCCATGCTGACGCCACATGCGTGGAGCCCTCGCGAGACGTTGCTCGTTTTTGCGATGTGGTCCGTGATGATGGTCGGCATGATGCTTCCATCGGCTGCGCCGATGATCCTGCTCTATGCGCGGGTCGGACGGCACGCCATGAGCCAGGGAGCACCCTTCGCTGCCACCGGCGTCTTCGGCAGTGGCTATGTCGCGGCGTGGTTCGTGTTTTCGCTTGTAGCAACCATCGGACAGTGGCTGCTCGAGCGCGCCCTGTTGCTGACGCCGATGCTGGAGAGTGTAAGCGGCCTGTTCAGCGGCATGCTGCTCCTCTTCGCCGGCCTCTACCAGTGGACGCAGCTCAAGCATGCCTGCCTCAGCAAGTGCCGCGCGCCGCTCGCTTTCATCCAGAGCGAGGGTGGATTTCGCCGCGAGCCTTGGGGTGCCTTCAGGATGGGGCTGCGCCACGGCCTTTATTGCGTCGGTTGCTGCTGGCCGCTCATGGCGCTTTTGTTCGTCGGCGGGGTGATGAACATCCTCTGGATCGCCGCGCTTGCGATCTTCGTGCTTGTCGAGAAAATCATACCCGGCGGGCAACGGCTGTCGCAAGTAGCCGGCGCCATCCTCGTGGCCGCCGGCGCGTGGCTGACGATCCACGGCCTCACATGACGGAAGGGTTGTGCGGGCAGTAAAATATCACGCCGCCTTGGCGACGTGATACTCCTTGATGGCGACCATCTTGATGGCCGGGTAACGTTCCGCTTCGTAGCGCAGCGAGAATGAATCCTGTGCCAGGAACACCGGATCGCCATCGAGGTCGCGGGCGATGTCGCCGCGCCGCGCCGTGATGAATTTATCGAGATCCACCTGCAGATCAGCCGAAATCCAGCGGCAGACGGAGAAGCGGGCGACGTCGAAGGAAACGGGCAGGCCGTATTCCGACTGCAGCCGTTCCTTGAGGACGTCGAGCTGCAGTGCGCCGACGACGCCGACGATGGCAGGAGAGCCGTCCTCTGGAGAAAACAGTTGCACGACGCCTTCCTCGGCCATCTGCTGCAGGGCTTCCTTCAGCTTCTTGGCCTTCATCGCATCTTCCAGACGCACGCGGCGCAGGATTTCCGGCGAGAAGTTCGGCACGCCCTGGAACACCAGCTGTTCGCCTTCAGTCAGCGTGTCGCCGATGCGCAGGGTGCCGTGGTTCGGAATGCCGACCACATCGCCCGCATAGGCCGTGTCGGCAAGCTGACGCTGCGAGGCGAAGAAGAACTGCGGTGCCGTCAGGCCCAGCTGCTTGCCGGTGCGCGACAGACGCGCCTTCATGCCGCGCTCCAGCTTGCCGGAGCAGATGCGGGCAAAGGCGATGCGGTCGCGGTGGTTCGGGTCCATGTTCGCCTGGATCTTGAAGACGAAGGCGGTCATCTTGTCGTCAGTTGCCTGGACCGTCCGGATGTCGGCCACCTGATCGCGTGGCGGCGGGGCGAAGTCTCCGAGCGCGTTGATGAGGTCGCGCACGCCAAAGTTCCTGAGCGCCGAGCCGAAGAAGACCGGCGTCAGATGGCCTTCGAGGAAAGCCTTCTTGTTGAACGGTTTGCAGGCCTCGATCGCCAGCGACGTTTCGTCGACAAAGGCATCGCGCTCGTTTTCCGGCAGCCGATGGGCGGCCATTTCAGGCCCGTTGATCTTCGTGAGGATTTCCTGCGTGTCCGAGCCGCGCACGGTGTTGTCGGCGAGATGATAGGAGCCGCAGAAGGTCTTCGAACGGCCGATCGGCCAGGTCACCGGGGCGCAGTCGAGCGCCAGCTTTTCCTCGACCTCATCCAGAATCTCGAACGGGTCGCGGCTTTCGCGGTCCATCTTGTTGATGAAGGTGATGATCGGGATATCGCGCATGCGGCAGACTTCGAAAAGCTTGAGCGTCCGCGGCTCGATACCCTTTGCGGCGTCGATGACCATGACCGCAGCATCAACGGCCGTCAGCGTGCGATATGTGTCGTCAGCGAAGTCCTCGTGGCCGGGCGTATCGAGGATGTTGAAGACATTGCCGCCATATTCGAAAGTCATCACCGAGGTGACGACCGAGATGCCGCGCTCGCGCTCGATCTTCATCCAGTCGGAGCGCGTCTGGATGCGGTCCTTCTTGGCCTTGACCTCGCCGGCAAGCTGGATCGCACCGCCGAACAGCAGCAGCTTTTCCGTGAGCGTGGTCTTGCCCGCGTCGGGGTGGGCGATAATAGCAAAGGTGCGGCGGCGGGAAACCGCCTCGGCGAGACTTTCGGCCATATGTCTAGATTCCTGTGAGTTGTGGGCTATCTACCGATTTCGGCCCGACTTTGCAATTGACCCGCCGACGCTGACGGCAAACTAATGCGACCATGACCCTACACACACGCACTCGCCCGACCCTCAATCTTGTTCGCCTGCCGAATGGCGCAGGCATTGACCTGCCGTCTTACGAGACTGCGGGGGCAGCCGGCATGGACCTTCGTGCCGCAGTCGCCGCCGATCAGCCGCAGGTGTTGTCGCCGGGCAAGCGGGCGCTGGTGCCGACCGGGTTCATCTTCGAAATCCCGGCCGGCTACGAGGCGCAGATCCGCCCACGCTCCGGCCTTGCCTTCAAGCACGGCATCACCTGCCTTAATACCCCGGGCACGATCGACAGCGACTATCGCGGCGAGGTGAAGGTGCTTCTGGTCAACCTCGGCGAGGAGGATTTCGTCATCGAGCGCGGCATGCGCATCGCCCAGATGGTGATTGCCCCGGTGACGCAGGTTTCCGTCCGCGCGACGTCGGATGCCGGCGAAACCGCGCGGGGGGCGGGCGGCTTCGGCTCGACGGGCGTCTAGGCGTCTCAATGTCTGCCGCGCCCGGTTCCATTGGCCTGACGTTCCGGCAGGACTATTTTGGAGATCCCGCCGCCTGGGCGGCACTCGTGGCGCTGCTGCACGATACCTTCGGCATCGATGTCAGCATTCAGGATCGGTTCGGCGGACCTGATCCGACCAGCATGCCGTTCGCCTATTTTGATGCGAACGGCACCTGCGTCGCCAATTTTAGCGCCTTTTCCATGCCGATGATGATCGACGGCCGGCTTGTCGCTGCGGCTGGCTTCCAGTCCGGGGCAGTTCGGCCCGAGTGGCGAGGCCGGGGACTTTACCGCGATCTGATGAGGCGGGCGTTCGCCTGGTGTGACGCGCAGAGTTTCGAACTCGGTCTTCTCCTGACCGACAAGCCGGCACTGTATGAGCTGTATGGGTTCAAAAATGTGCCGCAGTACCAGTTCTCGGGAACGCCGCCGCCCACTGCGAAGTTCAGGGACTCGTCGCGCACGCTCTCGCTGGAGAATTCCGCCGCTGCGGCGCTGATCAAGCGGTTGTTGCACGAAAGGACGCCGGTCTCCTCGATTTTCGCCGTCGCGGCACAAGCGGAGATGTTTCTGCTGAATAGCTGCTTCGACCCCGGCATCCTGCTCAGTTATCTGGACCAGCCGGAGAGTGTCGTTGCGTGGAAACGCGAGGCGGATTGCTTTCGGCTTCTCGACATAGTCGGCAAGGCGATCCCGCCGCTCTCCGTCATTCTTGCCGCCCTCGACCAGCGCCCGAGCCCGATCGAAGTGTGTCTGCCACCTGACCGGCTTGATTGGCAAGGGACGCCGGAGCCATTTCCTTCCCATACCAGCCTGATGGCCAGAGGCGATGCTGCGGATCGTCTGCGGCAGCCCGTCATGCTTTCGCCGATGGCCGAATTCTGACGCTCATTTCTCGCTATGGAGCGGCGGCAGCCGGCGTTTCACCGGTGTTGACTTGACGATCGAGGTATTGGTTTGGGCGCGTTCGGCGACTTTGTCGAGGATGGTGTCGAGTTGTTCCATGTCCCGCACCAGCAGCTTGGCGATAAAGCAGTCGTCGCCCGTCACCTTGTCGCACTCGACGAATTCCGGCGTGTCCTGGATCAGCTTCTCGACGATATGCAGCATGCCTGGCATCGGCCGCACCCGCACGACCGCCTGCAGGGCATAGCCGAGCGCTGCCGGATTGACACCGACGGTGAAGCCGGTGATCACGCCGCGATCTTCCAGCCGCCTCAGCCGGTCCGCCGTGCTGGGCGAGGACAGACCCGCCTCCTGCGCCAAATCCTTCAGGGATATGCGGGCATTGGTAGACAGGATGTCCAGCAGACGCCGGTCGATGTCATCGAGCAAAGGAAGCCTCCGGTTAGGAATAATCGGCAATTTACCTTACATGGTTAGGAATAATACCGCATAGTCCTTTCAAAATCCATATATAAAGGCCCTTCCGCCGACTATCCTTCCATCATGTTCAAAGGAGTGGATGCGATGGAAAAGGATGTCAAAACCGGCAGCATCGAAATGACCGCCGCCATGCTGATTTCCGGCACGATCGGCTGGTTCGTGCTGATGTCCGGTCAACCGGTGATCGATGTGGTGCTGTGGCGCTGCCTGTTCGGGGCGCTGACGCTTTTGGTCATCTGTGCCTCTCTCGGACATTTCCGCAGCGGCATCCTCACATGGCGGCTGTTTGGCCTTGCCGTGCTGGGCGGCGTTGCCATCGTCGTCAACTGGCTACTTCTGTTCGGCGCCTATTCGCGCTCCTCGATCTCGATTGCCACCATGGTCTACAACACCCAGCCCTTCATGCTGCTGGCCATCGGCGGGCTGGTTTTCCGGGAAAAGATCACCGCCACGAAGCTCGCCTGGCTCGGTGTCGCCTTTGCCGGCATGATTGCGATCGTCGAGGCCAAGCCGGCGGGCGATTTCACCGGCGGCGACTATCTGATGGGGATCGCCATGGCGCTGGGTGCTGCGTTCTTCTACGCACTGGCCGCGCTCGTGGCGAAAAGGTTGAAGGGAACGCCGCCGCATCTGATCGCGCTGATCCAGGTCGTTACCGGCCTTCTCATGCTGGCACCCTTCGCCGGCGCCTCCGGCCTGCCGACAGAACTCTATCAATGGGCGTTGCTGGTTGCCATGGGCGCGGTACATACGGGGCTGATGTATGTGCTGCTCTATGGCGCCATCCAGAAGCTGCCGACGCACCTCACCGGCGCGCTGTCCTTCATTTATCCGGTTGCCGCGCTTGCCGTCGATCGCGTCGCCTTCGGGCACCAGCTGCAGCCGGCGCAGCTTCTCGGCTCCGCGGCGATCCTGATAGCGGCTGCCGGCATGACATTCGGCTGGACATTACCCCGCCGGGTGAGGCATCAGGCAGGCTGAGACATCCATGGAGACCCGCATGATCACCTGCTATCTTCGCTATACGATCGATCCGTACAAGCTTGCCGAATTCGAGGAATACGCGCGGCTATGGATTCCGCTGGTTGACCGGCTTGGCGGCACGCATCACGGTTATTTCATGCCGCATGAAGGGGCGAATAATATCGCACTCGCCCTGTTCAGCTTTCCGAGCTTGGCGGCTTACGAGGACTATCGCGAGCGCATGGCCAAGGATGCGGAATGCCTGGCTGCTTTTGCGCTGGCCGACCGCACGCGCTGCATTCTCAGCTATGAGCGCAGCTTCATGCGGCCGGTCTTCCAGTAGGATCTTATCTTCAGAAAGTGATCTCGCCGGAACGGCGCAGTTCGACGCCATGCGCTCCGGCATTGAATCCGCTAAGCAGCGCGTTGTGGTGGGCGATGATCTGCGGGAATGTCAGTTCGCCCATGTCGCCCGTCGCGTGGCCATCGGACAGAAGCGTGACATCGTAGCCGAGCGAGACGGCGCGGCGGACCGTCGTGTCGACGCAGAACTGCGTCATGCATCCGCCAATGACCAGATGGCTGATCGAGCGTTTCGTTAACTCGTCCTGCAGGTCTGTCTGGAAGAAGCTGTCACAGCTTGTCTTGTGAACGACGGTCTCGCCGAGCAACGGTGCAATTTCATGGCGCAGGCCCCAGCCCTTGGACGAGCGCGCGAGCGGGTCTCCGGGGCCACCGTCATGCTGCACGAGAATGACCGGGACATGGGCGGCACGCGCGCGGGCCTGGATCGACTGCAGCCGGCCCACGGTCTCGTTGAGGGCCGCGTCTATGACAGGCTGGCGCTCTGGTGTGCCTTCGCCCTCGAGGATGGCGTTCTGAACGTCGATGATAAGAAGTGCTGTTGTCATGGCATGCTCAAGTCTTGGTTGGGAGGAAAGAAAAACCGTCTCAGCGGCGGCTTTCCATCGCCATGCGAAGGGCAAGCGCGCCGAGCACGCCGCCCATCAGCCAGCGCTGCAGGGAAAGCCAGGCCGGTCGGCCGGCGAAGAAGGTGGCGATGGAGCTTGCCGTCAGGACGATCAGCGCATTGACGGAGAGGCTGGTGAAAATCTGGATCGTCCCGAGAACGACGGACTGGGAAAAGACCTGCCCCAGGGCCGGATCGATGAACTGCGGCAACAGCGACAGGTAGAGAACGGCGATCTTCGGGTTCAACAGGCTTGTGGCAAAGCCCATGAGAAACAGGCGGCGCGGACTGTCTGCCGGCAGGTTGCGAACTTCAAAAGCCGAGCGCCCGCGGGGACGCAGTGCCTGCCATGCGAGATAGAGGAGATAAAGCGCGCCGGCAAACCGCAGAGCATCATACGCATAGGGTACCGCCAGCAACAGCGCGGTGATGCCGAAGGCGGCTGAGAGCATATACACCAGAAAGCCGAGGCCGACGCCGGTGAGCGAGACCAATCCCGCTACCGGCCCCTGACAGAGCGAGCGGGAGATCAGATAGATCATGTTCGGACCGGGCGTCAGCACCATGCCAAGTGCGACAAGGGCAAACGCGGCCAGGCTTGCGGTTCCAGGCATGAACGGCCTCCATTTTCGGGCGGTGTAAGGCAAAGGTTTGTGCCGCAGCAATGCATTAGCCGGAACAGCCGCTTCGATCAATGCAGCCACATTGCCCGGTTCAAGAAAAACAGCTAAATGTTCGCGCTCGCAAATTCCGGAGCGACAATGAGCCTCGCCACCCTTTTCGCCTATTGCACTGCCCTCTTCATCGCGGCGGCGATTCCCGGTCCGGGCATGACGGCGATCGTCGCGCGTGCGCTTGGTTCAGGGTTTCGCGACACATTCTACATGGGGCTCGGCCTCGTGCTCGGCGACCTCATTTATCTGACGGCCGTCATCCTCGGCCTTGCCTTCGTGGCGCAAACCTTCACCACGGCTTTCCTGGTCATCAAGATCCTCGGCGCCCTCTATCTCGCCTATATCGCCTACAAGCTCTGGACCGCCGGGTTTTTGCCGCAGGATATCCAGGCGAAGAAAAGCGCGAGCATGGGCCTGTCCTTCCTGTCCGGACTGCTGGTCACGCTCGGCAACCCGAAGACCATGCTGTTCTATGTGGCCCTCGTGCCGACGCTGATCGATCTGCATGCGATCGGCCTCAACGAATATGCCATCCTTGCCGGCTCGACCTTCCTCGTCCTGATGGCGGTTCTGATCCCCTATATCCTGCTCGCCTCGCGCGCCAGGCTGCTTCTCAAACAACCTCGTGCGCTGAAATCGCTGAACCGGATGGCTGCCGGTATTCTCGGCACCACCGCCGCCTACATCGCGACGCGAGCGGCCTGAAATAATCATTCGGCAACCGGCGGTTACGCAACAGTTTTTTCCAATGAGGATCAAACGGTTGGACAATAGACCTCTGGCAAGCGGGTTGGTTTGATCCTATTGTCCCTCACAACTTGGCAAAAGGGAGAACACCATGTCAGATCAGCACAAGCCCGGCCGTGGCCGCATCTATTCCTCGATCACCGAAACGATCGGCGATACACCGATCGTCCGCCTCGACAAGCTGGCGAGGGAAAATGGGGTGAAGGCCAATCTTCTGGCGAAGCTGGAGTTCTTCAATCCGATCGGCTCGGTCAAGGATCGTATCGGCGTTGCGATGATTGAATCGTTGGAAGCACAGGGCAAGATCACCCCCGGCAAGACGACGCTTGTCGAGCCGACGTCGGGCAATACCGGCATCGCGCTCGCCTTTGCCGCCGCCGCCAAGGGATACAAGCTGATCCTCACCATGCCGGAAACCATGTCGGTCGAACGCCGCAAGATGCTGGCACTGCTCGGCGCTGAACTGGTGCTGACGGAAGGCCAGAAGGGCATGAAGGGCGCCATCGCCAAGGCGGAGGAACTGGCAGCGACCTTGCCAGATGCGATCATTCCGCAGCAGTTCGAAAACCCGGCGAACCCGGAAATCCACCGCAAGACGACGGCCGAGGAAATCTGGAACGACACTGATGGCAGCGTCGACATCCTCGTTTCCGGCATCGGCACCGGCGGTACGATCACCGGCGCTGGCCAGGTGCTCAAGGGCCGCAAACCGTCGATCAAGGTCATTGCCGTCGAGCCGGAGGAATCGCCCGTGCTTTCCGGCGGCACCCCAGGCCCGCACAAGATCCAGGGCATCGGCGCCGGCTTTGCACCTGCCATCCTCGATACGAAAATCTATGACGAGATCGTCACGGTCAACAGCGCCCTGGCCGTTGAAACGGCACGGCAAGTCGCGAAGCTCGAAGGCGTGCCGGTCGGGATCTCCTCCGGTGCTGCGCTGGCAGCTGCGATCAAGATCGGCCAGCGCCCGGAAAACGAAGGCAAGAACATCGTGGTCATCATTCCGTCCTTCGCGGAACGCTACCTCTCGACCGTCCTGTTCGAACACCTCGTCGGCTAATCCCGCGGGGTTTTGCTTGTATGACGGCCAAAGCGACGGGCGGCAGTTCTGCCCGCCGCTCTAACGAGGAGTGCGACATGCTTCATCACGTTTCGTTCGGCGTTGCCGACATCGGTCGCGCAGTGGCGTTTATGACGCTGCACTCGGACCGCTTGGCTATGTCCGCGTGTGGGACGATCTGGACCCGGGTGAATCCGATCAGGCTGTGGGCTATGGACTGCCCGGTGGCGACGACAAGCTCGCGCTGAAATCCCTCTCCGACAGTTCACGTCGCCCCGGCTTTCACCTCGCCTTCGCTGCGCCCGATCGTTTGGCTGTTGCCGCATTCCATCGCGCGGCGCTCGCGCATGGTGGCATAGACAACGGCGGCGCTGGGCTGCGACCCGACTATGGGCCAAATTACTATGCCGCCTTCGTCATCGACCCCGACGGTCACCGGATCGAAGCTGTATTCAATACAGCCGGATAAGGCCTCGCCAGCGTCTGCCTACTGCATAATTCCTTAAATAGGAATCGATTAAGTATAAAATTAGGCAGCAGTTTCAAAGTGCTACAGCGTCCTTTGCGCGTCAGGTTTGACGCGCGGCGCTGTAGGCGGTTCATGCCGCGGCGGTCAACCGTTCCCCGGCAATGCGGTAGGAAATCGCCTCGGCCAGGTGGATACGCCCGACCGTCAGCTTTTCGTCGAGATCAGCCAGCGTGCGGGCGACTTTCAGGACGCGGTGATAGCCGCGCGCCGAAAACTTCATCTTTTCCGCAGCGTCACGCAACAATTGCAGGCCGCCGGCATCCGGCTCAGCCATCTTCTCGATCATTGCCGTCGAGCAGCGCGCGTTCGAAAGGATTTCTGGCATGCTGAAGGCGATGAAGCGATCCGCCTGGATTTCGCGGGCGCGGGCGACGCGCCTTGCGACGACGGCGCTCGGCTCGGCCGGTGCCGGGCGGATGAGGTCGGCGGCGGAGACGGAGGGGACATCGATACGAATATCGATCCGGTCCATCAACGGGCCGGAAATGCGTCCCTGATAATCGGAAAGGCAACGCGGGCCGCGGGCACAGGTATGCCCCGGTTCACCCGCCATGCCGCAGCGGCATGGGTTCATGGCGGCGACCAGCTGGATGGCGGCGGGATAGCTGACGCGGTGATTGGCCCGGGCGATGATGCATTCCGATGTTTCGAGCGGCTGGCGCAGCGCATCGAGCACCTGCGGGGTAAACTCCGGAAACTCATCAAGAAAGAGCACACCGTTATGCGCAAGTGAGGCTTCGCCCGGTCTGGCGCGCAATCCGCCGCCGATCATTGCGGCCATCGTCGCCGAATGGTGCGGTGTGCGGAACGGCCGGCGGTCTGACAGCTTGCCGCCCGGCAGTTGCCCGGCGATCGAGTGGATCATCGAGACTTCGAGCAGTTCGGCGGGAGAGAGCGGCGGCAGGATCGAGGGCAGGCGGGCGGCAAGCATCGACTTCCCCGAGCCGGGAGGACCGACCATGAGGAGATTGTGGTTCCCGGCCGCGGCCACCTCCAGCGCCCGCTTGGCGCTTTCCTGGCCTTTGATGTCGGCGAGATCCGGCATGTTGGCAGCACTTGCGCGCACCGCCGGCTCCGGGCGGGAGAGAACCTGGGTTCCACGAAAATGATTGGCGAGCGCGATCAGGCTGCGCGGCGCCAGGATATCGATTTCGCTGCCGGCCCAGGCCGCTTCCGCACCGCTGTCGGACGGGCAGATCAGCCCCTTGCCTTGACCGTTGGCGCCGATCGCGGCGGGGAGCGCGCCGGCGACGGCAGCGATCGTGCCGTCGAGATTAAGTTCACCGATGACGACGTAGCCGCCCAGCGCGTCCGCGGGAATGGCGCCAAGCGCCGCCATCAGCCCGAGCGCGATGGGAAGATCGAAGTGGCTGCCTTCCTTTGGCAGGTCGGCCGGAGCGAGGTTGACGGTGACTTTCTTGGCGGGCAGCGACAGCCCAGAGGCATGCAGCGCCGCCTGGACGCGTTCCCGGCTTTCCGCCACGGCCTTGTCCGGGAGCCCGACGATCTGCATGCCAACTTTTCCGGGCGCCACCATCACCTGGACGTCGACCGGCACGCCTTCTATGCCCTGAAATGCAACCGTACTGACACGCGCGACCATGATTGCCCCTCTTGCCGCGAGGCAGGCTCAATCCCTGCCACCACAACCTTCACCGGTTGCAATGGAAAATCTTGCACGAATAACGGAATAAAACAAGAACAATTATCGAACATCTTCGAAGACGATAATCGCCTAGGTTGTAACAGGTTGTATTTTGCGAACGAAGCGGAACAACCGTGAACATCCATGGGCTGAAATCGGGTTGTAGCCATGTGCAGCCGGGCAGGTGAACGCCTCGGCTGTTGCATCAGGCGCGCTTACGTTCGATCGCCTCCCAAAGCAGGGCGGCGATATCAGCGCCGCCGAATTTCTTCACTTCACGGATGCCGGTCGGTGATGTGACGTTGATCTCGGTCATGACGTCGCCGATCACATCGATGCCGACGAGCAGGAAGCCGCGCTCGCGCAGAGCGGGCCCGATGCGGGCGCAGATTTCCTTTTCCCGCTTGGTCAGTTCGGTCGCCTCCGGCTTGCCGCCGGCATGCATGTTGGAGCGTGCGTCGTGTTCGGCCGGAACGCGGTTGATCGCGCCGACCGGCTCGCCGTCGACGAGGATGATGCGCTTGTCGCCCTTGCGCACGGCCGGCAGATATTCCTGGGCGATGAACGGCTCGCGGAACATCTGGCCGAACATTTCCAGAAGCGACGAGAGGTTGCGGTCGTCCCTGGTCGAATGAAAGACGCCGGCGCCGCCATTGCCGTAAAGCGGTTTCAGGATGATATCGCCCATCTCGGCGCGGAAACTGGCGATTTCCGCAGGGTCGCGGGTGATCAGCGTCTTCGGCATCAGGTCGGGAAATTCGGTGACGAAGATCTTTTCCGGCGAGTTGCGCACCCAGGCGGGATCGTTGACGACCAAGGTCTTAGGATGGACCCGCTCGAGCAGGTGCGTCGAGGTGATGTAGGCCATGTCGAAGGGCGGATCCTGGCGCAGAAGCACTACGTCCATGGTCGACAGGTCGATGCGCTCGGCGTCACCCAGCGTGTAGTGGTCGCCCTTGACGTCGCGCAGCGTCATCGGCTGCACGGTGGCGATGACCTTGCCGTCGCGCAGCGAAAGCTGGTTGGGTGTATAGTGGAAGAGCTTGTAGCCGCGCGCCTGCGCCTCAAGGCTCATGGCGAAAGTGCTGTCGCCAGCGATATTGATGCCCGAGACATGATCCATCTGGATCGCGACATTTACGAGTTTCGCCATGAGACATTCCCTGTTGATCGTGGCATCGTTGAGAGCCTGTCTATATCAAATGGCATCCGGGAAGCCAGACAGATTTCTACCGTGGTCTCCATCGAACAGGCCTTCCCGTTCACGCGGCGGCTTTTTCGCCCGTGGCTTGAAACATCTGCAGGTTCGCCGGCGACAAACGTCGGCGGGATCGGCCGGGGCATATCGGGTGCCTCAGATAGAATAGATAAATGACACGCGATGTGCCCCGTTTCAGTGTCTTTTGCCGCGCTTCTCAGGTCCTTCTGCGCTTCTCCCTTGTGAGGAGAAGCCTCCAATGCCCCGGCCCGGCCTCTTATCCGCCAGGCCTTTCAATAGGTGGGGCATGCCCTAGACCGTCCAGAGACGGCGTGGCCACCCGGCACGCCCGGTTCATTTGCGAACCGGAGGAGAACCGCCTTTCACGCAGCCCCGGGGATTTCGCGCGCGTTTCGCCAAACCGTCCGGGCACCGGCCCCGCCTCGCCGGCAACGCAAACCGGTGTATCCGATGGGGGACAGGAAGAGTATGGCACGGGGGAAGAGGGCGGGGATGGACGGGGATGAAAATGGGGTTTTTTGAAGCGAATGCCATCAGCCGTTTCGAGGTGGTTCAGTCGGCGGGCTTCGCGCCAAAAGCGGGCATCCCATCGAGATCAAACACTCTCGTGCGTTTCCTGCCCCATCGGTGAGCCGGCGGCCGTGACAGGACTCCCTTACTTACGCGAACCGGACCGCTGTTCTCGCCCGCGCCTTTGCGGCTACTTCCTCGCGATCGCGAGGGGGTTGAGACGTCTCCAGCGAATCAAGCAGCTCGCGGGCGCAAGCAGCGACCGAGTCGACCGCACGCTCGAACGCAGCCTCATTGCGTTTCGATGGTTTGGTTGTTCCGCTCACCTTGCGCACGAACTGAAGCGCGGCATCATGAATCTCCTCGTTCGTCGCTGGCGGATCAAAATTGAACAGGGGCTTAATGTTTCGGCACATGACTTGCTCCCGGCTTTTCTCTACCACTGCCACTGCGGGCGGCGAAGCATACAAAATAGTCGCGCGACGGCCATTTGCAACGGGCCGGCCACCGCAAGGTCGCTTCTTCACTTCGGTTTGAAGGTCTCAACTGCGCCAAGTGCGGTCATTCTCTTGTTTTCCCAAACCGCTGGCCTAACTGCTTTTCCGGCGGAACTCAGGAGGACGGCATGGGACACTTCAAGCTGGTTTATCAAGACTTGACCTTCCAGCATACGAGCCCCGTATCGCTCTATGGGTCTAGCGGATGTGCCGCCAGTGAGCCGTTCAGGCGGCCAGCGTCTTTCCCGCAATAATCGAGTGCTTCCCATCCCATTCACAATACTTTCAGGGCTTCAGGGGAGTTGAGCGAGGATATCGTCGACGACACTTGGGACGGTACCCGCCGTGTCGACATTGATACCGACGGGAAGATATTCCCGGGTATGATGGTAGCGGAGTACCAGCGCCCGCTCGGCCGGCTCGAAGCCCGGCTCGTTCGGCCGCCCATCTAAGCGTCGGTTCAACGTCTCAACGTCGATGTCGAGCACGAAAACCTTGTCGAATAGGTCCAGGAACTTGTGGAAATTGCGCGAGCCGCCACAGAAGAAGGTGGCAGGATGGGTGGTGTCGGCAGCAATAGCCCGGACCTTGTCGACCGGCCAGATCCAGTGCGCGTATCCCCAAACGATGCGGTCCGCGCCTTTGGGCGGTCTTGCGAGTGCCTGGCCTGTCTCGGGGTCGCCGACATAGGCCAAGACCCGGTCACCATGGACGACATGGTACCCCCGCCGCTCCAGTTCTATAGCGACAGACGTTTTTCCAGTGCCGGAACCGCCTTCGATCAGATAGTTCTTAATTCCCATAGGCGCCGTTTATCATGGCCTTCAATCTGGTGAGAAGACACTCTGACCTGATCAAGGTAGCTTTCGGTGCTTTTCGAATTACCGGCGAATGTCTGGCGGATACACGCCCTCGCTCTGGCCGGAAAGGCCGGTGGGGTCACCAACCCAAGAGCAGACGTTCCCTCAATGCGAGTTTCCCGACCCGCGCTACTCGCCTATGCTGGAAAGCAGTTCGTCGAGCTGCTCCAACTGCTCCGGCAATGCGGCCGCCGAGCCCTGTAGTGCTTCCTCAAGCGCCTCCTTGGACGGATAGACTTCGTGGAAATTCAGTAGTGTCCTCCCGCCTTGGTCCTCGAAGGTCACGGTCGTGACCGCGCCCTCTTCGCCCTCGTCGTTGGTCCAGACGATGCGCTCGTTCGGCACCACCTCGAGATACTTGCCATAGAAGGCCATGGTGTCCGAACCGCCGGAGCCGAATTCCAGCCGATATTTGCCGCCGGTACGGACGTCCATATCGCACGACACGAGCGAAACGCCGGATACCGATTTTGGCACCCACCAGCGCTGGAACAGCTCGGGCTGGCTCCACGCCCTGTAAACGGTGCTCGGCGGCGCATTGAATGTCCGCGTTACGACGAGTTCGCGATCGCCTCTGCGCTCGACTGACGTGCGGTTCTTCGCACCACCTGCACTGTTAACTTGCTGAGTCATCGCTTCCCTCCTGTTTCATTTCGCTGATGATTTCGTCCAACGCTTCGAAGCGGGCCTCGAAGAGCTTGCGATGCGCGTCGATCCACTCGGCCTCCGCCTCGAGGCCACGTTTCCCAAGCTTGCAGGTTCTCACCCGTCCGACCTTCTGCGTGACGACCAGCCCCGCCTGCTCGAGAACCTGGACGTGCTTCTTCATGCCGGTCAGCGTCATCTGGAACTTATCCGCGAGACTGGTGATCGACGCGTCCCCTCGCCCAAGCTGATCGATGATCCCGCGGCGGGTCGCATCGGACAGCGCCGCAAACGAGAGATCGAGGGGAGGACTTATATACTGAACCATCTAGTTCAGTATATAACCTGCTCGCGCAGGAAGCGCAAACATCCCGAACGTTCCATGCCGTAGACCGGTCATCCGAGGTCATGCACCGCTGCGGCAGCAGCAAAAAATCGTCTGCTGCGGGCCATAAGCGGCCATTGCAGCATTTGCCGCGTCACCCTCATCCGACAGCCGTCTCCAGCGCGCTCGCAACCTCGCGCCTGCCACCGAGACCATCGAGGGCCTGCGTCAGGCGCTTGCCGGTCGTGGTGTCGAAGAAATGCAGGCGCAACGGGGCGATGGTGAGCGCGATGGTGTCGGCGAGTTCGATTTCCGGCGACAGGGCGGCGGTCAAGGTCTTGCCGTCCACGCTCCCGTGGACGAGCCGCTGGGCGCCCAATTCCTCCACGTAATCGACCTTCATGGCCAGCGACTGTTCGCTCGTCCGGGCGACACGCAGGTCTTCGGCGCGGAAGCCGACGGTGAGTTCGGTGGGCAGGGCGGTCAGGCGGCCGGTTTCCAGCACCTGAGAGCCGAAGTGGAGCCGCGTGCCATCACGTGTGGCGCGCAGAAGGTTCATCGCGGGAGATCCGATGAAGCTCGCGACGAAGGTGGAGGCCGGCTTGTGATAGACGTCGAGCGGCCGGCCGATCTGTTCGATCTGACCGCCGTTCAGTACCACCAGCCGGTCGGCCAGCGTCATCGCTTCGAGCTGGTCGTGGGTAACGTAGAGCGAGGTCGTCCCAAGGCGCTTCTGCAGTTGCTTGATTTCGCCGCGCATCGTGACGCGCAGTTTCGCATCGAGGTTGGAGAGCGGCTCGTCGAAGAGAAAGGCCGCAGGCTTGCGGACGATGGCGCGGCCCATGGCGACGCGCTGGCGCTGGCCGCCGGACAAGGCGCGCGGCTTGCGGGTCAGATATTGCTCGATCTCCAGCATGCGGGCGGCTTCCGCCACGCGCGCGTCGATCTCGGCCTTGGGCGTGCCACGGTTTTTAAGGCCGTAGGCGAGATTGTTGTAGACGGTCATATGCGGATAGAGCGCATAGTTCTGGAAGACCATGGCGATGTCACGCTCGGCCGGCTCGACATCGTTGATGACGCGGTCACCGATTTCGACCGTGCCCTTCGAGATGGCCTCGAGCCCGGCGACCATGCGCAGAAGCGTGGACTTACCGCAGCCGGACGGCCCGACGAGCACGATGAACTCGCCATCGGCGATGTCGATCGAAACGGATTTCACCGCCTCGACGCCGCCGGCGTAGATCTTCGAAACATTGGTGATGTTGATCGCTGCCATAGCCCAGGTCTCCTCTACTTGTCGCTTTCGGTCAGGCCCTTGATGAACCAGCGCTGGAAGATCATGACGATCATCACCGGCGGCAGCATGGCGAGGATCGCCAGGGCGAAGGCCTGATTGTAATCGGGAATGTTGGAGCCGACCCAGACGAGCAGGATCTGCTTGATGCCGCGCACCAGCGTAAAGAAGCTCTCGTCGGTCGTCATCAGGGTCGGCCAGAGATACTGGTTCCAGCCATAGACGAACATGATGATGAAGATTGCCGCCATCATGGTTTTCGACAAAGGCACGATCACGTCGATGAAGAACCTGAACGGCCCGGCGCCGTCGATACGGGCGGCTTCGAGCAGTTCGTCGGGGATCGATTTGAAGAACTGGCGGAAATAGAAAGTGCCGGTCGCCGATGCCAGAAGCGGCACGATCAAGCCAGTATAGGTGTTGGTCAGATTCAACGTGTTCATCACCTCGTAGGACGGCAGGATCCGCACTTCGAGCGGCAGAAGCAGGGTGGTAAAAATCATCCAGAAGGTGATCGTTGCGAAGCGGAAGCGGAAATAGACCAGCGCGTAGGCCGCCAGCATCGACAGGATGATCTTGCCTGCGGCAAAGCCGATGCCGAGGATCAGCGAATTCATCATCATCCGCAGACCGGTGATCCGGCCGGTGAAGCCACCCTCTTTGGTCAGAACGGTCTCGTAGGTGTCGACGAAATGCCCGCCGGGCAGCAGCGACAGGCCGTTGCGGTGGATGTCGGCCGCCTCGTGGCTGGAAGTCATCAGCGCCACCAGCAGCGGCCCGACCATGATGAAGACACCGAAGAGGAGGATGACGTGATCGAAAAGTCTCGTGCGATGCATGGCCTCGCCTCCGCTCAACTGTAGTGGACGCGCCGCTCGATGAAGCGGAACTGGAAGATGGTGAGGACGAAGACGATGACCATCAGGATGACGGACTGGGCAGAGGAGCCGCCGAGATCATTGCCGCGGAAGCCGTCCATGTAGACCTTGTAGACCAGGGTGATCGGGTTGTTGGCCGCCTTGTCCTTCACCATTACATCGATGACGCCGAACGTGTCGAAGAGCGCATAGGTCGTGTTGATGATCAGCAGGAAGAAGGCGGTTGGTGCAAGCAGCGGCAGGGTGACGGTCCAGAAGCGTCGGATGCCGGAGCGGCAGTCCATCAGTGCCGCCTCGCGCACCGAGACCGGGATACCCTGCAGGCCGGAGAGGAAGAAGATGAAATTGTAGGGGATCTGTTTCCAGACCGAAACGACGATCATCGCAAGCGCGGTATCGGTGTAGTAGAGACCGACCTTGATATCCCAGCCGAAGAAGGCCGCAAATTTCACTAGCGGGCCGATATGCTGGTCGAACATCATCATCCCCATCAGGCCGGCGACCGGTGGCGCAATGGCATAGACCCAGATCAGCAAGGTCTTGTAGGTGGCATTGCCCTTGATGACGCCGTCCGCCGTGACGGCGAGAAGCAGGCCAATCGCCAGCGAGAAGAACGTGACGAGCGCTGTGAATACCGCGGTGAAGCGGGCAATGCTCAGATATTCGCCGGATTTCAGCACGTCGGTGTAATTGGCAAAGCCGACGAAGGTGGAGCCGAAGCCGAAGGGGTCCTCAAGGTAGAAGGACGAGTGGATCGCCTGGACCGAGGGCCAGTAGAAGAAGATGAAGATGATCGCCATCTGCGGTGCGAGGAACAGATAGGGCAGAAGCGGCGAGTTGAATTGCACGCGCTTGGCAGCGGTATCTTCCGGCGGCCTGGTGGGGGATTTGCGCAACCCGAACAGACGCGAAAACCCGCCGGCGGCGGGGGTGGCGAGTGTTCCGGACATGGCCGAAGATGAGGGCGTGTTCGTCATGGTGTAGCCTTAAGGGCAGAGGAAATGTCGGCGTGCGCGAAGCGAGCTCCCTCCCCCTTGTGGGGAGGGTTGGGGAGGGGACTTTCTTTCGATTCAGAAAGAACCCCTCCCAGTCGCTTTGCTCCGACCCTCCCCACAAGGGGGAGGTTAAACCCAGAACTTAACCAGCCGTCTTCGCAAAACGGGCGAGAAGTTCGTTGCCTTCCTTCTCGATCGTCTCGAAAGCTTCCTTCACGGAGACTTCGCCAGCGAAGATGCGGCCGTATTCGCGTTCCATGATTTCGCGGATCTGCGGGTAGAAGCCGAGGCGATAGCCCTTGGACCATTCGCCGGCAGGCAGCAGGAGTTGCTTGATGCCGATTTCGGCAGCAGGCTTCTCCTTGTAATAGCCTTCAGCCTTGGCAAGCTCGTAGGCTGCCTTGGTGATGGCGACGTAGCCGGTTGCCTGGTGATAGAACTTCTGCACTTCCGGCGAGGTCAGGAACTGGAAGAAGTCAGCCACGCACTTGTTTTCTTCGTCCGACTTGCCGGACATGGCGAACAGGGCAGCACCGCCGATGAAGGACGAGGTGCCTGCACCCTTGATCGAACCCCAATATGGCAGGAAGGTTGCCGAGAACGGCATCTGTGCGGTTTTCTGCAGGCCGCCGAAAGAGCCCGAGGAGCCGATCCAGAGGGCAGCCTTGTTTTCTTCGAACATCTTCTGGTTATCGTTCCAGCCGGCACCGTAGAAGCCGAAATAACCTTCGTCCTTCCAGGACTTCAGCTTGTCGAACATCATGATCAGGTTCGGGTCGGTGACCTTCAGCTGGGTGTCGACGACGCTGTCGTAACCGTTGTTGTTGGTGGCGAACTGGATGTTGTTGCGCGAGAAGAAGTTCTCGGTGAACTGCCAGGTCAGCTGCGACTGGACGAGCGGGATGAAGCCGGCCTCCTTGAGCTTCGGAGCGGCGGCTTCGAACTCTTCCCAGGTCTTCGGCGCTTCGACGCCGGCCTTCTTCAGGGCCTCGTCGTTGATATACATGATCGGGGCCGAGGAGTTGAACGGCATGCCGACGAACTTTCCTTCGCTGTCGGCGTAGAAATAGCGAACGCCGTCGATGAAGGCGTTGCGGTCGAACGAGTAGCCTGCCTTGGTGATCAGGTCTTCAGCCGGAATGACGGCGCCCTTGGCATTGATGATCGTCGCTGCACCGGCGTCGAAAACCTGCAGGATGTTCGGCTGTTCGCCCGAACGGAAGGCGGCGATGCCGGAGGCAAGCGCTTCCTCATAGGTGCCCTTGGAAACCGGGGTGAGCGCGCAAGCCGTCTGCGACGCGTTGAACTTGGTGGCAACTTCATTGATGACTTCGCCGTTGCGGCCGGCCATGCCGTGCCACCAGGTGATGTTGGTCGCGGCAAGGGAGGAGGTGGCGGAGAAGGCCAGCGCGAGGCCGGTCATCGTGAATTTCCTGATCATGGCAGTTCTTTCACCAGGGTTAAGGTGACGAACCGGCTACTGGCCTATCATGACGTGGCGATAACGCTTTTGTGTCGATTCAATTACAACCGTGCACAGCTGTTCAAAAGGCGTCGGGAAGATGGATCGGCCAACGCCAGGCGACAACGGAAATAATGTCGTAACGAACCGAAAGACGGGTAAAATCCGGCTGTTTCGCCAGCCAAAGATCGCTTGCCGCGCGGATGCGTCGCTGGGCAAGTTCCGAAACCGCAAAAACGGAATCGTTCAGCGAGCGGCGGGCCTTGACCTCGACGCAGGCGATCAGATTGCCCTTGCGTGCAATGATGTCGATCTCGCCCAGTTTGGTGCGATAGCGGAAGGCGACGATGCGGTAGCCTTTCATCAGGAGCGACAAAGCCGCCCGGTACTCGGCGAGCGAGCCGCGCCTGAGGGCCTTCAATCGTTTCCTGTCGGGCGGCTCACGCGTCATTCCGGTCCTTGAGCTCCAGCAACCGGTCGTAAAGGTCCTTGCGGTTGAGGCCGGTCTTTTTGGCTGCCTCGGTGGCCGCCTTGCCGGTCGACATATCCTTGACCAGTTTCAACAGAATGGCATCGACATCATCCGCCTCCGGTGCTGCCGGTGCGTCGGGCGGGCCGATGACAAGCACGATCTCGCCCTTCACGGTAGTACCTTCATCATAAAAGGCCTTGAGCTCGGCCAGCGTGCCACGGCGGAACTCCTCGAAGGTCTTGGTCAGTTCGCGGCAGACGGACGCCCGGCGTTCGCCGCCGAGCACATCATGGGCGGCAACGATGGTGGCGGCGATCCGGTGCGGAGATTCGAAGAACATCAGCGTGGCAGGAATGGTGGCGAGTTCCGCAAGCCTGTCGCGGCGCGCCTTGTCCTTGGAGGGCAGGAAGCCGGCGAAGAGAAAAGCGTCGTTGGGAAGTCCGGAGCCGACCAGCGCGGCAAGAGGGGCGGAAGCGCCGGGGATCGGAACAACGCGGTGGCCGGCGTCGATGGCAATCTGGCCCAGACGATAACCGGGGTCGGAGACCAGCGGCGTGCCGGCGTCGGAGACGAGAGCAACCGATTTCCCGTCATCCAGCGCCGCCAGCAGTTTCGGCCCGACCTCATTGGCATTGTGCTCGTGATAGGCATAGGGCCGGTTGACGATGCCGTAGCGGTCGAGCAGTACGCGGGTGACGCGGGTATCCTCGCAGGCAAGCACGTCGGCGCCGGCCAGCGTTTCGAGCGCGCGAAGGGTGATATCGGAAAGATTGCCGATCGGGGTGGCAACAAGATAGAGCGCCGGTTCCAGCGGGCGGGCGGGCACAGTGACGTTGTGCAGCCGGTAGCTTTTGTGCCTCTCGCTTGGCCGTGTTTCGCCCGATGCCTGCTTTTCCAAAACTGCGTACCTTTAATACTGCTATCCGCCGTCAAGCTGGCGTCTGACCTTTATGGGTGAGCGGTCGCGCTTCGGCAAGAGCGGCGAATTCCGACCGTGGCGAACATTACTGGGGTCCGATCGCCGTTACCCCTTGCATTTCACGGCTTCTTTCTGCCATTTTGCCTGTCCACATCTTTCCCGTCCGAAAGCGGGCACTTCAAAAGTTCAAGCCGAGTGGCGCGGCCCGCCCGGCGATGGTTGAAAGCGGTAGCATCCCATGCGCATTACTCTCGAGCGGTCCAATCTCCTGAAGTCGCTGAACCACGTTCACCGCGTGGTCGAGCGGCGCAACACCATTCCGATCCTCTCGAACGTGCTGTTGCGCTCCGATGGTGCAAGCCTCGAAATGAAGGCGACCGACCTCGACTTGGAAATCACCGAAGCGACGCCGGCGCAGGTGGAGCAGGCGGGCGCGACGACGGTTCCGGCGCATCTACTCTATGACATCGTGCGCAAGCTGCCGGACGGCTCCGAGGTCCTGCTGGCGACCAACGCCGAAGGTACGGCGATGACGGTCGCCTCAGGCCGGTCGAGGTTCTCGCTGCAGTGCCTGCCACAATCCGATTTCCCGGATCTCACCGCCGGAACGTTCACAAATAGCTTCCGCATCAAGGCCACCGACCTGAAGATGCTGATCGATCGTACCCAGTTCGCGATCTCGACGGAAGAAACCCGCTACTATCTGAATGGCATCTATATCCATACGATCGAAAGCAAGGGCCAACTCAAGCTGCGCGCCGTTGCTACCGACGGTCACCGTCTCGCCCGCGCCGATCTGGAAGCGCCGGCTGGTTCCGAAGGCATGCCGGGCATCATCATCCCGCGCAAGACCGTCAGCGAACTGCAGAAGCTGGTCGACAATCCGGATGTGATTGTCACGGTAGAGGTCTCGGATGCCAAGATCCGGCTCACCATCGGCTCGATTATCATGACCTCGAAGCTGATCGACGGCACCTTCCCCGATTATCAGCGCGTCATTCCGACCAACAACGACAAGGAACTGAAGATCGATTGCCAGTCCTTCGCCCAGGCCGTCGACCGCGTATCCACGATCTCCTCCGAGCGCGGCCGCGCCGTCAAGCTGGCGCTTTCGGACGGGCAATTGACGCTGACCGTCAACAACCCGGATTCGGGAAGTGCGACGGAAGAACTGCCGGTCGGCTATGATAGCGATCCTTTGGAAATCGGCTTCAACGCCAAATATCTGCTCGATATCACCGCGCAGCTTTCTGGCACCGACGCCGTTTTCATGCTCGCCGATCCCGGCTCGCCGACGCTGGTCCGCGACATGGCAGGCGACGACGCGCTCTATGTTCTGATGCCGATGCGCGTCTAGGCCGCAAGAGCCATCTCCCGTTTGAAGCGGCGGCCGGGCCAGTCTCCGGCCGTTGTCATTTCTGGTTGATGGGCACTCGTTGGCAGCAAAACCATCGCAGCGTATTTTCCGCGCTGACGGGCAACTGAGCTGTTGGCAGTTGATTTAATGACGCGAAACGACTTGTTTTTGTCGCAGTCAGCGACACATAATCAAGTCGTAATTGAAGACGACTGCGCTGCAACGACATGATGTACTGTTCAAGGCGCAGACGACGTATTGGTGGAGATGCGCATGAACTTTCGTCTGAAAGAGCGGCTTGGCAAGAAATTCGACGAGGAAATCCGTTTCTTCAAGGGCTGGCGAAGCAATATGAAGGCTGTCGGCTCGATTGTGCCGACATCTGGAATCACCGCTCGCAGAATGGCAAGTGTCGTCAACCCGCATTCGGGCCTTCCCGTTCTCGAGCTTGGTCCCGGAACCGGCGTCATCACCAAGGCAATCTTGCAGAAGGGCGTGCAGGCGCAGAGCCTGGTCTCGGTCGAATTCTCCACCGATTTCTATCAGCACCTTGTCAAGACTTATCCGGGCGTCGATTTCATCAACGGCGACGCCTTCGATCTCGAAAAGACGTTGGGCGCGCGCAAGGACCAGACGTTTGACAGCGTCGTTTCCGCCGTGCCGCTTCTCAACTTTCCGATGCATATGCGTGTATCGCTGATCGAGGATCTTTTGTCGCGCATTCCCGTCGGTCGTCCGGTCGTCCAGATCTCCTACGGCCCACTGTCGCCGGTCGTCGCCATGCCGGATCGCTATCAGATCTCCCACTATGACTTCGTCGTGCGCAACATCCCGCCTGCACAATTGTGGGTTTACCGCAAAACGCATTGAGGCCGATCGATGTTCGGCATCTACGTCACGCATCCGCAGGTTCACATCGATCCGGATGTGCCGGTTCCGAGCTGGGGATTGTCCGAGCTTGGCGCGGCCCGATCGGAGATGGCCGCGCAATGCGGTTGGGCAAGACAGCTCACGCGCATTCTGTCGAGCGACGAGACCAAGGCGCTGGAAACGGCCGCGATCCTTGCAAGGCCGGCCGGCATCGACATCGAGGTGCTGGACCATGCCGGCGAAAACGACCGATCTGCCACCGGCTTTCTGCTGCCCGATGAATTCGAAAAGGCGGCAGACTGGTTTTTCGCCAATCCGGAGCAGAGCTTTTACGGCTGGGAGCGTGCCGTCGACGCTCAAGCCCGTATTGTTTCCGCGGTTTCGTCCGTGCTCGATGGGCACGATCCATCGAGGCCGATCGCCTTCGTCGGTCATGGCGGCGTCGGCACGCTGTTGAAATGCCATCTCGCCGGCCTGTCGATCGCGCGCAGCAATGATCAGCCGGGCGGCGGCGGCAATCTCTTCGCATTTGACCTTGCCGACCGCTCCCTTGCATGCGATTGGAGGCCGTTTGAGCTCTGGCAAGGATGGCAACAATGACTGCAAGCACACGCGACAGGCTGATCGTCGGCCTTGATATCCCCACCATCGGCGAGGCCGAGGCGATCGTCAAAACGCTTGGCGACGACGTGCTGTTCTACAAGATCGGCTATCAGCTGGCCTTTGCCGGCGGGCTCGAATTCGCCCGCGATCTTGCCAGCGACGGCAAGAAGGTCTTTCTCGACATGAAGCTGCTCGATATCGACAACACGGTCGCCAAGGGGGTCGAGAACATCGTCAAGATGGGCATGTCGATGCTGACGCTGCACGCCTATCCGAAAGCGATGCAGGCGGCCGTCGAGGCGGCGCGCGGCTCGGACCTCTGCCTGCTTGGCGTTACGGTCCTGACGTCGATGGACGCGCAGGACGTCGCCGATGCCGGTTACCAACTTGGCCCGCAAGCGCTGGTGCTTCGCCGCGCCGAACAGGCCCGGGCGGCCGGCATGGGTGGTATCGTCTGCTCGGCCGAGGAAGCCTCGGCAGTTCGCAGGATCGTCGGTCGCGACATGGCGATCGTCACTCCCGGCATCCGGCCGGCCGGCAGCGACAAGGGCGACCAGAAGCGGGTCATGGCTCCGGCCGATGCGCTTGCCGCCGGTTCGAGCCACCTCGTCGTCGCCCGCCCGATCGTCCAGGCCGCCGATCCAAGGGCCGCGGCGCTCGCCATTCTCGCTGAAATGACGGGCGCGCTCTGACTATTCGCCGTTGCCTGCGATCACATTGCTCGGGTCGGAGTTGCGAATGAGGGATGCTCCACCACGGATCAGCGGTTGCCCGTCACCGTGTTGAACTGCGCAAAATCAAGCGAACTGGCGCCGCGGCCTGGGCATGGGCCGTATGATCGGCGTTCAACGACGACAGGCCCGCCTCCTTTGCCTGGCCGTTGGCGCCCAGTCGCTGCAGACGCAATGCGCCATTGATGACGCAGTTGCGCACGGTCATCCCGAAGGGTGCGCTCCAGTCGGCACCGCCTTTCGTGGAGCGGATGAGCACCGACGGCTTGCCGAAGTTGATCGTGCCGCGCGAACCGTCAAGCGTCGCGCCCCGGCAATCGAGTGTCGCGCCGGACGCCGCAGCGCCGGAGAAGACGAGGCGCCTGGTGACGGTGTCTGTAGGCTTAAGCGTCAGGTCGCAACGAATCTCGACGTCGGCTGCCGTTTCGTTGCCGGGGCCGTAACATCGGCGTAGACATCGGGGGCGCATTGCCTCGGTTTTGCAAGCGTCGGATGTGCGCTTCCGAGATAGAGATACAGCCAGAAAATGCTCCCAGCATCGCCAGAGTTTTACCGAAGGGAAACATGCCTGGCATTGCGGTGCTCGTCTTTCCTGTCGCGACGGCGGGCTTCGACCATACCGGTCCGCAAAGAGAGACGCCCGTCTTGACCGGCCAAGTGAATTGACGGAAGAATCAGAAGCAATAGTGGCAAGTTGCGGTGAAAATAGGGAGGCGGTCATGGCAAAAGGGTACTGGATTGCGCGCGTCGATGTCCGCGATGCTGAACGCTACAAGGATTATGTCGCGGCCGCAAAACCGGCGTTTGAAAAATACGGCGCCAAATTTCTTGCCCGCGGCGGTGCTTTCCAGCGCCTGGAGGGGGACGTCCGGTCCCGCAATGTGGTGATCGAGTTCCCATCGCTGCAGGCGGCGATCGAGTGCTACAATTCACCCGAATACCAGATAGCGGCTGCGATCCGGCAAGAGGTAGCGAGTGCTGAAATGGTGGTCGTCGAAGGGGTCTGAACAGCGTCCCATGCTGCGGCGGAAAGCGGCAGAAAAGCCTTGGCGATAAGCCTTCCCGTCGCCCGACGATTGGGCTATGTAGCTCACATACGCCATGCTGAAGATCAGGAGTGCCTCCGCCATGACCTTGTCCAATCTCCCCCCGCTCGTTACCGTTTTCGGCGGGTCCGGATTTGTCGGCCGTCATGTCGTGCGCGCGCTTGCAAAACGCGGCTTTCGCATCCGGGTTGCGGTCCGCCGTCCGGATCTGGCAGGCTTCCTGCAACCGCTCGGCAATGTCGGCCAGATTTCCCTGGTTCAGGCGAACCTGCGCTACCGCAACTCGGTCGACGCGGCGGTGCACGGCGCCGATCATGTCGTCAATTGCGTCGGCATCCTGTTCGAAAGCGGCCGCAACACCTTCGATTCGGTTCAGGATTTTGGTGCCCGCGCCGTGGCCGAAGCCGCGCGCGGTGTCGGTGCGACGTTGACCCATATCTCCGCCATCGGCGCCGATGCCAATGGCGAATCGCTTTATGCCAAATCGAAGGGCCGGGCGGAAAAGGCGATCCTGGAGATCGTTCCCGAAGCAGTCATCCTGCGGCCGTCGATCATTTTCGGACCGGAAGACGGTTTCTTCAACAAGTTCGCCAAGATGGCGCGTCTCTCGCCGGTCCTGCCGCTGGTCGGCGGCGGCAACACGGCATTTCAGCCGGTCTACGTCGCAGATGTCGCCGAAGCGGTTGCCAGGACCATCGAGGGCAAGGTTGCCAGGGGCAGGATCTATGAGCTCGGCGGGCCGGAAGTCCTGACTTTCAAGAACTGTCTCGAGATCATGCTGAAGATCATCGATCGCAAGCGCACGCTGCTGCCGATTCCCTTCGGCATTGCTTCGATGATGGGTTCCGTTGCCTCGATGGTGCCCTTCGTGGCGCCGCCGATCACACCCGACCAGGTCATCCTGCTCAAGCGCGACAACGTCGTTTCCGATGGTGCGCAGGCCGAAGGCCGCACGTTGCAGGCTTACGGCATCGCGCCGACTTCGGTCGAAGCGATCCTGCCATCCTACATGGTCCGTTACCGACCACAGGGGCAGTATACCCGGTCTGGCGGCGCCGCCTGAGCGCTCCTGACCTCGTCAAGCGGGTTGTACCACGCGCCGCCGGCACCACCGGCGGCTTCTTTTTTCCCGCGTCAGACCAAAGCGTTGCAGTTCTGCCGCACTCGAAAAAGCGATTGGTCTTTACCGTAGATTCAGCATCTGTTGATATTGATAACGGCTGTTCCAGCGCATAGACAACAGCCGCGCCGCGTCCTCCGGTTAGGAAGAACGGCACCGTCATACCATCTTGAAAGGCACGTTTTTCATGGGCAAGTCGATCGCAATTTTCTTTGCGTGCGCGGCACTTATCGTTCTGGCTGGATCCTTCGCTGCGCCGAAGACGGTCGCCAGCAATCACAGCTGTGCACCGGCCTACGGCGTCGACCCCTGCACCACAGCATCGATCGGCACAGTCGCCGAATAAGAATTTCCGCCTCATTTTGAGGCGGCGCAGTTTCATGGCGGGGGCCAGGGGCCGCATGCAGTCTCGCAAGAGATTGCATGCGGTTTTTTAATGCGGTCAGCCGAGCAGCCAGAGACCGATCAGGCCCGCTGTGCCGACAACGACGCGCCAGATGGCGAACGGTGCAAAGCCGCGGCTGGAGACGAAATTCAAGAGCGAGCGCACGACGACCAGCGCCGCCACGAAAGCCGCGATGAAGCCGACGACGATCAGCGACACGTCGTCGAAGTTCAACGCGCTGCGATTCTTGTAGAGGTCGAGCGTGAAGGCGCCGAGCATTGTGGGCATGGCGAGGAAGAACGAGAACTCGGCGGCTGAGCGCTTGTCGGTACCCATCAGCAACGCGCCGGCAATGGTCGCGCCCGAGCGGGAGGTGCCGGGGATCATCGCCAGGCATTGGAAAAGTCCGATCTTCAGGGCGAGCGACGGCGGATAGTCCATGACGTCGCGGTATCTCGGCTTCAGCGGCAAACGGTCGATTGCATAAAGGACGATGCCGCCGAGGATCAGCACGATGCAGATCAGCATCGGCGTTTCGAACAGCACGCTCTTGATGAAATCATGTGCTATGGCGCCGATCACGGCAGCGGGCAGGAAGGCGAGAAGGATCGACATGACGAATTGCCGCGCCTTGGCGCTGGAGGGCAGGGCGGCTGCGATCGACAGGAGACGCTGAGAATAGACGAGCAGGATAGCGAGGATGGCGCCGAGCTGGATGAGCACGGCAAAGGTGTTTCCTGGGGATTTGAATCCGAGGAAATGCCCGGCAAGCAGCACATGCGCGGTCGAAGACACCGGAATGAATTCGGTCAGGCCCTCGATAAAACCGAGGACAAGCGCACTGATGATCGATTGATCGGCCATGAATTAAGTATCCCTGAAGCATTGGGGGTTAAGGTCTGGGACCATCGAAGGGCACTGGCTGATTCGCTTGTGTTTGCGCCAGCAAGTTCCTATAGCTTTTTCAAACGCGCCGTGGCCAGACCAAACCGCCGCGACAAACCATCCCCCAATCGAACTGACGAAACCCGATCGAATGCCAACTCTCTATCACCACCCCATGTCGACTTCTTCCCGGTTCGTCCGCCTGATCTTGTCGGAGTACGGCTATCAGACGGAACTGGCCGAAGAGCAGCCCTGGGAGAAGCGGCGGGACTTCCTGACCCTCAATCCCGCAGGAACCCTGCCGGTCTATGTCGATGACAGCATGCGGGCGCTGTGTGGCGCGACTGTGATCTCGGAATATCTCGACGAGACAAACGGCGTTCTGAAGCGTGACCGTCGGCTTCTGGCCGAAGACCCGTTCCAGCGCGCGGAAATCCGCCGGCTGGCCGAGTGGTTTCTGCAGAAGATGGAAGCCGATGTAACGCGGCCCTTGGTGCGTGAGCGCATTTTCAAGCTGCAGATGACCCCCGACCAGGGCGGTGGCGCACCCGATTCGAAGGTCCTTCGCACGTCGCGTTCGAATATTCGCCAGCATCTGAAATATCTCGGGTGGCTTGCCGGCTCGCGCACCTATCTCGCCGGCGACCGGCTGTCCTATGCGGATATTGCTGCCGCTGCTGCAATCTCCGTGCTTGATTACCTCGGCGAGATCGATTGGGCCGAAGTTCCGGCGGTGAAGGATTGGTACCAGCGGCTGAAATCCCGGCCGTCTTTCAGGCCGCTGCTTGCGGAGCGCGTGCGCGGCGTTACCCCCGTATCGCACTACGCTGATCTCGATTTTTAGGGCATGATGCCGGGAACTCATGAAACGGTTTTCGGTCAATATCATGCGCCAGCGACAACAGAGCCCCGTGCCCGGGGATGCGCTCCAGATGGGAATACCCGACAAGAGGCGCCGGACGCTCACCAGCTTCCTCAAGGATGAAGCCCGCGACAAAGGTTTCGACGTCTGCCGCGTCGCGCGTCCAGACTCCATTCCGCAGGCGCCGGAGCGTCTCGCCGATTTTCTTGGCGAAGGTTATCACGGCACGATGCACTGGATGGCGGAGACGGCGGATCGCCGCGCCGATCCCCGCGTCCTGTGGAGCGATGTGTGCTCCGTCGTCCTCTTCGGCATGAACTATGGGCCGGACGACGACCCACGCTCCTATCTCGAACGTTGCGATCGTGGGGCCATTTCGGTCTATGCACAGAACCGCGATTATCACGACGTCATCAAGGGCAAGCTCAAGGAGGTCGCGACACGTTTTGCCGCAAGGGCGGGCGAAGACGTCAAGGTTTTCGTCGATACGGCGCCCGTCATGGAAAAGCCGCTGGCCGAACAGGCGGGGCTCGGCTGGCAGGGCAAGCACACCAATCTCGTCAGCCGCGAATTCGGCTCCTGGCTGTTTCTCGGCAGCCTGTTCACCACGGCCGACCTGCTGATCGATGAACCCGAGCGGGATCATTGCGGCTCCTGTCGTGCCTGTCTCGACGCCTGCCCCACCAATGCCTTTCCGGCCCCTTACAAGATCGATGCGCGCCGCTGCATTTCCTATCTGACGATCGAGCACAAGGGGCCGATCGATCCGACGCTGCGGCCTTTGATCGGCAATCGCATCTATGGCTGCGACGATTGCCTTGCCGCATGTCCATGGAACAAGTTCGCCGCTCTCGCCTCCGAGATGAAGCTCAAGGCGCGCGAGGATCTGAAGGCGCCGCGATTGTCCTTCCTGCTGACGCTCGACGATGCTTCATTCCGCGCATTCTTCTCCGGCTCGCCGGTCAAGCGGATCGGCCGCGACCGGTTCGTGCGCAACTGTCTGATCGCCGCCGGCAATTCCGGCGATGCCGGGCTGATTGATGTCTGCACGACCTTGTCCAAGGATACGTCGCCAACGGTGCGCGGCATGGCGGTCTGGGCGTTGGCACGATTGATGAGGGCTGGCGATTTCGCGAATTTTGCGGCAAGACGGCAAAGCGAGGCCGACACCGAAGTGCTCGCCGAATGGAAACTGGCAGGAGTTGTCTGATGCATGTCTTGATCCTGGGCGCCGGTTTTTCCGGCTCGGCCATCGCCAAGGCCTTTTTGCCCTTGGCGCAATCGGTCACCGGAACGACGCGGTCGGAAGACAAGCTCGCCGACCTTCGCGAGCGCGGGATCTATGCGCTTGTCTATGACGGCGTCGACATCTCGCCGGAACTCGCCTTCGCGATGGAGCGAACGACCCACCTGGTCCAGTCCATCGCGCCGGGCCGTGAGGGCGATCCGATGATGCGTCCCGAAGCGCCACCGCTTGCCGATCTCATGCCGAACCTGAAATGGGCGGCCTATCTCTCGACGGTCGGCGTCTATGGTGATCACGGCGGCGCCTGGGTTACAGAGGAGACGTCGTTGGAGCCGGTTTCCGCCCGCTCCGTCGAGCGTGTGGCCGCGGAAAGGGCTTGGCTCGCCTTTGGTCACGATAATGATGTCCCAGTCGCGGTGCTGCGCCTTTCCGGCATCTACGGTCCCGGTCGCAATGCGTTCTGCAATCTCGAAGCCGGCACGGCCCGCCGCCTCATCAAGCCCAACCAGGTTTTCAATCGTATCCGGGTCGAGGATATCGCAGGTGCTGCACTCTTTCTGGCGGAGAAGTCGATCGGTGGCATCTTCAACGTCACCGACCATGAGCCTGCGCCGCCGCAAGATATTGTTGCCGAGGCTGCACGGCTGATGGGTGTCAGCGCGCCGCCCGAGATACCCTTCGAGGAGGCCGAATTGTCGCCCATGGCGCGGTCATTCTATGGCGAGAACAAACGGGTTTCGAATGCGCGCCTGCGCGATCTCGGCTTCGTCTTTCGCTTTCCGGACTATCGAATTTCGCTAGCGGAATTATGGAATACCGGTCATTGGCGCGGATGATCTTTGAAGTATAATTGATTACCGATAGTCTATGGATCACTTTCGACAGATCGGATAATTCCTTGGTGAGATATTCATGTTCTACCGGGGAATTCTTCTACCAGAACAGCAAGAACATCAGATTTCCTCTTCCGAGAATATACAACCTTGGCGCGATTTGGCGATTTTCTATCTGCCAAATCAGCTGAATATAGCGCATTTTAAAAATTTGAATCATTTTTTATTGGACTGCACGCCCTGGTACCCGTGCAAGAGGCTGGTTTTGGCTTAATAACTGATTTCAAAGCACTTCCGCAGTTACGCGACAGAGATTCAAATTTTCGTAATTTTAATTTTTCGAAGATTGTCAATATATCCTAATGCAAAGTTAAAGGTTGAGGCACTTTTTCGCCATCTTTCATACGGACAAACTTACCCTTCGTAAGAACTTTCTAATTTTTCACGCGATAGGGATTATGCGTTTGGCGAAGACAAAGCTGACGTCGGCTGCATTGGCAGCGTTCTTTGCCTTGGGGGCAACATTTACTTCCGTAACATCAAGCCACGCCGCAGGATCGGGCTGCGGCGGTGCATCTTGGTACGCGCTTTCCTCGCGCACCGCATCCGGCGAGCGGATGAACGCCAAATATCTGACGGCGGCTCACCGGAACCTCAAGTTCGGCACCAAGGTCGCCGTCACCAACAAGCGCAACGGCAAGACGGTTGTCGTCCGCATCAACGATCGTGGTCCCTTCATTCGCGGCCGCGTCATCGATCTCTCCAAAGCTGCCGCCTCCCATATCGGCATGATCCGCTCCGGAACCGCCAGCATCTGTTATCGCGTCGTCAGCTGACGGCGAATGTGCCTATCCGGAGTTTTTCCGGCCGGGTTTGATGATCGGGAAGGGCGCTTCCGCCTCCCGTATAGGTCCACGACCTCGCATCCGGTCAGCAATCGTCACCTGCCGCCGCCTCCCGGCTTGCTCTTGACGGCCATCACCGCTACCACGGCGGAAAATGGAGTTTGAAAGATGCGACTGGGTGGCAGGCTCGCAGGAGCCATAGAGGTTCTTGCCGATATTGAGGCACGCAAGCGTCCCGTGGCCGACGCCCTCAAGGACTGGGGGCTGGCGCATCGTTTTGCCGGATCGGGCGACCGCGCGGCGATCGGCAATATCGTCTACGACGCCTTGCGCATGAAGCTCTCGCACGCCTGGCTGATGGATAGCGATAGCGCCACCGCACTCGGCCATGCCGTGATGTTCCGCCAATGGGGCGTTTCCCCGGAGCAATTGGCAGCCGAACTGGAAGGCGACAGGTTCGCCCCTCAACCACTCACCGAAGAAATGAAGACGGCTTTCGCCGGCCGCAAGCTGGAAGACGCGCCGCTCAACGTGCAGGGTGATATCCCGGCATGGGTGCAGCCCTCCTTCGAGGAAAATTTCTCCGAGGACTGGCTTGCCGAGGCAAAGGCGCTGGCTGGGCGTCCCGCGCTCGATCTGCGCGCCAACACCCTGAAGGCCTCGCGTGAGAAAGTCTTGAAGGCGCTGGAGCGCAGCGGCGTCGAGCCGACCGCGATCGCACGGCAAGGCATTCGCGTGCAGGCGGGCGAGGGACCGTCGCGGCTGCCCAATGTGACGGCCGAATTGTCCTTCCAGAAGGGCTGGTTCGAGGTGCAGGACGAAGGATCGCAGATCGTCGCTGATCTTGTGATGCCGAAGGAAGGCGACCAGATCCTCGATTATTGCGCCGGAGGTGGTGGCAAGACGTTGGCCCTGTCGGCAGCCATGAACAACAAGGGCCAGGTGCATGCCTATGACACCGACCGCAAGCGCCTCGCCCCGATCATCGAACGCCTGAAGAGGGCGGGGACCCGCAATGTCCAGGTCCATGACCGGCTCGAAGGCCTGACCCCGCTTGCCGGCAAGTTCGACCGCGTTCTCGTCGACGCGCCCTGCACCGGCACCGGCACCTGGCGCCGCAGGCCGGATACCAAGTGGCGGCTGACGCAGAAGAATCTCGAGGAGCGTCTGTCGCAGCAGCAGGAGGCCCTGGCAGGTGCCGCACCCTTCGTGCGCCCGGGCGGCTATCTCATCTATGTGACCTGTTCGGTACTGCCCGAAGAAAACGAGGCGCAGGTCTATGGCTTTTGCGAAGACAATCCGGAATTCGAGATCCTGTCTGGCGCCGATGCCTGGGCTGGCCTTTTCGGTACGGACAAGCCGCAGCCGTGGTCGACCGACATGAAGACGGTCACCCTGACCCCAGCCTCGACCAACACCGATGGTTTCTTCTTCTGCATGATGGGGCGAAAGGCCTGATATTGCCCCGTTGAACCCGATTTGAGCGTGGACTTTCCTGCGCTCAATCCGCCCGCAACGGATATTGCTGGCGCGGCGGGATCAGGTGGTGCAGCACGGCGATCATGACCAGCAGAACGCTTCCAGCTGATACGACCTCGAACAGCACCGGCGCATCGAAATGCGAGGCGATGGCGACGATCGGCACGGCGCCTGCTGGCGGATGCGTGACCCTGAGGATCAGCATCAGGCCGATCGTGATGCCGACAGCGATGGCTCCCGCCAGCCACAGGCTGGGAAAGAAGAAGGCCGCCATGCTGCCGATTGTCGCCGCCAGCAAATAGCCGCCGATCACATTTGCCGGCTGCGACAGAGGGCTTTTCGGTTGTCCGAACAGAAGCACAGCACTCGCGCCAAACGGGGCGATCAACATCGGCAGCCCCGTACAGACAGCAAGCAACCCGACCGCGACCATCGCTGTGATTGCGCCGATCGCTGATTTCAGATGGTGATGGGCCTGGCCACGGGGTTCGTGCCGGCGGACAAAATATTTTATGTGATGACGCATGCAGGGAGGAACCGAATGATGATTTCGGCGACATTAGCGATGAAAATTTCATCAGTAAATGCCTAAATATTGTGCTTTCTACTAGGGCGTGAACTCATAAAAACGCAGCCATAGTCGGATGGAGGCGACGGGGGTCCGCTCGCCAATGGTTGCATCTCCTGATAAGATCAGCATCACACTTCAGCTTAAGCCCGATCTGGAGGCCTCGCATGCCTTGCAGCAACGCGCTCGCTCCG
>UCOA01000046.1 GCA_900474095.1 Hyphomicrobiales bacterium | reverse complement strand
GGGCGGCAGGTGTTCCCCGCCGCAGGGAGACAATTAGCCTGACAGTGTTACCGGATGGTTAGTGAGAGCTTAACCAAAGGTGAATTCGGTTTTTTTTTGAGATTTTTTCGCCAACCGGAAAAATCCTTCCGGAGGCGCATTCGGAACACAATTTGTCTGCGACAAAACGCGCTTCAACGCAGGTTTGTGAAGCAGTGCTAATTTTGCGTCAAGGACTGCCGCATTTGCACAAAAATCTTGCCCGGCTCATTAAAATTCAACAGCTTGCAGGTCCGTTTCCACCCACCCGAATTCCTTAAACCGAATCCCGGAGGTTGATTTCTCCAGAGGAATACTTACGCTGCCTGCAACGGCAAAACGAGAGATGACTGAGACAAGGTTTCGCGGTCAGACAAGAAAACTCGAACGCCGCCGCAGCGTGGTGAAAGAATGGCCTTTGCCTCAAAAAGCCCCGGCCTGCTTCGACCTGAACAATTGGGCGCCCAGGACTGCAGCATTCTGGTCCGCCCCAAAGATTTTTGACTGCATCTAAGACTGGGAGGTCTTAAACATGAAGAAGCTCCTCGCTTCCACCATTCTCGCCGCCGGCCTTTACGCAATGGCCGGATCGGCGCAGGCCGCAGAGTGCGGCGAAGTCAGCATTGCAGAAATGAACTGGGCATCGGCCGGCGTTGCGGCGCATGTCGACAAGTTCATCCTTGAAAATGGCTACGGCTGCACGGTAACGCTCGTCACCGGCGACACCATGCCGACATTCACTTCCATGAACGAGAAGGCCCAACCCGACATGGCGCCCGAATTGTGGGTCAATGCTGTGCGCACGCCTCTCGACGCCGCCATCAAGGAAGGCCGCCTAATCGAGGCCGCACCGCTGCTCAGCGAAGGTGGTGTCGAAGGCTGGTGGATTCCGAAGTTCATCGCCGACGCAAATCCCGACATCAAGACGGTCCAGGATGCGCTAAAGCATCCGGAATTGTTCCCGGCGCCCGAGGATCCGTCCAAGGCTGCGATCTACAACTGCCCGTCGGGCTGGAACTGCCAGGTATCCTCCGCCAACCTCTACAAGGCGCTGGGCGCCGACAAGCTCGGCTTCGAGTTGATCGACACCGGTTCGGCTGCCGGTCTCGACGGCTCGATCTCCAACGCCTTTGAAAAGAAGTCCGGCTGGCTCGGTTATTACTGGGCTCCGACTGCCATTCTCGGCAAATACGAGATGACGCGCCTCAGCTTCGGCGTCGAACACAACAAGGCCGACTGGGACGCCTGCACGGCGGTCCCGGACTGCCCGGATCCGAAGGTCAACTCCTACCCGACCTCGGACGTCTATACCGTCGTGACCAAGGCATTCTCCGAGAAGGCTGGCGTTACCATGGACTACGTCAAGACCCGCAAGTGGGACAACGGCACCGTCAACAAGGTTCTCGCCTGGATGGATTCCAACCAAGGCACGAACGAGGACGCAGCGAAGCACTTCCTGGAAACCTATCCGGACATGTGGACCAAGTGGGTCGCGCCTGACGTCGCAGAGAAGGTCAAGGCCGCTCTGTAAGCACGAATGCTGATGGACAGTGGAGCCTCAAGCTTCGCTGTCTCACCCTCATGACGTGCCTGATGATCCGGTGAAGCAGCAGAGCGCAACCGGAGGAAGATTACGAGTACCGGCGGCATGAAGATGCCGCCGGTATTTCACCAAATGCGGATGTGAAAGCGAAGACCGTCGCAAACGGCATAGCCGCCTGCGGCGAAACTTGTCACATTCTCGAAATGCCGGGGTCCGGAGAGACCACCCAAGTCTGCGCGCGAGCCTGAAACAGGCCCGGCGACGCAGCCGGCTATAGATAAACTTCCGGTTAAAAGGGGAACGACATGGCAATATGCAGTTACTTGCCAGATCTGCTTTGTAAATTTCCGGCTATCGACGACACGACAATCCGCATGGCCCGCAAGAGCGTGGACGAAGGCTTTAAAGGTCTTGTTCGCAGCTACGTGAATGCCATCGATGCGCTCGTCCAGCCGCTCCAATGGTTCTTGAATTACCTCGAAAGACTATTCGTCGGTTCGCCGTGGATCGTCATTCTCGCCGTGATGGTCGCGATCGTCTATTACGGCAGCCGCGACATGCGGATCACTGTCGGCACCATCGTGTCCATGTTTGCGATCGGCCTTGTCGGGCTGTGGAACGACACGATGGTCACGCTGGCGATGGTTACGGTCTGTACGCTGATCGCCATCCTGGTCGGCATTCCGATCGGCATCGTCATGGCCCGTTCCGAGCGCGCGCAGTCGATCATCAATCCGATCCTCGACGTCATGCAGACGATGCCGAGCTTCGTCTACCTGATCCCTGTCGTCATGATCTTCGGCATCGGCAAGGTTCCCGGGCTGATCGCCGTGGTGATCTATGCCGTTCCGCCAATGATACGACTGACCAACCTCGGCATCCGGCTGGTGGACAAGGAAGTGCTTGAAGCCGCAGACGCCTTCGGCTCGTCGCCGTGGCAGCGATTGAAGAACGTCCAGATGCCACTCGCCCTGCCCACCATCATGGCCGGCATCAACCAGACGATCATGATGTCGCTGGCCATGGTCGTGGTCGCGTCGATGGTAGGCGTCGGCGGTCTCGGCCGGAACGTGCTGCAGGCGATCAACAATCAGTTTTTCACCGTCGGCTTCTTCAATGGTTTCGCACTCGTTGCGATTGCCATCATTTTTGACCGCACCAGCCAGGCCTATGGCAAGCGGCTGCAGAAGCACTCGGAGGTAATCCATGGCTAGTCATGCAATCGAGGTCAAGAACCTCTACAAGATCTTCGGCCCCCGTGGCCGCGACTTCATCGATCAGGTCAAGGCCGGTCTCGGCAAGGGCGAGCTGAACGAAAAATACGGCCATGTGCTCGGACTTCAGGACATCAACATCTCAATGCCTGCCGGCGGCGTGATGGTTGTCATGGGCCTGTCGGGCTCGGGCAAGTCGACCCTGATCCGGCACATCAACCGGCTGATCGATCCGACGGCCGGCGAAGTGCTCTATGACGGTGTCGACGTCTGCAAGATGAACGAAAGCGATCTTCGCGAATTCCGCCGCCACAAGACAGCGATGGTGTTCCAGAAGTTCGCGCTTCTGCCGCACCGCACGATCATCGAAAACACCATCTACGGGTTGGAAATCCAGGGCGTGCCTGACGCGGAGAGCCGCAAGCGGGCGCAGGGCTGGATTGAACGGGTCGGCCTCCAGGGGTTCGAGAACCACTACCCCAACCAGCTCTCGGGCGGGATGCAGCAGCGCGTCGGCCTTGCCCGCGCGCTGACCAACGATGCCGATATTCTGTTGATGGACGAAGCCTATTCGGCCCTCGACCCGCTGATCCGCGTCGACATGCAGTCCGTCCTGCTCGACCTGCAGAAGGAACTGAAGAAGACCGTGGTATTCATCACCCACGATCTCGACGAGGCTCTTCGACTTGGCGACAAGATCGCCATCCTGCGCGACGGCAAGGTGATCCAGCAGGGCACCGGCCAGGATATCGTCCTAAAGCCCGCCGATGAATATATCACCGCCTTCGTCAAGGAAGTGAACCGAGGCCGTGTGATCAATGTCGAAACGATCATGAAGCCGCTTTCCAGCAATCCAGAGGGCGTCCCGGTCGTCGTCGGTACCGTACTCGAAAGCGCGGCCCGGATGATGACCGTCGCCAACCAGAACGTCGCGCACGTCGTCGATGTCAATGGCAAAGCAGTCGGATCGATCGATCTCAGCACGATCATTTCGGCGATGGTCACGCCGATCAGCCACGACAGGGTGGCCCAGGCCGCGGAATAATCGCGATTTTCCATACGCAGCCACCAAGGCGCCCGGAAACGGGCGCTTTTTTCGTTGAGCCCGGCCGTTCACCTCGGTTTAACCATAAACCGTCATGGTAACGGAAACGCCTCTTCCATCGGGGCAGTTGCGCCACAGCGCCTTCCTCAATCCGGCCGGTCAGATGCAGGATCATGCTTCGACAGCTTCGCGGGATTTTCGCCGCCGCGCCGACCCTCGGGGGAGTGCTGGCCTTTTCACGGCGCAGATCACGCGAAAAGTGGCCGCCTTCCTGTCCGGCGCCGGCCTGTTCCTGATCGCCTTCACGCTCATTCCGTTCCAGGGCACCTATGAGCCCGATCCCGCAGCGGCCAACGACGGCAATATCGTCAATCAGCTCGGCTACCTCGCCCTCGGCGGCATATACCTTTTCGCAATGCTCTTGATCGTCGACACCCGCGTACTGAAGCGGATCGTATCGCCGAGTTGGGTCATCGTATTCGCCGTCGCCTTCATGTCGTGCCTGCAATCCTACGATCCGATGGCTTCGAGCCGCGGCCTGATGTTGAGCCTTGTGGCGATGATCCTGGTTGCCGGTGTGCTCGTCCTGCCGCGCAACGAAAAGGATTTCGTCAATGCCGGCGCAAACGCCATCCTCTTTCTGATCCTCGTCGACTACGCGGCACTCGTCGTCGCGCCCGACATCGCCATCCATAGCGCCGCTGGATCCGAACCCTGGCATGCCGGCTTCTGGAAAGGCCACCTGATCCACAAGAACGTCACGGCCCCAGTATTTTCCGTGCTTTGCATGTTCGGCATCTACTGCCTGCGGGCGGGCGCCACCGTGCGGGGACTGCTGATCGCCGTTCTCGCTGCCAATTTCGTTCTTCACACCGGCTCCAAGACCACGATCGGTTTCCTGCCGCTGGCGATCATGCTGGTGCTCGTTGGCCGTGCGGTCGGCAAGCCGGGCCTGACGGTCCTTGCCCACTTCCTCTTCGCGATGCTGATCTTCTGCCTGACGCTCGGCACCATCTATTCGGATCTGTTTCTATCGATCACCGGTGGCGTGCTGGAAGACCCGACCTTCACCGGCCGCGACGACATCTGGAAGTTTGCAAGCGCAAGCATTCCCGACCACCTGTGGCTCGGCCACGGTTACGCAAGTTTCTGGCTGTCGCCGGTCATCCGCGGCCTAGAAGAAAATTTCGAGGCAAACTGGGACGTGCGCGGCATCGTTTCGGGCCACAACAGCTATCTCGACGCCGTTCTCACCTTCGGCTTGCCGGGCGGGCTGTTGATGATCCTGGTGCTTTTCGCCAAACCGTTCTACGACTATATGCGCGCCACCCGGCAGCCGGCGAGCTGCCATTTCGCGGACTTCTGCATCATGGTCATCATCTTCATGACCTATAATGGCATGATGGAGAGCTTTCTCCTCAACCGCGCCGACCCAATGTGGCTCCTGGCGGCGATGGCCGTTTTCGGGTTGGGAATTGCCGCGCGAATGGGCGTGCGCATGCCGCGCTGATCAAAACGAGACCATTGCAATCACATAAAGATATCTTTATATGTTTGTGACACTCGATTTAAATCAGGGATCAGCCATGACCGCGCTCGCCAACCCGCTTTCCGACCTGCTCAACGCCAAGGGCGTGCTTCTTGCCGATGGCGCGACGGGCACTTCGCTGTTTGCGATGGGCCTCGAAGCGGGCGAGGCACCAGAGCTCTGGAATGAGGCAAAGCCGGAAAACATCACCAAGCTGCATCAGGATTTCGTCGATGCGGGTGCGGATATCATCCTGACCAACTCGTTTGGCGGCACGCGCCACCGGCTCAAGCTGCACCAGGCACAGGACCGCGTTCATGACCTCAACAAGCGGGCCGCAGAAATCGCCCGCGCCGTTGCCGACAAGGCGCCGCGCAAGGTGATCACCGCCGGATCCGTTGGCCCGACTGGGGAGTTGCTCATCCCGCTCGGCGCCATGAGCTACGAGGATGCCGTGGATGCCTTCATCGAGCAGATCGAAGGCCTGAAGGCCGGCGGCGCCGAAGTCGCCTGGATCGAGACGATGTCCTCACCCGATGAAATTCGCGCTGCGGCAGAAGCTGCCGTCAAGGTGGGGCTTCCCTACGTCTACACCGGATCGTTCGATACTGCAGGCAAGACGATGATGGGTTTGCATCCGAAGGATATTCACGCCATAGCCGGGGATATCGGCAACGGCCCGGTCGCCACCGGTGCCAATTGCGGCGTCGGCGCCTCGGACATCCTCTCCTCGCTGCTGGACATGACGGAAGCCAATCCGGCGGCGGCGATCATCGTCAAGGGCAATTGCGGCATCCCGGAATTCCGTGGTTCGGAAATCTACTATTCCGGCACTCCGCCGCTGATGGCTGATTATGCGCGCCTTGCCCGCGATGCCGGCGCCAAGATCATCGGCGGCTGCTGCGGCACGTCCTGCGAACATCTGGCGGCAATGCGCGTCGCACTCGACACCTATGTGCCGAGTGAGCGCCCGACCGTCGAAACGATCGTCGAACGCATCGGCCCGCTGCGCAACAAGACTGCCAATGAAGCTCCGTCGGCACCGGCACGTGAGCGCGGTCGCCGCCGGGGGTAGACGCCAGGGCGCAATGTGACAAAAGGCTCGGGACCCTACGGTCCCGAGCCTTTTTTCGTCGGTCGCTGCCCATTACATCCGGTGATACGGTTGAATCCAGTTTTGCCCCAGCCTGACCCGTTAAAGCATGTCGCGCAAATGTGTGCAGCGCTTTTGCGAGAGCGACATGCGTAAAATCAATGATCTAAAGCGCGACTTGTGAATCTGAAAGATCGCGACGCGCTTTACACACGACCCTGTTCACAAGACGAATATGACGAGAGACGACCGATGATGCAGGCAATAGCGACTTTTCCGGACCGCGATTCCGTTGCAGAAAAACTCGCAGCGTTTGGCGAGAACGATCAATCCTACCTGAAGCTGCTGATGGAAAACTCCGCGCAGGACGAAAGTCTGGTGGAGGGGCTGTACCGACACCTAAGCCTTGCTGCGGAAGCGCGGCTGCTGAATTCTCTCAAGCTCGAAAAACTCGGCGAATGGCTGGGCTCGAACGCCCCTGCCCGGCTGCAGATCCGTTTGATGGAAACGGCGCGCTCCAGCCAGCACGCCGTCTACCAGGCTTTCAGGACCGGACTGGTCAGATCGGGCGGCCTGCAAAGAGCCTATCCGAAAGCCTGACGATGGGTCATTCGCCGCCGAGACTTTTTGCCAGCCGAACCATGTTCAAGAACTCGGCACGGTAGCCATAGGGATCGTCACCCTTGGCGCCCGCCGCTAGATCGAGAATCGAACCGTAGGGATAGGTGGACACGGCATCCGTTCCCCGAAGCTTCTGACCGAAGGCTGCCACCGCAACCGAGAATCGCACATCCTGCCCGGCCTGCTGCAGCGACGGCACGGCGTTTTCTTCCGTTACAGGGGTGGTGATCAGGCTGCTGGTGTCGCTGTCCGTCTTTTTATAGCGGATTTTCAGGAACGCGAGTTCGCCGGATTTTTCAATGGGCTCGGCCTGCTGCGCCGCAGGAGCCGCACCGTAGCGCAGGTCGTCGTTGAGAACCGCGGGGCTGCCCTTCGGCGTGATCTCGTAGATTGCGGTGACGCGGTGGCCGGATCCGATATCGCCGGCATCGACCCTGTCATTGTTGAAGTCCTCGCGCTTCAGGGCGCGGGTCTCGTAGCCGATCAGCCGGTATTCGGCGATCTGAAGCGGATTGAACTCGACCTGGAACTTCACGTCCTTGGCGATCGGGAAGAGCGAGGAACCCGCCTCCTCGACCAAGGACTTCTGCGCTTCGGCCAGCGTATCGATATAGCTCGCGGTGCCATTGCCGTTCTGAGCCAGCGTCTGCATCAGAGCGTCGTTGTAGTTGCCGCGGCCAAAGCCGAGGACCGAGAGGAAAATGCCGCTCTTGCGCTTCTGTTCGATCGTCGCTTTCAGTTCCTCGTCGCTGGAAGGGCCGACATTGAAGTCGCCGTCGGTCGCCAGCATGATCCGGTTGACACCACCCTTAACAAAGGCGCGTTCAGCCAGATCGTAGGCGGCTTCCAGACCTTGCGCCCCCGCCGTCGAACCGCCCGGCTGAAGCGTATCGATCGCCGCAAGGATTTTTGCCTTGTCCTTGATGGCGGTCGGCTCGAGCACCGTGCCGGCATTGCCGGCGTAGGTGACGATCGAAACCGTATCCTCCGGCTTCAGCTTGTCGATCAGAAGACGGAAGGCGCTTTTCAGAAGAGGCAGCTTGTCGGGCTCGTCCATGGAGCCCGAAACATCGATAAGAAACACCAGGTTCGCGCGCGGCGCCGTTGCAGCAACCACGTCATACCCCTTGATCCCCACATGCATCAGCCGCGTATTGGCATTCCACGGCGTCGGCACAACGGTGACGGTCGCCTTGAACGGCTCGGCCTCGCTTTCGGGACCCGGCCAATCGTAGGGGAAATAGTTGATCATCTCCTCAACGCGCACGCTGTCATGGTTCGGGATCTCGCCGGCCATTAGCGCCTTGCGGACGAAGGAATAGGAGGCGGTATCAACGTCGGCGGAGAAGGTCGACACCGGATCGGTGGCGACGCTCTTGACCCGGCTGGTTTCCTCCGCCGTAAAGCGATCGCGATTTTCTTCCGGTTGCTGCACCATTTGGGTGTCGGAGTTAGGTGCTATTGCGGGCGTCTCGCCGACAGTTCCTTCTTCGACGACCGGAGCCGGTGCGATCACCCCTTGGGCCTGCCGCGACAATGATTCAGCATCAGGAGCATTGCCATCCGTTCGCTCCGCGGATGAAGTTGGCGCGGCGCGGCGTGCCGCACCGAAAGATTGTCTCACCTGGCCTTGTTGATCCTGCTTTTTCAGAAGCGCGTCAACCTCATCGGCGGAGAAATCGGACCGTGTTTTCTTGTCAGCCATGCTCTCGCTCTTGATATCGGCTCCTCTCTCATCCTTGCTTTCGGTCAACGCGACCTCAGGGGTTTTCGTATCGACCGGCAACCCGTTGCGTGTCAGTTCCAGCGTGAGAAAAGCAGCAGCTGGCACGACGAGCAGCGTGGCAAGTGCCGAACCTGCGAGAAATTTCCTGTTCATGACGGGGCTCCATAGCCTGTTGAATATGGAGCTTTGACGCCGATGATCGGCGGTTCCTTGGGCGGCGGCCGAATTATTTTCCGCCGCGTCGAACGCCTGCATCGCAAGCGACAGCGCGCGGGCCTGCGCTTCCGGGGAAGGCGCCGGCGGGGTCATTTGGCCGAGATTCTTCAGTTCGTCGTTCATCATACCGTCTCCCTGCCGAGCAGGATCTTCAGGCGCTTGCGGGCCTCATGCACATGCCAGGATACGGTCGCCTCCGAACATCCCATGACATCGGCCGCCGCGGAATGGCTGAGCCCCTCGCCATAGACAAGCAGGACCGCATCACCCTGTTTATCGGGCAATTGCCGCACGGCCTCCCAGAGCGCCTCGGCCTGATCGTGATTGTCATTGGCCGCAGCGTTGGTCGGATCTGCGAGAAAACTCGCCGCATTGCGCCGTTCCCGCACCTGGCGGCGCTGATGGTCGCGCGCCGCGTTCAGCGTCAGCGCGTAGAGCCAGGTGCGAAACCGGCTCGCCCCGCGGAAGGTCCGGATCGTATTCGCGAGCTTCACGCAAACCGTCTGGGTGATATCCTCGGCATCGCTGACATTGCCGGACCAGCGCCAGGCAACGGCATGCACAAAATCATAGTGTCTTTCGACGAGCAGGCCGAAGGCATTCCGGTCGCCTCTCTGCGCCTTATCGATCAGCTCTTCGTCCAAGTCATCAGCCCGGATTTGTTGCAACTGCTATTGAGACGTTCCGCGTGGCCCGATCCTTTGGGCGATGCGCAAATTATTTTTACGGGCCGGGCCCCTTTTTCGTCACGGCAATGATCGGCCCCAGCGGATGGGTATTGTCGTAGCGGTTCAGGGTGGGCGCGAACAAGCTGGAGATCGATCCGTCAAGAAAAAGCGCGTTGGCGCAACCAAGCCGATCACGAAACAGCGTCGCGAAATCATGAAAACGCACCGGTTCCAGAGAAATCGCGAATACTGCCTTTCCATCCTGCGCGACACCGACGCCGTTGCGGATCTGCAGGCTGTCGCTTTGCGGCAAGAACGCCGGATGCAAGGCACCATCGATGACGAGCATCGGCCCGGATTGCGTGGCAAAGTCCGGCTTGGTTGCCGCCGCGACATAGGCCTCGGTTTCCATCACCCCTGCCCGGTCACCACGCAGGAAGAATACGCCGTTCGGTTTCAGATAGAAATTGCCCCAGCCTTTGTCGCGATCGATCGGTTTGCGCTCGACGCCGTCGATAACCAGCAGGCCGACAGACGTCAGGTCCGCCTCGTACATGCCGCCGTTCATGGCGAATTCGAGGTATTGGCCCTCCTGCCGCAGGTCGCGGGCAAGGTTTTCAAAACCGGCATAGGGCAGGCCGTCGCGACCACGATGGTAGACGCGGATATCACTCGCCGCGGGGTCGAAGCTGCACACCGCATACGCCTGGGTCAGATGCATCACCTTACGGCATGCGGCAGCAGCGTCGTCAGCGGAAGAAGCGAAAGCAATCACGGCTAACCCGATACGCAAACAGAGGAGCATTCAAATACCTTTTCATGCCGCATCCGACCCTGCCAAGCGACAAAAGCAAAATGAAGTTTGAAATACTACAAATTGAGCGCAGCCATATGAAAACGCAGCTGTTCCGGCTGATAGCGATACTCCGTGCCGACAGGACAGAGGTTTCGGGCAAGGCACCCGGCGATCATGCAGTTGGTCTTGCCTTCCGCCGTTTTCAGGTGCGTGCGGCAAGGCGCAATCTGAAAACCCGACGTCAACACAGCAGCCACCGGACAACCTGAAAGGCAGGGCTTGTCGGAACAGGTGTCGCAGGGATGCGCATGGCGGACTGGCAGTGCGGCGGGAAGAAAGTGACCAAAGCCGAGTGCCCCACGATAGCCGTGCCACAGGCCATATTCCGGATGGATGAGAATGCCGAGAGGCGACGGCCGTAGATCGTCGGCGCGCATCGCCCACTGCTGGAAAGGCTGCCAGGGCGGATCGGACGGGAAATAGGCGGTTGCGCCGAATTCGAGCGCGACCGGCCCGATCACCGCTTTCGACCAGGTGTCGAGCGGATTCTGTGCGTCCTTGTTCGCCGGCACGCCGCGCCAACGTTCGAATGCCGGCCAGATGGACCTGCCGATATTCCCAAGCAGGACGATACTTGCCGCCGCCTGCCCGTCGTTCAGGATTGGCGCCTTGTCTCCGCTAACGAAATTGACGACTCCGCGCAAAAAAACTCCGTGCGGTTCAAGGACCGCACGGAGTTTCTTCAAAACATCATCCGATGATGTCAGAGGGCCGCTCATTTCGGCTTCGGCCCCCGCCTGTCGTAGTGCGGACGCCAGACCTCCTTCTGGATGAGGTCAGCCACCTGTGCCGCGCCGCCTTGCTCCCTGGCGTTCTCGGGCTCGCTTCAGGTGAAGGCGTCCGGCATGGAGTCCTTCTTGCGGGCGATATAGTCCTTGAGCGCATCGTCAATCGCCGGATCGAGATACGGCGCCTCGTAGTGTTCCAGCCAGCTTCGGGCCAAAGCATTGGCGCGCTGCTCGATCCGCTTCTCGCCTTCGATTTCCCATTGCTCGAAGGAATTGTTGTCGGCCAGCGCCGAGCGATAGAACGCGGTCTGGAAGTTGGCCTGCGTATGGGCGCAGCCGAGATAGTGGCTGCCGGGGCCGACTTCGCGGATGGCGTCAAGCGCCTGCGCGTTTTCGGAGAGATCGACACCTTCGGCCATCTTCTGCATCATCCCGAGCTGGTCCTGGTCGATCATGAACTTCTCGTAGGACGACACCAGACCGCCTTCGAGCCAGCCGGCGGCATGCAGCGAAAAGTTCGTGCCGGCAAGCAGCGTCATGTTGATCGTATTGGCCGATTCGTGCGCGGCCTGCGCATCCGGAACCTTGGAGCCGCAGAGCGACCCGCCGGTGCGGAACGGCAGACCCAGGCGTCGCGCAAGCTGGGCAGCACCATAGGAGACCAGCGAGGGCTCCGGCGTACCGAAGGTCGGCGCACCGGACTGCATCGAAATCGAGGCTGCGAAGGTACCGAACAGCACCGGCGCGCCCTTGCGGATCAACTGGGTGAACGAGGCACCGGCCAGCACTTCCGCCAGAATCTGCGTCAGCGTGCCCGCGACCGTCACAGGGCTCATCGCACCGGAGAGGATGAAAGGAGAGATGACGCAGGCCTGGTTGTGCCGCGCATAGACCTTCAAGGCGCCGACCATGGTCTCGTCGAAGACCATCGGCGAGTTGGCGTTGATCAGGTTCAGCGTGACGCAATTGTTTTCGACGAAATCATCGCCGAAAACGAGCTTTGCCATCGCGATCGTGTCCTCGGCGCGTTCCGGCGCGGTGACCGAGCCCATGAACGGCTTGTCGGAATATTTGATGTGGCTGTAGACCATGTCGAGATGGCGCTTGTTGACCGGAATATCGACCGGTTCGCAGACCGTGCCACCCGAAGAGTGCATGGACGGTGCCATGTAGGCGAGCTTCACGAAATTGCGGAAGTCTTCGATCGTCGCATAGCGGCGGACGCCTTCGAGGTCGCGCACGAAGGGAGGGCCGTAGACTGGCGCGAAGACGGTCGCCTTCCCACCGATCTGTACGCTGCGCTCGGGATTGCGCGCATGCCAAGTGAAGACCGGCGGCGCAGATTTCAGAAGCTCGCGGCAGAGGCCCTTCGGGAAATGCACCCGCTCGCCCCGAACGTCGGCTCCTGCTTCCTTCCACAGCGCCAAGGCTTCGGCGTCCTCACGGAATTCGATGCCGATTTCCTCGAGAACCGTATCGGCGTTGCGCTCGATCAGCTGTAGGCCTTCCTCGTCGAGGACCTCGTATTCGCGGATCTTGCGGGTGATATAGGGAAGCGACGGACCAGCACCGCCGCCGGTGCGCGAAGCACGCCTTGCCGCGGCACCCCGGCCCTCGCCGCGCGTCCGGCGGCCGCCACCACTTTCTTCCGTCTGTTCCGTTACTTCAGTCATGTGCCATCCTCTCCCGCGCATGTTTCTGCGCACTTGTCGAGCCTATGCTACCAAGCCTCGGCATCGGAACGGTTCTCAATGCGCCAACAAGTGGCGCAACTCGGACACGCTCTTAACAGAGCGCCCTGCTGGAAGACAGAGCGCGCCGCATTTTCGCCTATCGTCATGAACAGAAGGGGCAGTATCTGGCAGAATCGTCGCCATGCTGTCATATAAAACCTTGTTTTTGTTAGGTACAGATGGCGGCAAGGACGGATCACCCGAGTGCCGTCGTTTTTCATGGCTTGCGACGTCGCATTCGAAAAGAGCTTTTGGAACCAACAAAGCTAAGTATAGTGCGTCCGTCCGGGAGGTTGAGCCGGGCAGCGCCAGGAACCGAGGAAACCTATCATGGCAGACGACGAAATCATTCTCGAGGATCTCTCCGACGACGAACTCGTGCAGCAGATGCATGACGACCTCTATGACGGGTTGAAGGAAGAGATCGAGGATGGCACCAACATCCTTCTGAAGCGCGGCTGGGCGCCCTACGACATCCTGACCCAGGCACTCGTCGAAGGTATGCGCATCGTCGGCATCGACTTCCGCGACGGCATCCTGTTCGTTCCCGAAGTTCTCCTGTCCGCTAACGCGATGAAGGCCGGTATGTTCATTCTTCGCCCGCTGCTTGCCGCCACCGGCGCACCGAAGCAGGGCAAGGTCGTCATCGGCACCGTCAAGGGCGACATCCACGACATCGGCAAGAACCTCGTTGGCATGATGATGGAAGGTGCCGGTTTCGACGTCGTCGACCTCGGCATCAACAACCCCGTCGAAAACTACCTCGACGCCATCGAGCGCGAAAAGCCGGACATTCTCGGCATGTCGGCGCTTCTGACGACAACCATGCCCTATATGAAGGTCGTGATCGACACGATGAAGGAAAAGGGCATGCGCGACGACTACGTCGTTCTCGTTGGCGGTGCGCCGCTCAACGAGGAATTCGGCAAGGCCGTCGGCGCCGACGCCTATTGCCGCGATGCCGCTGTCGCTGTCGAAACCGCCAAGGACTTCATGAAGCGCAAGCACAACCAGCTGTCCGGCGCCTGATCAAAACCAGTTTGACCACGCAAAACCGGCCGCGCTGATGAAAAGCGCGGCCGGTTTTCTTATATACTGGGCCAAGCCTTAATTGGCAGAGCGTTCGACCGAACGGCCGGCGTCTTGGGTTGCATCCACCGCGTTAGCAGTATCCCGGCCCATGCCGCGAATGGTGTTGCCGCATGAAGCGAGCGTGGCGATCGAGAAGAGCACGAGGCCGATGGTGGCGATTGTCTTTGCTGTCATGGCTTGGGTTCCTTGAACTGAACAGGTGGGCAAGATGGCAGAATCATCTTCGGCTATGCAACGCGCGAAAGCGGAAAAAGTTCACGTCATCGGTTGTGGCGCAATTGCCCGCGAGATCCTCGCGGTGTGCGAAGCAAACGGGCTCGACCACATCGACCTCATATGCTTGCCGGCGATCTGGCACAACACCCCCGAAAAGATCACGCCCGGCATAAAGGCCGCTATCCACAAGGCGCGCGCCGAAGGGTTCCGCCGCATCTTCATTGCCTATGCCGATTGCGGCACGGGGGGCCTGCTGGACAGACTCTGCGAAGAGGAAAAGGTCGAGCGTATTGCCGGACCGCACTGTTTTTCCTTCTTCGCTGGTAACGCAGCCTTCGAGGCTCGCTGGGATGACGATTTCACCTCTTTTTTCCTCACGGATTTCCTGGCACGCCAGTTCGAAGCCTTCGTCATCGAGCCTCTTGGGCTGGACCGCCATCCGGAGCTGCGCGACATGTATTTCGGGCACTACAAGAAACTCGTCTACCTGTCGCAAGTCGAAGATGAAAAGCTGCAGCAAAAGGCAAAAGCTGCGGCAGAGACGCTTGGGCTTGCCTATGAATACCGCTTTACCGGTTATGGCGACCTGACGCCGGCTCTGCTTCACGCCTGACGTTTCTCGGTCCGGAAACCATCTGTTAGCCCTGCGCCGAATTTTTGGGCGATGGTCGCATTTGATTTAAGTGCATCGTAACGGCTTCCCGCCACACTCCCCGAACAAACACAACAAAAGGGGGGACGGGGATGACGGACACTTTCGCGACGGTGGCACTGCCGAGGACTGGCGCACATAGCCACCCGCAACAACTTTCCCAGCTTCTGCGCAATCTCTCGCTCACCGCCGGGCCGAAAGTTACGCTGCGTGATCTCGCGGTCGCCATGGAAGATCGATCGTTCGGTGCATTTCTCGTCGTCTTTGCCCTTCCCAACCTCATCCCGCTGCCGCCTGGCGCGACCTTCATTCTTGGCCTGCCGCTGATCTTCGTTGCCTGGCAGATGCTGGTATCGCGGCACACCCGCATCTGGCTGCCGAAGCGCATGGGTGACTACGCTTTTGAAAATGCGACCTTCTTCGTCTTCGTCAACCGGATCTCGCCCTGGCTGCAACGCGCCGAGACGCTGATCAAGCCGCGCGGCTGGTTTCTCGGCGGCAGGCTGGCCGAGCGGATGATCGGCCTGCTGGCCCTGATCCTCGCGATCGTGATCTTCCTGCCCATTCCCTTCGGCAACTGGCTTCCCGCCTTCGCGCTGGCCGTCATCGGCTTCGCCCACATGGAGCGGGATGGCCTCGGGCTCGTTGCCGGCGCCCTGATTGGCGTCGCGTCGCTGGTGGTGGCCGGCGCCGTCATTGCCGCCGCCGGTGCGGTTCTCACCTTCATCGTCTGAAAAATTGCGGCAATGGAAACGGCAACAAACAAACCGATCGTGGTCGTGACAGCGGGCGGGCGAAACCCGCAGGTCCTGATCAATGCGCTCAATGCCCGTTTTGCCAACGTCACGGTTCTCATCGAACAGCCGGAATCAAAGTCGCTGTTCCTGAAGCGCCGCGCCCGCAAACTCGGCTGGACGACCGCTGCCGGTCAGTTCGCGACGATGGTGGTGTCGAAGTTTGGAAAACGGTTTGCCGAGCAACGCGCCGAAGACATCGTGCGCGACTATGGCGTCAGCGACGCGGTCGATCCAACGGTCCCGATCACCGAGATCGAATCGATCAACAGCACGGCGGCGATCGAGCACATCCGGCGAATCGGTCCCGCGGTCGTATTCCTCGTCAGCTGCCGCATGCTCTCGGTTTCGACGCTGGCGGCCATGCCCTGCCCGGTTATCAATTTCCATGCCGGCATCAACCCGCAATATCGCGGCCTGATGGGTGGATACTGGGCGCGAATCGAGAACGACGAGGAGAATTTCGGTGCGACCGTGCATCTGGTTGATGCAGGCGTCGATACCGGCGACATTCTCTATCAGTCGCGCATGAAGCCGTCGAAAAGCGACACGCTGCACACCTACCCGTTGCTTCAGACGGCAGCCTCAACCGCCATCACGATCCGTGCGGTCGACGACGCCCTTTCCGGCGGCCTCAAGCCCTTGCCCGCAAACGGGACTTCCCGCCAATGGTACCATCCGCCGATCTGGACGTGGTTCTGGAACGGCTTCACGCGCGGCATCTGGTAGTTATATCCTCGCCATGGGCACGGGGTCGCTTTTAAGCATGACGGGCGTCGTGCCAAGGTGAGCCATGACGCGCATAGATGCGCATTGTCGGCCAAGAGGAGATTTCGGGCATATGGCAGATCGCATTATCGTTTACTGGCGTGACATTCCCGCACAGGTCATCATCAAGCAGGGCCGCAAGAGCGCCAAACGCGAACTCACCCTGCGCTTTACCGAAGCGATCGACATGTGCGCGATGCGGACCGGTGCTGCCGACAGCGGCGATTATCTCGCCGAATGGCGCAAGGCCGATCCGGTCCCGGTCTCCGACGATCTGGAAGCGGAAGCCGACAAGGCGGCCGCAGAGCTCGAAGCAGCCTACGACAAGGAGCGTCTCGTCGCCCTCGTCAAATCCGGTGGCAAAGACAATGGCTGATCCAAAACCCGGCAATGCCGCTCCCGCCAAGAAGGCCGCGACCGGCGCCTATACGCCATCCGGAGTCTCGCCCAATCGCCGCGCCCGCCGCAGCTACACGATCCGCCTTTGGGCGGTGCGCCATTCGCGTTTCCTCGAATGGTTCTACAGCCGTTTCGCCGACATGTTCCTGCTTCTCCATCCTCTGTGGAAGGCGCTCGGCTATGACCGGGTGGAGACGCCGATCACCTTCGTCGAGCGCAACGTCAAGGGCCTGCTGTTCGACTGTCGCATGTGCGGCCAGTGCGTTTTGTCATCGACCGGCATGTCATGCCCGATGAACTGCCCGAAGCAGTTGCGCAACGGCCCCTGCGGCGGCGTGCGCGCCAATGGCAACTGCGAAGTCGAGCCGGATATGCCCTGCGTCTGGGTGAAGGCCTGGGAAGGCTCGCGCAACATGGTGAAGGGCGATGCAATCATGAACGTGCAGAAGCCCGTCAACCAGTCGCTGAGGGAAACCTCCTCCTGGCTGCGGGTGACGGCGCAGGCCGCCGAAGCCCGCGAAGTTGCGGCAAACAAGGACGCTTGATGCATGGCCCATATCGACGAAAATCCGCTCGGCCGCCACCTGCCGCTCGATCCCCTGCCCGGACATTCTTCGCGCGGCCGTCTCGAGCGCGTCCTGCGCCGCGGCGAATTCGCCGTCACGGCGGAACTCAACCCGCCCGACAGCGCCAATCCGGAGGACGTCTACGAACGCGCAGCGATCTTCGAAGGCTGGGTCGACGGCATCAATGCGGTCGATGCGTCGGGCGCCAATTGCCATATGTCGTCCGTCGGCATCTGCGCGCTTTTGACCCGCATGGGTTACGCGCCAATCATGCAGATCGCCTGCCGCGACAAGAACCGCATCGCCATTCAGGGCGACGTGCTGGGGGCAGCCGCCATGGGCGTCGCCAACATCATGTGCCTGACGGGCGACGGCGTGCAGGCCGGCGACCAGCCGGGTGCCAAGCCGGTCTTCGACCTCGACTGCATGTCGCTGCTCGAAACCGTGCGCATCATGCGCGACAATGGCAAATTCCTCTCCGGCCGCAAGCTGACAACCCCGCCGCAGGTTTTCCTCGGCGCGGCAATCAATCCGTTCGCACCGCCATATGATTTCCGTCCTTACCGTCTTGGCAAGAAGATCGAGGCCGGCGCCCAGTTCGTCCAGAGCCAATACTGCTTCGACGTGCCGATGTTCCGCGACTACATGAACAAGGTGCGCGACCTCGGCTTCGATGAAAAATGCTTCATCCTCGTCGGCGTCGGGCCGCTGGCCTCTGCAAAGACCGCCAACTGGATCCGCAACAACGTTCCGGGCATCCACATTCCCGACGCCGTCATCAAGCGGCTGGAAGGCGCACAGGACCAGAAGAAGGAAGGCAAGCAGCTCTGCATCGACATCATCAACGAGGTGAAGGAGATCAAGGGCGTCTCCGGAGTGCATGTCATGGCCTACCGACAGGAGGAATATGTCGCCGAGATCGTCCATGAGTCGGGCGTGCTGAAGGGCCGCACGCCGTGGAAGCGCGAGGAAAACCCGGGTGACAGCATGGTCGCGCAGCGGCTGGAACAGCTGAAGGACGGAAAGACGGAAAATCAGGAAGAGATGGCAGACATCGCCGCACATCATCCGCATTGACAATGCCAGTGAACAACTCAAGGCGTCGCGACATCCGCGCCTATCGCAATCCATTCCGGCGCTGTACTAGAGGACGCGCCTACCGACCCAGAGGACCAGTATGACCCGCACCATCGTTGCCTCCGCCACCCGCGAAATCATCATCGGCTTCGACCAGCCCTTCTGCGTCATCGGTGAACGCATCAACCCCACCGGTCGCAAGAAGCTCGCCGCCGAGATGATCATGGGCAATTTCGAGACCGTCATCAGGGATGCGCTGGAACAGGTGGCAGCGGGCGCCACCATGCTCGACGTCAATGCCGGCGTCACCTCAGTCAATCCGAACGAGACCGAACCGGGCCTGCTCGTCCAGACGCTGGAAATCGTCCAGGGCCTGGTCGACGTGCCGCTGTCGATCGACAGCTCGGTCACCGCCGCGATCGAAGCGGGCCTGCGGGTTGCCAAGGGCCGGCCGCTGGTCAACTCCGTCACCGGCGAAGAGGAAAAGCTCGAAGCCATTCTGCCGCTCGTCAAGAAATACGATGTTCCGGTCGTTGCGATCTCGAATGACGAGACCGGTATTTCCATGGACCCCGACGTTCGTTTCGCAGTTGCGAAGAAAATTGTCGAACGGGCCATGGATTATGGTATCAAGCCGCACGACATCGTGGTCGATCCGCTCGTCATGCCGATCGGCGCTCTCGGCGATGCCGGCCGCCAAGTCTTCGCGCTGCTGCACCGCCTGCGCAACGAATTGAAGGTCAACACCACCTGCGGCCTGTCGAATATTTCGTTCGGCCTGCCGCATCGCCATGGCATCAATGCCGGCTTCATCCCCATGGTTATCGGTGCGGGCATGACGTCGGCGATCATGAACCCCTGCCGTCCGCAGGAAATGGAAGCCGTTCGCGCGGCCAACGTCCTGAACGGCACCGATCCGAACTGCGGCAACTGGATCATGACCTATCGTGATCACAAGCCGGCTGAAGGTGGCGCTGTTGCCGCCGCAGCATCCCCGGCAGGTGCCGGCGGCGGC
>UCOA01000050.1 GCA_900474095.1 Hyphomicrobiales bacterium | reverse complement strand
AGCCTTGGTGAACGGCTCGGCATATTGCGATAGGAGCCTGCCATACCGAGCGCCCACCGTTCCTAGCCCGCATCGAGCGGACCAGGAGCGGAACGAGGGGCGCCCCTGCCCCTCCCCTCGCGCTCCCCTCCCCATCCACGGCGGCCCGCGCGAGCGGGCCGTGCCCAAAAATAGACAAGACTGCTTGACGGCTGCCCTGTGCTTATGCTCCGAATGGTTGTGAAGTTCATTCAGCGGAAACAACATGGAAGTTGCAGTACTAAGAAACATGCGGTTATCTGGTCGAATGGTCGATCTAGGGTGCCCGGTCGCTCGCGTAGCGGAGCGCCCATTACTCGGAGCGAAGCGGGGGAGCGGGCAGCCCTCAACTCACCAGTGACCTGATTGCAGTGGGAGGCCGACCGAGCATGGATCCCGTCGATACCTGGAGCGAATATGCCTTCGTCATTTCGGTGAATGTGGTGTTTCTAGCCGCGTTGCTGACGGCGATTTGGAAAGGGGTCAGGAGACGCTTCTCTCCCCATTGGACCCTTGCCTTAGTGCTGTTCGTGCTGGGGCCGGCCGTGTTTCTAAGCCCAATCTATGAGGACATCCCCGTTCCCTATTGGGATGCAGTCAGGAATGCAGGGAGGTTGATGCTGCTCAGCGGCGTGCTCGCTGTGTTCGGTGGGTCAGTCGCAGACGGCCCCTCCGGTGCGAGGAGGCACAGTGGATGAGATCATTTTCGAAATTGCCGGCGATGACGGGCGGTGCAGTCCAGCGGGCGCAAGAAGATATGGCGCTGATCGCTCGCGGCGAGGAACTCGATCTACCGTGGCGCCGGCTCCGCGTCCTGATAGATCACGGCCTCGTCGAGATCACAACGCCCGTCATCCTGGGTGGGCCGCTTGCGGGAAGTCGAACATCTATCGCATGGACTGACGAAGGAACGCAATTCATGGGGCAGGAGCCCAGCCTTTGAAAGCGAGGGATGGCATGAAAAGCATTTTTGCCGGCAATTTCGAGCCAGACAAGGCAATCGAAGCCGCGGTAGACCTCTACGGTGTTGATGCGACAACGGCGGTGGCTTATTGCGTCACTCGACGCATGGACCGATCGCCGAGAGGCCGACTACGAATTCTGGTTCGGTATTTTTGCGCGCCTAAAGGGCATTCCGCTATCCAATAGTAGGCATTGAAGCCCTTGGTTGGTTTTGATCGTGGCCGGCCCTAGCGACTGCCACCGCAGGTTAACGACTGGGAATCGAAGCGATCACGCCCATAGCTTCAGCTGGGGGTGACTCTGGCATCGGGCGTTGCCAGCACGGCCAGTCTGTCAGTCGCGGACCGCCAACGCTTTTTCGCGCGAGGAGACACAGTAATGGGGTCGTTTGCGGGAGGGGGCGATTTACTACCTTAAGGGGGGCCACCGATATTCCCCGGTTAATGTAATATGCTCCCATCCGAGCGGCGAGACGTGAGGCAGTAACGCCAGATCGATCTGCTCAGCGCTGGCCATTTGGTCGGCGACGATTTCGCCGAGCTTCCATGAGTTCCAATAAATGATGATGGCAGTGAGCAGATTGAGCCCGGCAATGCGGTGTTGCTGTCCCTCGGACGAACGATCTCGGATTTCTCCACGCCGGTTGAAGCTGACAGCTCGCTTGAGGGCATGGTGGGCTTCCCCCTTGTTCAACCCGATCTGAGCCCGGCGTTGCAAATCAATGTCGCTCAGCCAATCGAGCATGAAGATCGAGCGCTCCAGACGGCCGACTTCTCTGAGAGCCAGCGCCAGGCTGTTCTGACGTGGATAGGTGGCGAGTTTCCGAAGGATTTGACTCGGCACGACGGCTCCAGCGGCCATACTGGCAGCGAGCCTGAGAATATCGGGCCAATTTTCACGGATCAGCCGGACGTTGATCCGTCCGCCGATCAGCGGCTGAAGAGCAGGCGGCACGTGATCGGGAGCGGGGGCGTAAAGCCGCTTGTCCGGCAGATCGCGGATTCTCGGCGCAAATCGGAATCCGAGGACGGAGCAGATGGCGAACACATGGTCCGTAAAGCCGCCGGTATCGACATAGTGCTCGCGGATTTGCCTTCCGGTGTCATTCTGCAGCAGACCGTCGAGAATATAAGGTGCCTCGTGAGCGGTCGCGGGAATGATCTGGGTAGAATAGGGAGCATATTGATCGGACACATGGCTGTACGCCGAAAGGCCCGGCTCATTGCCGTACCGGGCGTTGACGACATTTAATGCTTCCCCGGTTGAACCTGACGGAAAGTGCTGGCCATCTGAAGACGACGTGGTTCCGTCGCCCCAGACCCGGGCCATCGGCAATTTCGACTGCGCCTCGACGATCATCGCAAGGGCACGCGCGGTCGTCTCCTCTCGGACATGCCACTTGCCGATCCGCAGCAATTCCCAGAAAGTGTGGGCGTCGCAGGCATCTGCCATCTTTCTGAGACCCAGATTGACGCCGTCCGCGAGCAGGACGGTCATGATGCCGATCCGATCGCCGCAGGCGATACCCGTGCGGAGATCAGTGAAGGCGTCTGTGAAGCGCAGCGTTTCATCGACCTCAATCAGGATGTCGGTGATCCGAACGGGCGGCATACGTTCGTAGAGCTTCATGACGAGCGCCGCAGCTTCCTCCGGTACAGCCCTTTCAAGCCGATCGATTTGAAGCTTGCCGTCCACGATGATCCCACCGGCCAGAATGCCTGCCTGATTGGCGCATGAGATTTGCTCCATGCCATGCTTGAGGATATGGCTGCGATTGCGAAGCCAGTCGTCCACCTCCAGAGGAACGGCGAGACGCGCATTTGCGGATACCGTCTCGACCGGAACCAGTGCCGAGCTGATCTCGCGGTAACGTCTGCTATCGGCCAGCCAGATATCGCCCGAACGCAATGCATTGCGAAGCTCGAACAAGAGTCCGATTTCCCATGCTTGCCGATCTGGTTTTCCGTCCTTCAGAATTCGTTTGCGCCATTTCGCTCGGGCAAAGTCCAGTAGTGCATTCACTGGCAGAGCGCGATGATTCCGGCGATTCAGGCGGCGCAGCAATTCCAATGCTTCGAGCAGCGTATCTGCTCCGCCCCCGCCGCGGAATGTCAGGACCTCCAGGAACCGAGGCGCATACCTCCTGAAGCGGGCATATCCGTCAGTCACAAAGTCCAACGGGTCCGCCGAGACCTTGCCGGTCAGCGCGGTCGCCTGCGCGACGGTTTGGCGGAACAGCTCCCAGCCACCACCTTCCGCAATGGCCAATCCCAAATCATCCTGCTCTTCTTGCGCGGAGATGAGCGCTTCGCCGAAACGGGAAAGCATTTTCAGCGTATCGCCGATCAGGCGCGTTCGCCTTGCAACAACTCATCCCGTTTGCGTTCGCAGGCACGATAGAGTTTTCCGACAATGCGGTCATGTGTCTCGACGGCGACATCCGCCAGCATGGCTGACCATTCCACGACGCAGGCAGTCAGGATCGCCAATCGTCGATTTTCCGGCAAATCCCGCATTCCATCGGCGGAATATCTTTCTCCCTGACGACGCAGACCGGCGATACGATGAGGTGGGATATCATCGAGAGCGTGGACGTCAATATGGAGCTTGCGCAGGAACTCCAGGCGGTCGAGAAGGCCGTTCATATCGTTGGAATTGGAGCCGACTTCGAACTGACGCAGCCACACGAAACGCGTGATCCGGCCATCAGCAGTTTCGGAAAGAAGGGATACAAGCCGAGTGCGCCTCGGCATGTCCAGGCGCCCCGCGATACGGGACGCTATCGTCCGCTCGGCGGCGACCAGTGCATCGGCACAGCACCGTTCGACGCTTGAGATCGCCGGTACAATGACGTTGCGACGGCGCAGTTCCGCCAGAAACTCAGCCGCCAATTGGTCGTTGGCTCTCGATCTCTCGGCGGCCTGTTCAAGCCAAACGAGCATATCCGCGCGAACTTTACCTTCGAAGGGTCGATATCCGTAGAGCTGCTGCAATGCCGCCGAATGCTGATAGCGCGTTTCCGATCTGGCGCCGTACTCGGTGAGCTCTTCAGCCGGGACACCGAGTTGCGCACCGATGAAAGCCAACATCGAGGGCGGAATCAGTTCGCCTGGTTGCAAGAGGCGGCCGGGGTATCGGAAGGCGCAAAGCTGGAGAGCGAAGCCCAATCGGTTTCGGGGACGGCGACGTTGTCTGATGTGACGCAGGTCGTCGTCACTCAATATGTAATGGCGAAGCAGTGTCGGTTCGTCTCTCGGCAAATCGAACAGCTTCTCGCGCTGTCGTTCGGTCAGGATTGTGCGCCGTGGCATGCGGTGTTGTCCCTATTGAAGTATAGTCTGTTTTGGACAACACTCACCCCATGCAAATCAAGGCCTTCCGGTACCAAAATTCACGAGGGTTCAATTGGGACACCGCGCCGCCATTTACTGCAGGGTTTCAACCGCCGACCAATCCTGCGAACGGCAGGAACGCGATCTGACAGCATTTGCCGGGCGCGCCGGCTACAGCGTCGCCGGAATTTTCAAGGAGACAGGTTCCGGCGCGAAGCTCGACCGAGCCGAGCGACGCAAAATCATGGCGCTTGCTCAGTCTCGACAGATTGACGTGATCCTGGTCACCGAGCTTTCGCGTTGGGGACGCTCAACGATCGATCTACTCACTACGCTCCGCGAATTGGAAAGCTGGAAATGTTCCGTCATCGCCATGAACGGCATGACCTTCGATCTGTCATCTCCACATGGCAGGATGCTTGCGACCTTCCTGTCGGGCATTGCGGAATTCGAACGTGACCTCATCAGTGAGCGCGTCAAATCCGGTCTCGCCGCCGCAAAAGCGCGGGGAAAGAAACTCGGCCGCCAGACAGGCCAACGTCCGAAAGGAGATCGCCTCGCCCCGGAAGTGCTCGCCTTTGTCGCGGAGGGGCGTAGCTATCGCTGGATCGCCCGCGATATGGCCATCAGCAAAAACACCGTGGCCGATATCGTTAAGCGAACACGGGACTCTCTCATCTGATGTTGGAGAACTAACTATTCGCAACTTGTCATCAGTTCAGGCTTGTCATCTTCATGGATTTTGATAGATCGGAATTCCGGCCAACTCGAAGGAAAACGATATGCCGGATTTCTCCACAATCATGCTTTTTGCCGCCGCGTGCGTCGTGCTCACTGCCACGCCCGGACCCGATATGCTTCTCATTGCGTCACGCAGCATAAGCCAAGGGCGAGCTGCAGGGTTTCTGACCTATGCCGGTATAGCACTCGGCACATATTGCCATGCCCTCGCAGCAGCGTTGGGACTTTCACAGCTTTTCCTCGCAGTTCCAATGGCATACGAGATCATTCGCTGGGCTGGCTGCGTCTATTTGATGTACCTAGCCTGGAAAACTCTTCGATCCGAGGGCACGCATTTCTCCCCCACGACCTCCCTGAAAAGATTTTCAATGAGGCGGATACTCGGCGAGGGCCTTGTCACAAATCTTCTAAATCCGAAAATGGCCCTCTTTGTCCTGGCGTTGTTTCCTCAGTTTGTGCACCCAGAGGCAGGGTCACTCACCGTCCAAATGCTGGTTCTGGCTACCGTGCTGAACGGAATCGGCTTCATCGTAAATGGCTCGGTTATCCTGTTGAGCGGACATCTCCGCAGTCGTGTTACCGGTTTGGTCCGGTTCAGGAAGCTGCCGCAGTATCTTCTCGCGACAGTCTTCGCAGGATTGGCCTGCCGCCTTGCATTGGGAGTCAGAAACTAACGGCATCCCATCCGACCAAGTCGGGCGGTTCTCGCGGGAGGCTTAAGGTAGTATTTCGCCCCCTCCCGCAAACGACCCCAGTAATGAACCGTTTGCCGGGGGCTTCCGCCCTTTGGGCGGTCGGTCAAACGGTGCGCGAACTGGCTCCGGTTGCGCCTCGCCTGGTACGCTCATTGTTCGCCCTAACAGGGGAAAGAGGACGCTGCCCTCTCTCCCCCACAAGCGGAAAACCGGCCTTCCCCATGCTTCGGTCTTCGACCTGCAGCACCGGCCGGATCCGCTCCGCTCTGTCCGGCCGGCCCTAGGGGTGGGTGATCCCCCTTCCGGTTTTCCGCTTGTCCCCCTCTCTTCCGCTGTTCCGCACGAGCTCGGGAGCAGGAGCAGGGCTCCTGCCCCTTCGGGCACGAGACCGCTTCGCGGGAATAGGAAAAGGGAGTTTTTCATGACTGAGATCATCACCGTTGCATTGAACAAGCTGGACGTGGACCCGAAGAACGTCCGCAAGACCTATAGCGCCGAGGGCATCAAAGAACTGGCGGCGACCATTAAAGCCGACGGGTACAGGCTGTTGCAGAACCTCATCGTCAGGAGGGGCGACAAGAAAGGCCGCTATTTTGTGACGGCAGGCGGCCGCCGACGCGCTGCGCTCCTTCTTCTTGCCGACGCGGGCGAGATCGCGAAGGACTTCCCCGTTGAGTGCAAGCAGCGTGAGGCCCAGGACGCCACGGCGATCAGCTTGACCGAAAATCTGCATGAGGCCATGCACCCGGCCGACCAGTTTGAGGCATTCAACGTCCTTGCCAGTGAGGGCAAGCCAGTCCCTGACATCGCAGCGCGCTTCGGCACGACGGAGACTGTTGTGCGCAAGCGGCTTGAGCTGGCCCGCGTTTCGCCGGTCCTGTTGCAGCAATTCCGCGACGAAAACATGAGCTTTGCGCAGCTATCGGCCTTTACCGTCAGTGAGGATCACGAAAGGCAGGTGACGGTTTGGACCTCCCTCCCCTCTTGGAACCGCGATCCCCATTCGATCCGGCGGGCGCTCACCGAGGCAATGATTCCAGCGACGGACAAGCGCGTGCAGTTCATCGGCGGACTGGCGGCTTACGAGGAAGCGGGTGGATCAGTTAAGCGCGACCTCTTTGACGACCGCAACGCCGGTTACGCGATGGACGCCGCTTTGATCGAGAAACTGGTGGCGGAAAAGCTCGAGGCGATCGCCGCGACAGTTCGCGCCGAAGGCTGGAAATGGGTCGAGTGCTCCGCTACGGCTCCTGTCGAGTTTCATTCCATGAAGCGGCACTACCCGGAAATCGCTCCATTGTCGGAGGAAAGGCAGCGCTCGATGTCGCTCGGTCTGAATATGATGAGCTTGCCGAGTTGATCGAAAGCGGCATGGCCGACGACGAGGCTGAGGCGAAGTTGGCCGACGTCGGAAAGCGAATTGACGCCCTCGACACCTGCACGGAAAGCTATAGCCCCGAGGCGTTGGCACTGGCGGGAGCTTTCGTCTTCCTCGACTATTACGGGCGGCTTGCCATCGAGCGCGGCTTTGTAAAGCCGGAGGACGCGGACGAGTCGGCAGATAGGGTCGAAGACGCCGAGAATCGTCCGAGCGCCAGCGGCGCGGCAAAACCTAGTGTGCCAACCATGAGCCATTCCGCTGCACTGATCGAGGACCTGACGGCTCATAAGACCGCCGCCCTGCGTATCGAATTGGCGAACAATCCGGACGTGGCACTTGCTGCCGTTGTTCATGCGATGCTGTTGCGCGTGGCATACCCGTACAATTCGGAGCAGAGCGCCCTACAATTGTCCCTCACGCATGAACGCTTGGAGCCGTCGATGAAGGACGCCGAAAGCTGCAAGGGGCTTGCCGCCTTCAACGATCTTGCGGAGAACTACGGCCATCACCTGCCGGGAGACCCTGCCGTTCTCTTCGATTGGCTGATGGAACAGCCGCAAGACATGGTCCTTTCGCTTCTGGCTTTCGGCGCGGCGCACTCAGTCAATGCGGTGGAAAAGAAGTTCACCGAGCGGAAACGTGTCGAGCAAGCCAACCAGCTTGGCCGAGCGCTCAAGGTGAATATGCCAGATTGGTTCGAGACGACCGGCGACAGCTATTTTAAGCATGTCAATCGGACCACCATTGAACTGGCCGTGGCCGAGGCAAGAGGTAGCGAGGCGGAATTGTCGGTGAGAGCCGCAGCCAAGAAGTCGGAAGCCGTGATGATCTCCGATCGCCTTGTTGCCGGAAGCGGCTGGCTACCGGTGCCCGTTCGCATCGCCCTATCTGTGGCTGAACACGAGGTTGAAGCTGAGACCATCGTTCAAGACGCTTAGTTCCCCGTAGCGGCTGAGTAACATCAGTCGCGGGCCGGTCACGATTCCCTCCTGCGTGATCGGCCCTCCCGTATCCATGATAGTAGGCCAGCATCGACATGGCCTAGATCATGTTGAGGGGAGCCCAAGCCCACTCCCCTCAATCACCCCTTCCCACCCGCGTTCTTCATTGAGTTCGCAATCAGCCGCTGCGCCAAATTGGTTTCGATCACCAGTTGAGACGACACATGGGGATTCGGCAACAGGTCGGAAAAACGCTGGAAAACAAGGAAATTCAAATTGCACACGCGTCTGACGACTTTTGCGTGTAGCACGTTGTTGCGCCATTATGGCTTGTGGGGTTATGTTTCCCAAATCAGCGGAATCACGTCTGATTCCGACTTGCGCATTCCAACTACGGAGAAGACCCACCGACCAGAAAAGAAAAACCGCTCCCGAACAAGTCCGGAAGCGGTCTGCGAGTCGATAAATTAAGCCAGATCATTTCTCGCAGACCCTCCCCTCACTGTCAATACGAAAGACACCTCTTCGGTGAACGGCGAAGCTTTGCCTGGTCCCTAAATGGAGACGAGGAAATGGGGTATACCCATATGCATCAGCGGCCAATTGGTCGCAGGATAACGCCGCAGCGTGCCCAATACCGGCGATTGGCTCAGTCGGCCGAAATCGGAACGGTGACACGCGCGCAATTGGCTGTGCTTGCTCAAAGCCTGACATGTACAGGGCTGATCAATGGCACCGAAAGCCACTTGTTGGTGGCCCTGATCAATACGGTTCCGGCCGACGGGTTCGACAAGTCAGGCCGTCCGATCGTGTTCAAGTCGAACCGGCAACTGGCCTTTGAGATAGGCCGGTCGGTCGGTCGCGCCAGCCGTATGCTGTCGAGCCTGTTCGACGCTGGCCTCATCACCATGCAGGACAGTGGCAACTACAAGCGCTATCCGATCCGCAACAGCGACGGCGAGATCATGGACGGATGCGGGATCGATCTTCGGATCCTGATCGTCCGCTATGCCGAGCTCGACCAGTTCGTGCGGCAGGTTCGCGCCGAGAAGAAAACCGCCGACGCCGCATCGCGGCGCTATCGCGGAGCGCTACGCAGTGCTCGGCATGCCCTCACGACCGCCGCAAATCTGTCAGAGGACGTTTTGCGGCGCATCACGGCACGCATTGATCGTGTCACCAATTTTGTGGGTGTCGCCGCCAGGGCAACGAGCCGGATGCTGCGCCGAGCAACGGGCCTTCTGGAGTGGCTTGTGGAGCGGTTGATGCAACTCACACGACGGGCGGAGAAAGCCACAGAAACTGAAAATATGACATGCCCGTATGTCGAAAACGACACGCACAGACAGAATACAAGCCCCTATCCGTTTGAAGACGGTAATGAGGAACGGCGTTCGGCTATCGCCGAACCACTCGATTCGCTTCGGGCTGGCTCCGCCAGCAAGGGGGCTTTTGAAGAAAGCCTGGGGCGACGCCGGAGCGAAATCAACCAGCCACGGCGCTTGCCGCAGCCAATGGTGGCATTGCAAGACGTGATTAGGGCCGTACCGGCGCTGAAAAACTACGGGTTTGCGCCCAATAGCTGGGCCGATCTGGCCCGGCATGTCCCGCTGATGTGCCGGTTTGCCGGCATCTCCGAGGATGCCCGCCGCCGGGCCGTCGAGCAGATGGGCGAGCAGCAAGCCGCCGTCGCGATCGCCGTCACCTTTGAAAAATATGACCGGCAGGAAGTCAGCTCGCCGGGAGGCTATTTGCGAGCTATGACGGACCGCGCCACTGCAGGCGAGCTGCATCTCGCACGCTCTATTTTTGGGCTCGCCGCCCGTAATTCCATGGAGATCAAACATTGAGACATCGAGCGATTTTGGCAACCTTTGCGGCCCTTCTCGTCCTGCCCAATTTCGCAGAAACGGCTGATTACTCAGGTCGCGCCCGGGTGATCGATGGTGACACGATCAGCATCAGAAAGCAGCGAATTAGGATTGCGGCCATCGATGCGTGCGAGCGCGATCAGACCGGATTGAAGGACGGTGAAATCTGGCGCTGTGGCGTTGCAGCTCGCAGTTATCTAGGAAAGATGATCGACGGTCAGCATGTTCGCTGCGACATCATCGATCAAGACCAGTATCGCCGGCTTGTCGGCCAGTGCTTCCTTGGAGAGTCCGATATCGGCCTAGCCATGGTGAGAGCGGGATTGGCAGAGGCAATGCTGCGGTATCTGCCAGCGACCCATTCCATCAACGAGGTCGAATACGGCCAGGCCGAGAACCGCGCCCGCGGCGAAGGCTTTGGTATGTGGTCGGCGGAGATCGAAAGCCCGCACGAATACCGCCGTTCGAAAACATCCAAGATGCCGTGACCGTGTCATAGCCGATTTTGGAGCGAGGGCGACGGTGTGCGCCATATTGCTTCACGTGGTAGAAGAAAGCGCTGCAATTGTGGTTGATCAGGCTGAATTTATGAGCCATATTGGCGCATCCTTGCAGGTTTTTGGCCGTTAGTGAACAGGAGGCGTTGCAAAAATGATCATGCCTCACTCCTCCAAGGCGGTTGCTGTTGACGCTCGTTCGCACGTCGACGCGGTTTGCGCAAAGCCGGCTGCCACAAAAATTTCCCCGCCTTTCGGCTTCCTCGCGAAGCAAATTTTTGCGTCCTCCCGCTTCCTCCGCTCACGCTCCAGCCTCCGGTGCCCACCGCTTTCCGCCGTGCCGTTTGAACGATCATCGCAACCACCAAAGAGGAGTGACTGACATGACCACCACCAACTACATCCAGTTCGACCGCGACAACCTCGACACCGCAAAGGGTGCTGGCCTCATCTCCACCATCGACCGTGACCTGGACATCAAGGCTGTCCCGTTCGACTCAGACAACGAAAAGGCCCCGACGCACCGCGTCTACGCCAAGTCCCCGCGCGGCCATGATATCGAGGTCGGTGGCATCTGGAAGAAGAAGAACCAGGACGGCAAACCCTACTACACCCTCTCGATCCGCCGCCTCGGCTACAACGCCAATCTCGGCCGGTTCCCCGGCCAGGACGACCCCACGCTGCAGGCGATCATCGAGTGGGATGCCCGCGATTGATAAGCGCACAGCGCCCGGCCCCCGGCCGGGCGCTCACCTTCGAAAGGCCGGAACTTCCGGCAAAGTGCTGGAGTTTCAGCATTTTTGTTGCTAGGGTTGCCCGTAACTGGAGATTTGCCGATGAACATCCAAACCCGTCGCCCGGATCGTTCCCCGGAGGCCATTGCAAAGCGCAAGAAGGCCGCCGATCAGGCGCGTGCCGCAAACATCCGTCAGGGCTACACCAACGATCCGATCCTCGAGACGGCGAACGCCCGATACGTCGCCGGCGAGATTACATCCGACGAATTTATCGAGCAGATGAAGGCGCGCTTCAAGCACGCCTGAGCCACTGCCGCTGGTTTGAACAAGCCGCCTGAAGTAACGGGCGGCTTTTTTCATGAGGAATTGTTTTGGCAGACGAGCAGGCGCGCGGATCCTACACCTACCCCGACGTGCCGGGAGATCCTGAGCGAACCGGCGTTTTGCGCAACAAGTTTGGTCTGACGACTCACACCGATCTGCGGACCGCCGAGTATGCCATGACGCATGGTCGGCAAATGCAGATCGCTGAGGGACGCGGGCCGACGGGCAATTTCGACAAGGAGCACCTGAAGGCGATCCACGGCTTTATCTTTCAGGACGTTTACGAGTGGGCCGGCCATACGCGCAACGAAAGCCCGATCGTCGACGGTCAGCCCGTCGAGCCGATCGGTGGCCTGTCCAAGGGCGTCACTTCATTCCTACCCGGCTCGCGCATAGAAATGGGCCTGGACGAGGCGCTGAAGCCGATCAGAGATACGCAAGCCCTTCGAAATGCCACTCCGGAGGAATTCGCTGCGCTGGCTGCGAAGGTGCTGTCGGAGCTGAACTATGTGCACCCGTTCCGAGACGGAAACGGAAGAGCACAGGAGGCATTCGTTTCGGAGCTCGGCCGCCACTACGGGCATGAGGTTGATTTCACCGTCATCAGCAAGCCGCGCATGATCGAGGTATCGATTGAGACTGCGAACGACCCATCGAGCCCGGCAATGAAACATCTGCTCGGAGATGCGATCAATCCGAACCGCCGTGAAGCCTTGCGCGCGGCCTTTGCCGACCTTGAAGAACTCGGCGAGAAACCATTCGAGCACAATATACGCACCGCCCGTGCCGGCGAGGAAATCACCGGCCAGGTTCTCGGGCACGACAATCCCGTTGCCAGCCTTGTGACCGAACAGGGCATTGTCGTCGCCGATCGCGCCGATCTGCCGGAGAAGTTGCCAGACGACGAGGAAGTCACCTTCACTGCCCGGTCGGACTTTTCCCGAGCGACGCGAGAGCAGCCGGCCCCGGAGACCCAATCGCAGCTGCTGCCGGCGACGCAGCCACAGCAGGATCACAATCCGGAGCTTAAGGCGATCGAGGCGAAGATGGCGGCGCAACGAAGCCGTGAGCGCGATGACGACGATCGCGGGCGGTAACCGGCCCACCTGCTACTAAGCTCAAAAGTCTATCCATATCCGGAAGGCGCCGATGCTCTGCGCCCTCCCTTCCGTCGGATGATTGACGGACAAGCTACGATAGCCCCTCACCCATGCAACCGCTAACGCGGTCCTCCACTTCGTTGCGGCCCTGCTGGTGCATGGGCTCGTTTCGGCTATCTCCGATTTTTGCCGTCAACCAACGGAAGGAGACGGCAATGCAGAACATCAAGGACACCTACCAGCGCATCACGGATAGCATCATCGAGCAACTCGAGGCCGGCACCAAGCCGTGGATCAGGCCCTGGCGCGGAAATGGCCGCGGCTCTCTCATTCCCCGCCGCGCCACTGGCGAAGCCTATCGCGGGATCAATGTCCTGATGTTGTGGCTTGCAACCGAGCTCTCCGGCTACGAGGAAAACACCTGGATAACCTACCGCCAAGCTCAGGATCTCGGCGGCCAAGTCCGAAAGGGTGAGAAGGGAGCCCTCGTCGTCAAGTACGGCACCTTCACTCCCAACGAGCGCGAGGACGATGATGAACGCGCCATTCCCTATCTCAAGGGCTATACAGTCTTCAACGTCGAGCAGATCGAGAACCTTCCGAAGCGATTCTATCGACCGGCCGAGGAGCTGGCGGCGACCCCGGTTCCGCATCTTGAAACCGTCGAAACCTTCGTTCGCAATACAGGCGCGGCGATCACTTACAGCGGCGCTACCGCCTGCTATCGTCCCTCGACCGACGACATCCTGATGCCAGATCGCGCAAGGTTCGTCAGCGAGGTACACCTCTACTCGACCCTGCTTCACGAAATGTCGCATTGGTCAGGGGCAAAGCATCGCCTGGACCGTGATTTGAGCGGCCGTTTCGGCAGTGAAAGCTACGCCATAGAGGAACTGGTTGCCGAACTTTCGGCATCGTTCCTCTGCGCTGATCTCGGCGTCGCCCATGATCCGCGCGACAATACAACCACCTATATGGAAAGTTGGCTCAGGGTGTTGAAGAACGATAAACGGGCGATCATCACTGCGGCCGCCAAGGCGCAATCAGCGGCAGACTACCTTCATGGGCTGCGGGGCGGCTAGCGCCCCACAGGAACCGATTTGATGAGATGCAATCGGCACGCCGGGCCGGTGCATCCGGTCCCGTGATGCGGGGAGTGGGCTAATGAGTCCTGCGGTCTACCGGCGATGACCAGGCCCTACCCACGCTATGGGAATTTCCAGTTAGCCGCGGCTAACTGGCGGGTCAGGCAGAGCGCATCACGTCATTCATTTGCAGGCCCGGCAGAATACGACTCTGGCAACGGCGCGATGTCGGGACGGAGTTAGCCGTGGCTAACTGGAGGGACGTTAACCTTTTGGTAACTAAAAAGCTCTTGCTCGGCCCGTGAGAATCGGAGCTTATAATACAACTGCGGTCAAAACCGAATTCTTCGCCTAGAACCGCAGTTGGGAAAATCGGAAAAGATAGCATGACTCAGACCGCTGAGAAAATAATAGCGTCAAACGCGTCAGACCTCAAAGGACTGATTCAGCGGCATTCGTCTGCACTGTCTGCGCAACTTCAGGCCCACCACGCAAGCGTGTTCCCGCCGCACTCGGAAAAAGGCATTCGGAACTTCACTCCGGCCGAGACCTCGAAACTTGTCGGAATAGGGGAGGGGTATCTTCGTCAGGTCGCTGCTGAGATGCCCAACCTTTCTGCCAGTCAAATGGGCGGGCGCCGGAGCTATTCGGTCGAAGACATTCACGAGCTAAGGAAACACCTCGACCAAGGCACGCGGGGAGGACGTCGCTATCTTCCGCACCGTCGCGGCGAAGAAGAGTTGCAGGTCATCGCGGTAATGAACTTTAAGGGTGGCTCGGGCAAGACGACGACGTCGGCGCATCTAGCGCAATATCTAGCCCTGCGTGGGTATCGTGTTCTTGCTATCGACCTGGACCCGCAGGCAAGTCTTTCTGCCCTTTTCGGTCACCAGCCGGAAGTCGACGTCGGTCCCAACGAGACGCTCTACGGTGCTATTCGCTATGATGACCATCAGCGACCGATCGCAGAAATCGTGCGGGCCACCTACATCCCCGACCTGCACCTGATCCCGGGTAATCTGGAACTCATGGAGTTCGAGCACGACACGCCACGCGCGCTCATGAAACGTCAGCCCGGCGATACATTGTTTTTTGCTCGTATTGGCTCGGCAATTGCTCAGGCACAAAATCTCTATGACGTTGTCGTCATCGACTGCCCCCCGCAACTCGGCTATCTCACACTGTCGGCACTCACCGCGGCGACCTCCGTTCTGGTGACAGTACATCCGCAAATGCTGGACGTAATGTCGATGAACCAGTTTCTCGCGATGACCGGAGATTTGCTGGAGGAGATCTCCGCGGCCGGCGCCCGTTCCGACTACAGCTGGATGCGATATCTGGTGACGCGGTTTGAACCTAGCGATGGCCCGCAAAACCAAATGGTTGCGTTCCTACGGTCAATATTCGGTGACCATGTGCTGATCCATCCGATGCTAAAAAGTACCGCGGTGTCCGATGCGGGCCTAACAAATCAGACTCTTTTTGAAGTCGAGCGAGGCCAATTTACGCGTGCAACGTACGATCGGGCGCTTGAATCGATGAACAACGTCAATGCTGAAATTGAAGGACTTATCAAGAAAGCGTGGGGTAGGGCCGCATGAGCAGGAAGGATGTTTTCGCCAGCCTCAACCAACAAGGTGCAGTTCCAGCGGAGGGCTCGGCAGACGTCCGGCCCGCGAAGGGCCGTCTGCGGCCGATCCTTGGATCGCCGGATTTGATCCAGGACACCTCACGCTCTCCTGTCGGCGCAATCGGGCAGTCGTTGAGCGAAGTCAGCGAGCGTAGCCGCCGCGCCGAGGATATCGAGAAGCGGCTCGCGGAAGGCCAGGCGGTGGTTTCGCTGGACACAGGCGATATCGATCCATCGTTTATTCCGGATCGTATGCCTGGAGCAACTGAGGCACACGATCGCCTTGTTAGCTCTATCCGAGACCAAGGCCAGCAGGTTCCGATCCTTGTGCGCCCACATCCAGAAAGTCCTGGCCGCTATCAGGTCGCCTTTGGGCATAGGCGTCTTCGCGCCATCAACGAGCTTGGCGGACGGGTGAATGCCGTGGTTCGCAATCTGACCGATGAGCAACTTGTCGTCGCTCAAGGGCAGGAAAACAATGAACGCCAGGATCTCACTTACATCGAGAAGGCTCGATTTGCCGACCGGCTGCAGCAACGTTTTTCCCGCGATGTGATCATGGCAGCAATGTCGCTGTACAAGAGTGATCTGTCGAACATGTTATCGGTAGTGGCTCGTATACCAGATGTGTTGATCGAATCGATCGGCCCTGCGCCGACCGTCGGCCGACGCAGCTGGATCGAGCTTGCCGAACTATTGTCAAACACGAAGTCGCTGGACCGAGCTATCGCATTTATCGGATCAAGTGAGGTGCAGAATCTTTCGTCGGAAGAACGCTTCAAGGCGCTACTGACACATTTAAAGCCGCAGCAGACGAAGGCGACAGCTCAGGTGTGGTCGACGCGCTCCGGCGCCCGGCTTGCGAAAATTAAGCACAACGACGCCAAGGTCGAGATCGCAATTGATCGAAAGGAGGCGCCGGAGTTCGCGTCCTTTGTCCTCGATAAACTACAATCTCTGTTCGAAGAGTACCGCTCGAAGAACTGAGTTCCAACGCTAATAAAATCAGGAGATTACCGCAAAAGAAAAAAGCCCCCGCACGTCGCCGTCACGGAAGCCCTTTTCATGTTTCGCAGCTAGAGAATCGCACTTCCGGGAATCACAGTCAAGAGTCTTTGGCGCCGTTTTGGTGAGTGGATTTCTTTTGCCTGACAGAAGGTGAAAGAAAATGCAGACGCATGGTGTGACGACGCCCTTTGGGCGGCGGCCGATGACGCTTGCCATGTTGGCAAGTCAGTTCAAAACGGCCGAAATCGAACCGGAAATCAGTGTCGACAAGTGGAAGCTGTTCCGCTTCCTGTGCGAGGCGAGGGAGCGTATCGGGGTCTCTGACCGGGCTCTTGCTGTCCTCAATGCGCTCTTGAGCTTCTATCCGAAACCCGAGCTTTCCGAGGAGCACGGCCTGGTCGTGTTCCCCTCTAACGCTCAGCTCAGCCTTCGGACGCACGGTATGGCTCCGACAACACTGCGCCGGCACCTTGCAACCCTGGTGGACGCAGGTCTCATCATTCGCAACGACAGCCCGAACGGCAAGCGATATGCTCGCAAGGGCAGGGGAGGGGCGATCGAACAGGCGTTTGGTTTTAGCGTGGCGCCGCTCGTCGCGCGTGCGAGCGAGATCACCGCGCTGGCCGCCGAGGCTGAAGCCGATCGCCAGGAGTTAAGGGTCGTTCGCGAGCGGCTGTCGCTGTGCCGGCGTGACGTGGCCAAGCTCATCGAGACCGCGATCGAGGAGGGAGCTCCTGGGGATTGGACGGCTGTTTTCGAGAGCTATCATGCTCTTTGCAGCAGCATTCCTCGTCACCCGACGATCGTCGATATGGCACCAATCCTCGACGAGTTGGAACTTTTGCGCGAGGAAATTGTCAACCGATTGGAAATCCTTGTGAATGCTCGAAATATGGGCGTCAATGACCGCCATATTGGCGGCCATATACAGAATTCAAATCCCGAATCTATCTCTGATCTTGAACCAGCTTTCGAAACGAAGCAGGGGGCGAAATCGGAGCGAGAACGGCGGCATCATGGCGATCTGCCCAAGAATTTCCCATTGGGAATGGTGCTACAGGCTTGCCCGCAAATCGCTGACTACGGCCCCGGTGGCTCGGTTTCCTCCTGGCGCGACCTGATGACGGCGGCGGTCGTGGTCCGGTCAATGCTCGGGGTCAGTCCAAGCGCCTACGAGCAGGCCTGTGAGATCCTCGGTCCTGAAAACGCCGCGACGATTGTTGCGTGCATTCTCGAAAGGGGAGGGCATATCAACTCGGCTGGTGGATATTTGCGGGATTTGGCGCGGCGGGCCGAAAAAGGCGAGTTTTCTCTGGGGCCGATGCTAATGGCGCTGATGCGCGCCAATGCGCCTGGCGAACGAAAGGCAGGCTAAGGCCGGCCTAGTTTACAGGTCAGACAACTACCGGCGCCCCTTCCGGCTGCTGGACTTAGCTGTCACGGATACGGGGCATACGCGTCATCATACCGCAGGAGTCATTACGACCGCCCCGATGAAAAGAGACCATCCAAGAAGCGATAGCTGATGTCCGCCGAATGGCTCAAGTTCAAAGGGGCGCCAGCGCGGCACGGGATTCAGTGCTTGGTCGCCTCATCCACCCGACCGACCCGCGTTGGACCAGATAAGTCGGCGCGACTGGTGAAAGTCCTTTACTTAGGGTATCCATTCGGATACATAATACTATGTACAAATTCCTGCGATCCGATCTTTTCGACAAATGGCTCAAAGCCCTTAAAGATGAGCGTGCGAGAGCCCGCATTCTTTCCAGAATACGATCGGCCGAGCTCGGAAACTTTGGAGATTCCATGCCGGTTGGCAATGGTGTCTCGGAGATGCGGATACATTATGGACCCGGCTATCGGGTCTATTACATGAGGCAAGGAGAGATTGTGTATTTGCTTCTTCTGGCCGGCGACAAAGGATCGCAGAAGCGTGACATTAAGACGGCCTTACAAATTGCTGAGGACATCGGGAAAAGGAACGGCCATGACAAGCTTTGAAAAATTCGACGCAGCCGACTACCTCGACAGCGAGGTGATGGTTGCCGAATATTTGGCAGCGGCTCTGGAGGATGGTAACCCGGACCTGTTCATTGCCGCATTGGGCGACATCGCGAAAGCACGCGGAATGACCGAGATTGCAAATGAAAGCGGACTTGGTCGAGAAAGTCTCTATAAAGCCCTCCGGTCAGGATCAAAGCTCCGTTTCGATACCGTTCACAAGGTGCTTGGCGCCCTGGGCGTCAAGCTAACGGTAACGTCACCGGCGGCCTGAGCGCTTCTTGCTTCTCGCCGTACTTCACCGGGAGCGGCGAAGCTACGGCCGAGCTACACCATGTGCACGGACACGATCGACTGGTTCGCAACGATCGAGCGACCGGAACGTTTCCGCGCATCCCGGCCGCTAGGGTCCGAGGCTGTTTCCAAACAGCCCCGAAACCAGGGGCGCTGTGCGGGAATTTTGCGATGGCGTCTATGGGAATCGACAAATGTCGGCGCCGGTAAGACCTTTGGCCACACGGAATGGACTAAGGTCCTGGAGGCGAGGCCGCTATGGCACTAACGCGCCCCTCTGCACGTGTGGCCTGGCCTGCCGCCGCTTCGTCGTGAACTGGCGCTAAGACCTCATGAGCCAGAAACCGGGCCGGGCGTCACGAGTCCGAGCTGGCGGGCCCGATCCAGCAACGCCTTGACCGAAGAGGCTTGCCATTTTCGTCCGCCACGTGGCGGTCGTTCGTGCATCCGCTCCAACTGTTGGCCGATTTCGAGCAGCGTCAGATCTGGATCGGCAATGGCGATGCCGGCGACAAGCGTCATCAGCCGGTCCTCCGGCGGCCGCTTCGGCGATCGCTTTATCAAGGACGCGTCTGCCATGCGTTCCCGAACCAGGCGATGCACGCCGCGCCGCAGCCGTTCGACTGTCCAGTCATGGCCTTTGCGATTGAGGATGCGCACGACATCATCCCAGCTGTGCTGCGGCCGCAGCCGACGTACCGTCGGCAACCATGTC
>UCOA01000084.1 GCA_900474095.1 Hyphomicrobiales bacterium | reverse complement strand
CGCCAGCCATTGGCAGGTGAGCGGCAGGTTCCAGTATCCGCCAACCGCCAGGCTCGTACCAAGATAAGGGTCAAGCGTTTCGATATCCGGAACGAAACCCAGAAGGCGGCCGGCCATCACGACGGAATCGGCACCATTCTCGAAAGCAGCCTGCGCCAGATCCGGAACACGTTCGCTCTGCCCCGTCAGCTTGATCCACAGAGGAATGGAGACGGCCTTGCGGATGGCAGCAACGATTGCCTGTACGCGCTCAGGTAGCAGTTCCGTCGAAACCGCGCCTTTCGCAGCCTGGCTTGCATAGGGCGTCCCGATGTTGAACTCGAGCACGCGTAAACCCGCCTCTTCGATGGCGCGCGCCATCGCGACCGCCTTGTCGAGATCGGCCAGAATGAGGCTGGCAACCAGCACGCAATCGTGTCTGCGCGCCAGCTTGTCCAGAGAAACAGCCTGCTTGAGCCACACATCGAAGGATTGCGGCGTGAGACCGGAGCGGCTGGCGATGGTGACATCACGGGGTGCTGCGACATTCCAGGGCACGGGACGCCAATCGGCACCAAGAGCGATGTATTCGGCACGCTGGAGCTGGTCGCGCGCCGCGTCGGATTCGTTGGTCGATTTAACGACGACGGCGCCGGCGCCGGCCCTGATAGCTCGTTCGACGCCGGAAGCATCGATCATATGCTCGCCGGGAGCCGCAATCAGCGGATTCTTTAAGTCGACCTTGCCAATTTGACACCGAAGCCTGCTCATTTCCGTATTCCGATCGGTAATCACAACGTTTTATGATACAAAACTATGTACCGTGATACAGGACAATATCTGCCCTGTCAATTTGCAAAGGCTGCGGATCCAGGCGCGCCTTCGCCGGCAAAAGGCTGCTTGTCGCAGGCGGGGCGCCGCCCAAGCGGTACCCACTTGGTCAACCCGCTCGACAGAAAGGGTCCATGCTGGAAGGCCGCCGTCTGAAGGGATGGATTTCCATCAGGCTTTTTGGACAGGTTCTGGGTAAAAAGATCTGCCGGCACGGCGGCAACACCACTTCAATCAGTGCGTCACGAAAACGCTCAGCATGCAGGTTGTCGCTGCTCTTAAAACCACGGCTAACTTTCTGCCATGATCAAGCGCTCGCTGGTCGCACAGCCAGCATCCGCGGAAACGGACAAGACACTCTTTCGCGCGTTCGGAGAAAGTGCACTCTCGATCAAAACGGATTTCGCTTTGGGACAGGACCGGAACGCTTTCCTGACGCAGGATGTCGGCTGGCATGGGAGGACATTAGCAATGCGTTTTACAGGAAAAACCGCACTGATCACGGGCGGCGGAACAGGGATTGGGGCGGCCGTCGCCCGGCTCATCCGAGCGGAAGGCGGTGATGTCGCACTTGTCGGCCGACGTATCGAGCCTCTCCGGGCGGTCGCCGACGAAATCGGCGCCGGCGTATTTTCGGCCGATGCCGCTGATGGCGCAGCCATGAAAATAACTGTTGCCGCCATCGCCGAGCGTTTTGGCGGTATAGACATCCTGATTGCCAATGCCGGCGGGCACGGCGTCGGACCGACCGTCTCCATGTCGGACGAGACCTGGGATCTTTCCGTCCGGCTCAATCTCAACACCGCTTTCGTCAGCGCCCGCGAATGCCTGCCGCGCCTAATCGAACGCAACGGCAACATCGTCGTTCTGGCCTCGATCGCCGGCCTCTTCGCCGGACCGGACGCGGCAGGCTATGTCACCACCAAGCATGCCTGCATCGGATTGGCGAAATCGCTCGCCCGCGACTATGGACGCTTCGGCGTGCGTACCAACACCGTCTGCCCCGGCTGGGTGACAACAGCCATGGCCGACGAGCAGATGCAGTTTCTCATGGCGAAAAACGGCCTGAACAGTATCGAAGAAGCCTATGCGCTGGTGACGAAGGACGTTCCGCTCGGACATCCGGCGAGTGCGGAAGACGTCGCCAATGCCGTCTGCTTTCTTGCATCCGGCGAAGCATCGATGATCAACGGTGCCGTCCTTACCGTGGACGGCGGTGCCGGCACGGTCGATCTTCCGACGCTTGCCTTCGCCCCATAAACACACAAAAGGAGGAAATCCCAATGACACAGCAAAATCCAAAAGACTGGAAAACTTACGACCAGTTCGCCTATGGCATCGACACCAATCGCCTGCCCGCAACCGACGCCCTGTCAGGCTCGTCCCACACGATCACCTTTGATGACGGCCGCGCGCTCGAGCTGTCCTTCAGCAAAGGAAGGGTGAGCTGGTCGGACGGCCATGACCGGGCGGAAGACAGCGCCGAGGTCATCGAGGTCGCAGAAAACACGTTCTTTATCGAGATCATTTTCGCCGGTCGTGCCAAGGAGGCGGAGACGATCGTTCTCAACACGGCGAAAGGCCGGGCGTTGTCGATCTACTCGATCGTGCGGGACAAGGAGCAGTCCGTCGGCGAACCGCAGGTCGCCCAGATTTTCCGCACGGGCACCACTGGTGTGGCCTTGAAAGATACATCGCCGCCAGCCGAAACACGGGACCTGATCGGGCTCAGGGCGCACTTTACCTATAGTCCCAACCACGTCTACGAGCACACATACCTATCATCGCAATGCTATGCCTGGCAGTGCCTGGTGGGTGTGCAGCGTGGTCACGGCGATGTCGACCTGACGACGACCTATAAGTTCGATGACGACCAGTATGTCTTCACCTTCCGCGAGTTCAAAATTGCGGTCGCTTCGACCTTCTTCTACAATTTCAAGGATATGCGCTCGACTGGAAAGTTCCTCGGCATCACTGGCGACGGGCACATCAAGAACAGCCCCGCCGGCGCCTTCATCCGCAAGGCATCGATGACTTATTATCTGCCCGGCCAGGAGCCGGTGTGAAAACGCTGAGGAATGCTATGATGAGAACCACCTTCGAACTGGCTAGATCTCACTACGACGCCAATGACCGGCACGACATCGCCGGCATGATCGCCGATATTGCCGACGACTGCCGCTGGACGGAAATGGACGGATTTCCTTGCGCAGGCACCTATATCGGCGGCCAGGCTGTCGTCGAGAATGTCTTCAAGGTGCTAGGGGGCGCGTTCGATGGCTATGCCTTCAAGCTGGAGCGCCTTCTGGACGCGGGAGACTCTGCCGTCGGCATCGGCACCTATACCGGTACGCACAAGGGCACCGGGAAATCCTTCACCGCACGGGTGGTTCACGTCTGGGGTGCTTCGGGTGGCAAGATCCGCAGCTTCGAGCAGTTCACCGACACCCTGCGCGTCGCAGAATCCATGGCATAGCGCAAGCTGCTATCGCCGCCAGACTCAGGGCTGGCGGCGACAATCGCGCGGTGTCATGGCGTAGCGATCGCGAAACGCCCGTGAGAAATGCGCTGTCGACGAAAACCCGAGGGAGAAGGCGATGTCGGAAATCGACCGCGTCTTCTCGCCTCCGCTTTGCAACTGCTCGCGCGCTTTTTCAAGCCGCAGCCCCCAGAGATAGCCGGCAGGCGTTACGTCTTGCTGTTCGAAGGCGCGGAAGACATAACGTGGCGAGCATCCCATCCGCCGTGCGATCACGGCGACGGAGAGATCCGGCCGGGAGAGATTGCGCGCGATGAAGTTCTTGATGCGCTCCAGCAGCAGATCAAGCGACGGTACGGGCGTTTCCGGCTCCGATGCCAGTCCAGCTTCGACAAGCCCGCGCACCAGCTCGATCATTGCAGAGCCCACGGTGGCACGGGTTGCAGGACCGGTACCGTCCGCCTCTGCCATTGTGGAGTGCATCAGCGCAAGCAGGATCGATGCGGGTCCGTTTTGGCGAAGGAGAAGCGGAGCCTTGAGCCGATGCAGCACCACTTGCGTAAAGCGCTCTCGCGGCAGCTGTAGCATCAAAAGCCTTACCGGCGTTTTGTTCACAAGCCGGTAAGGCTGTGTCGGATCGTAGACAATCGAAGCGTTGTCCCTGATCACGCTCCGTGTCCCGTTCTGCTCAAGCACGGAATGGCCATCCGATTGGATAATGAGCTTCAGTGCATCGGGATCGAACGAACGGGCAGCGACCCGGTCACCATGGACCGTGTGAATGCCGGCCTGCAACTGCGACAGTCGGCAATCGCCCAAGGGTAATGACGCAAGCCGGCGACGGTCATTCTGTCTGTCTGGAAAATCCAGCCGAACGTTCCCGAAAAGCTGCGCGGCCGCAACGGGAAAATCACTGCCCGTCGCAATTCTGGTGACGCGAAGCGGCACATCACCGCGGCAGACCGCCGGATCGAACGAAGGAATACTATCTGCAATTTCCATGGCAGATCTCCTGTGCGGACGCCGGTTGCGTCCATTCGGGTTGAACCGGTTTGCATTTGCAGTGCTACTGCGCCAGATAGGCGCCGTGCAGAATTTCCGGCTGCTCACGCAACGTCGCCGACGGGCCGTCATAGACGAGGCGCCCGCGTTCGAGGACCATGGCGTGCGTGGCAAGACCCAATGCCAGGTTGGCGAATTGCTCGATCAGCAGCACGCCGATGCCCTCGGCCGCCGCGAGCGTCAGCGCCTCGGCCAGCCGTCTCACGACCGCAGGCGCAAGGCCGAGGGATAGCTCATCGACGATCATGAAATCTGGACGCGCGATAAAGGCCTGTCCCATCGCCACCATCTGTTTCTGCCCGCCGGACAGATCCGATGCAAACTGGCGACGCCGGTCGGCAAGCTCGGGAAAGATTGCATAGACGCGCTCGAGCCCAGCGCGCCGTCCCTGCGTCGTGCGATCGAGCGCTGCCACCAGCAGGTTGTCCTCGACGGTGAGCGCGCCCAGTACCCTATGCCCTTCTGGCACCAGAGCCACACCATGGCGGCGGATCCGGTCCGGCGAAAGACCGTTCAGCGAAACCTCTCCGAGACGGACCGTGCCGCTCTCCGGTGGTAGCGCGCCGGAAAGCGTCATGACTGTAGTGGACTTGCCTGCGCCGTTGGCGCCCAGCAGCGTGCTGATCATGCCTGGACGCACGGTAAAGCCGATCCCATGCAGGACGCGCTTGCCACCGCGATTGACCATGAGATCGGAAATGATGATCGATGGGGCGGCCATGTCAGAACTCTCCCAGATAAGCGCGACGGACATCCGGGCTCGCCAGGACCTCATCGGTCGGCCCCAGCGCCAGCATCCTGCCATAGTCCAGCACCAGCGTTTCGGTACACATGGCTCGGATCAGGTCCACGTCATGGTCGATAACGAGAACCTGCGCTCCATACTCGCCTGGAATGCGCAGGATCAACTCTCGCAATACGCCGCTCTCTTCATTGCTGAGTCCGGCTGCGGGCTCGTCCAGCAGAATGAGTTTGGGGGTACCGACGACGCATTTCCCCAGTTCCACCAGCCGCCGCTGGAACAAGTTGAGAGAACTGCCCATTGTTGCCGCGACAGCCCGGAGCCGAACGAAATCCAGCGCCGCCGAGACCGACTCAGCTCTTTCGTTGTTTGGCAGGACATGATCGGCGATGGCCTTCAGGTTGCCCACAACTGTCAGATCCTCCACCACCTGCTCCGTCTGGAACGATCGGCGCAAACCGGCACGAACCCGCTGCAGCGGGGACAGATCGAGCAAGGCTTGTCCCTTCACGGCAACCTTGCCCTCGATGGGCCGTACGAAGCCGGAGAGCACGTTGAGTAGCGTCGTCTTGCCGGCACCGTTCGGCCCGATGAGGCCGGATACGGGCGCTGAAAGTTGCGCCGTCAAACAGTCGATGGGGCGGACGCCGCCGAATTGAACGATCAGATTTTCAATTGCGATCATTCCGCACCACTCTTGCCCAAGTGGGCGCGCAGCCGGTTTAAGAGTCCGGAGATCTGTCCGGCGACCCCCGATGGCGCCGTTGCCAGCGCCTGGAATAGCGCCAGGCCGAAAATGCCGATCGTGACATAACCGTCGATTCCCAGGTCGGTCAGCAAAGCAGGGATCGCCCGTAGCAACAGCCCGGCGATCAGCGCGCCATACCAGTTGTAGACACCGCCGACGACGGCCAGCGCGAAAAGATTGAGGCTCTCGAAGGAGGTGAAGGCACGCCCGTCGAGCTGACCGACATTACCGGCCAGAAGCGCCCCGGCGATGCCCGCGAGAAAACCGCTCAGCGCAAAGGCCCAGGCCTTGTAGACCAGCACCGGCACCCCGGCCGAGATCGCTACTGTTTCGCCTTTGCGGATCAGCGCCCAGGCGCGGCCGGGTCTGGCGAGCTTGTGCCATTGGGCGATCATCAACCCAAGTGCGGCAAAGACATTGACATAGAGAAAATAAGGTATGGCCTCACCCGCGATGCTCGGGCGGGAGAGCATCGCTCGGCCCGCGCCGTCGGCACGGCCGAGAAATCCGCTGCCGCCATCGGGAAAACCCCAGGCGCTGATGATGATCTGGAAGGCGCCTGCGAGCATCAGCGTGACGAGAGCCAGATAGAGCCCGCGCAGCCGCAGTGCAGGCAAGCCAAACGCGAGGCCGACCACGGCCGCGACGATGCCGCCCGCCAGCAGGCTGACCTCAAACGGCGGATGAAAGGCATGGCCGACCCTGAGCGTCACCCAGCCCCCGACGCCCACCAGCGCAAATTGGCAGAGCGATACGAGACCCAACTGGCCATAAAGAATGGCAAGACCGGCAACGGAAAGAGAGAGCGCTATCGCTGAGGTGGCGGCAGACAGCCAGAAGGAATTGGCGAAAAGCGCGATTGCACCGGAGAAGATAGCCACTGTCATTGGAATAGCGAGGATCTGGCCGCTGAGGGTACGCGCAGCGGCGGTCGCTGGAAAAGATGCAGTCATCGGGCTCACCATGGTCATCGGTCCTTCAACCCGGCCTGCGCCGTGCTCCCCAAAATTGCGACGGCGATCAGCGCGATGACAAAGGGTGCCGCCGCGCGGTAGGGTGATATTGCGGCAATCGGGGTCAGAACCGCCTCGGCGATACCGATGGCCAGCCCGCCGGTAGCGGTGATCCAAAGAGAGCGCAATTGCCCGAGGATCGCTGCCGCAATCGCGGGGATGACGAGAAACGTCAGAAACGTGCCTTGGAGACGAACCAGATCGCCGAGCAGCAGTCCGGCCAGTCCTGCAAAGACACCGGTGATGACCCAGGCCGCCGTTTCCGTGTGCCGGATACGAACCCCGAGGATAGCGCTCAGATCGCGATCATTGGCGAGCGCGCGCATATCGAGGCCGAGCCGCGTGCGGGATAGGAGCGCCGTGATCGCGCCGACCATCAGCCCCGCCAGAAGCAGCGCGAGAATGCGCGTATAGGTGAGACGAACACCGAAAACTGTGAGGAACATCTGATCGGTGGGAAATTGCAGGCGGCGGGGAAATTCCCCCCAAATGACACCCATAACGGCGATGAGCACGAGCGCCAGCGCCAGCGTTCCGACGGCTCGCACGACAGTATCCCGACGAGACAAAAGAGGGGCAAGCAAGCGTCCGTAAAGGAAACTGACGAGCGCGGAGACGACGACAGCTGCCAGGATAGCGATCGCCAGCGGGAGCCGCCATTCCAGCATCTGCCAGGCGACGTGAGCCCCCAGCGCGCCAACGGCGCCAAAGGCGAAATTCAGCACACCGGTCGCCCGGAACAGGACGACGAGCCCGACGCCGGACAGGGCATAGACCGCCCCGATCCCGAGGCCGGATATCAGAAATGGCAAGTAGGTCATGAACGTATCCCGAATTGTCGCCCGAAAGGAAGAAGGGCATTGCAGGTCCCGCGGCTCAAGCCACCGGGACCGTGCGTGCGTGATGTCTCGATCTACGGCGCGAGCCCGATGCTCTTTTCGAAGGCACGGATATCGGCCAGCTCCGGATCGGGCGACGGTGCGCAATCGGAGATCACCTTCCACTTGCCGCCTTCGCTGACCGCCATGCGTGTCGTGGAATTGGCATTGTGGCGCGGCTGACTGTCGCCGAAATACCAGGGAGCGCAGAAGATATCGCTGGTGAAACCCTTCACCTGCCGGATGGCGGCACTGGTGCTTTCGCGGGTGACGTCCTTGGGGTCGAGCGACATGAGAGCCTTTTCCGCGATGCGTGCGGCAAGATATCCGGCCTGTGCGAAGGTATCGCGCGGATCGGAAGTCTGGCCGTACTCGTTCATGACGGCAAGCCAGTTTTGATTGTCGGGCGTCGTGGCTTCGAGGTCATTGAATTCCATGTTCACATAGAAATTCCCGTCCCAGCCGGGGCCGATCGTGCCGGGTACCGACAAGTCGTAGGCCGATGCAGCGCTCAGGAACTTAACGGTCTGGTTGAGCCCCTGTTCTTCGGCCGCCGTCAGAAGCGGAATGGTGACGCCCTTAGGAAGCCCGAGGATAATGACATCCGGCTTGGAAGCCGCCGCCTGCAGGATGGTTGATGTCGAGTCGGCCGTACCGGGATCCATCAGGATGGTTTCGGCCACGAAGCCTTTCTCCTTGGCGAGCAACGCAATGCCGTCGCAGGACCATGTACCGACGTTCGGGATATTCGGACCGATGCAGACAACTGACTTTGCCTTAAGCTGGTCCAAAGCATAGCCCATGGCACCCAGCATGGAAGCGCGCGGCCCGGCATTGGTCGCTGCGTAGTTTTCGGCAAAGAAGCATTCACGAGGAACGCCGACGCCCGCGACCACCACGATACCGGATTTCTTGTAGAAATCGGCGTTGGCGCCGCATTCGACAAAGCTCGAATTGCCGACCATCAGCACCGCCTTCTCGTCGTTGACGAGCTTGGCTGCGAGCTGGGCCGCAGTTTCGGGGTTCCACTGATCGTCCTCGATCAGATATTTGACCGGCCGGCCGTGAATGCCGCCCTTGGCGTTGAGGCAATCGAAATAGGCCTTTGCTGCCTTGGTCGAGTTCGAGAAGTCGTCCGGCCCGGTCTTGCCCGTTATGGCGCCGATGACGATCGGTTCGCCGGTGGCAGCCTCACTGCCATCCGTCCCGCAGGATGCAGCAGCATTGGCACCGCATGTCGATATCAGAAATAGGGCCAGCCCCGCGGCCAGACCTGAAAGATAATGTCTCATGGTTTCCTCCTCCAGTGTTGATATGCTGGTTTTCCCGGCTTCACCTTCAGGATCGTTCGCCTCCTCCGGCGACCGGTCCCGGCCATGTCTGTCAGGCCGAAATCTGCCGTCCGGTCATGAACGCCGCCGCCTTGGCAGCGATCATCATGACCGGCGCATTCGTATTGCCCGAGACCAGCGTCGGCATCACCGACGCATCGCAGACCCGCAGACCCTCGACGCCATGAACCTTGAGATCCGGCCCAACGACGCTGGTGCGATCGTCAAGCCGTCCCATCCTGGCGGTGCCGGCTGGGTGAAACACGGTTTTGGTGGTCTGGCGGATATAATCCCGAAGCGCCTGCGGGTCGTTTTCCACGCCAGGCTTCGGCAGCACCCGGCGCTTGACGAGCTTGGCCAGCGCCGGCGCTTCCAGAATGCGGATCGCGGTTTCGACACCGCGCACCAGCGTTTCGAGATCGGCAGGATCCGACAGCAGATTGGCGTTGAATAATGCGGTGTCGCGCGGATCAGCCGACCGCAGCCGGACGGTCCCGCGCGAACGCGGTCGCAGATAGCAAGGGCCGATGCTCAGCCCGTGACCGGGCTCCGGTTCGCGGTCGACGAAGCCGACCATCGCGGGCAGAACGTGGAACTGCACGTCCGGCTGGCCGGTGCCAGCCGTATCCACGAACCCGCCGCATTCCACCACGTTTGACGAAAGCAGGCCGCGGTGGGTTGTAAGATAGCGCAGCATGTGTGCGGCAGCACGCCAACCGCCGTCATGGCCGAGCATGGAGATCGGCGCATGGGTTTCCCCCTGAACCGGAACTTCCAGATGATCCTGATAATTGGCGCCGACACCCGGTAGATCGGCGATTACGCCGATCCCGTGCTGTCCAAGATGTGCCGCATCGCCAATGCCCGACAGTTGCAGGATCCTTGGTGTCGCAATGGCACCCGCCGTCAGCGCGACTTCCTTCGTGGCGGTGAACCGCGTTCCGTCGAGAAGCTCGACGCCGGTAGCGCGCTTGCCTTGGAACAGGATACGGGCCACGCGCCGCTCTGTCAGCACCGTCACATTCGACCGCTTCTCCGCCTCGCGCAGAAAGGCCTGCGCCGAACTCCAGCGGCGGCCATTGCGCGTGGTGGTCTGGTAGAAGCCGACGCCCTCTTGCTCCGAACCGTTGAAATCCGGATTGAAGGGGATGCCGGCTTCGATCGCCGCCTTCACGAAGGCCTCACTCAGCGGATGACGATGCCGTGGATTGGACACATGCAATGTCCCCGCGCGGCCATGGAACGTGCCACCCAGCGTCTCGTTGTTCTCAAGCGACCGGAATGCGGGAAGCACTTCGTCGTAAGACCAGCCGGTGCAGCCCGTTTGTGCCCAGGTGTCGTAGTCGTTGCGATGGCCGCGAATATAGATCATCGCATTGACCGAGCTGCCGCCGCCCAGAACATTTCCCTGCGGCACGATGCTCGGCCGTCCGTTCAGGCCGCTGTCCGGCTCGGAAGCGTAGGGATGAACCGCCTCGCCCTTGCCCAGCACCTTGAAGAAGGTCGCTGGAATATGGATCCACGGATCTGTGTCGCGTTTGCCGGATTCGATCAGCAGAATGGCGTTCTTCGGGTCTTCCGACAGGCGGTTGGCCAGAACGCAGCCCGATGATCCGCCACCGACGATGATGTAGTCGTATATTGTCATGGCTCAGCTCAGCACGGTCTGGATGGTGGTGAATTCTTTCAGGCCCTCTGCGCCGAACTCGACGCCTATGCCCGATTGCTTGACGCCGCCGAAAGGTGCGTTCGGCTGGATGGCGCCGTGCTTGTTGATCCAGACGGAACCGCATTCGAGCTGGCGCGCATAGTGGCGCGCCTTTTGCGGATCGGACGACCAGACGGAACCGCCGAGCCCGGCCGGATTGGCATTGGCGCGGGCGATCACCTCATCGATATCGCTGTAGCGAATGATCGGCAGCGCCGGGCCGAACTGTTCCTCGTCGACCAACCGGATTCCATCGGTTACATCTGCGACAAGTGTAACCGGATAGAAAAAACCCGGACGATCCATCGGTGCACCACCGGTCAGAACGCGTCCGCCCTTGGCGCGCGCATCGTCGACCAGCTCACGCACCTTGTTGAACTGCATCTCGTTCTGGACAGGCCCCAGCGCGCTGGTCTCATCAAGGCCGTCACCGACAGGGATTTTAACGGCGTAGTCGGCCAATGCCTTGCAGACAGCCTCGTAGATGCTGTCATGAACATAGAGGCGCTTGAGCGCCGCGCAGGTCTGGCCATTGTTGATGAAGGCCCCCCAGAACAGGCCCTCGGCAATCTGCGCCGGATCGGCATCGGCAAGCACGATGCCGGCATCATTGCCGCCGAGTTCCAGTGTTAGCCGCTTCAAAGTTGCGACGGCCGATGCCATGATCTTCTTGCCCGTCTCGGTCGAGCCGGTGAAGGTCATCTTTGCGATACCCGAATGAGCCGACAGAGCCGCGCCGATGCTGTTTTCGCCGGTCACGACATTGACCACGCCCGGCGGCAGCACCTCGTTGATGATCTCGACCAGCCGGATCGTCGACAGCGGCGTCATCGGCGATGGCTTGATGACGACCGTATTGCCGGTGCGGATCGCCGGGATGATGTGCCAGCAGGCGATCATCACCGGCCAGTTCCAGGGCGTTATGGCGCCGACGACGCCGATAGGCTTGCGGTGCATCTCGACGCGGCCGTCGTCATTGTCCTGCAGCACTTCGACAGGAAGGCTGAGTTCGGCGGTATGACGGGTCCAGGCGATCGCACCGCCTATTTCGAAGCGCGAACCAAGACCACCTAGGGGCTTTCCCTGCTCGAGCGTCAGGAGGCGGGCGAGCTCTTCGCTGTGGACGGTGATCCGCTCTGCGATGGCGCGGCAGGCAGCCTGGCGCTCCTCATCGGACGTTTGGCTCCATACTTTGAACGATGCAGCGGCTGCCGCCACCGCACGGTCAAGATCCGACAGCGTTGCCAGTGGCATCCACCCGACGACCTCACCGGTCGATGGGTTGCGAACGTCGGCATGCGCCGTCGTATCGACGTGCGCTCCGCCGATGAACAGGCTGTATTGCTTCACGATTGGCTCCTCCCGTAGCTGTGGAAGGACTATGACGTAGTGAAAAAATGCCGTCTTGGGCTGGAGCGCGCCGCGGCTTGACCTGAAACGCGACGCTACGATGCAAGGGCCGCCCCTCTGCACCTCATTGCGCAGTGGGAGGCGCGGGCTTCAGAAGATCGGTCGGCGCGCAGTCGAACAGATCCTTGAAGCTGCGATTGAAATAGGAAATATCGTTGAAACCGGCGGAATAGGCTACTTCCGCGATCGTCCGTGCACCTTTCCGGTCCTTGATATGCTCGATCTTTTCGCGCACCAGCCGCAGCCGCTTGTCGCGAATGACCGTTGTGCAGGTGACACCCAGTCCCTGAAAGTCCTGCTGCAGGGTGCGAATCGATACTCCGATCCGCGTCGCGAGCCACTTGGCGCACAGATCGCTCTCCGTCAGGTGCCGGTCGATCAGCATATCCACCATCTGCAACCGCCGCGCTGCGCTGTCGTTGAGGCTTGCGATGACGTCTCCCCGGGAGACGAAAGCCTGCCGCGTGGCATTGAACATCAGGTGTCGCAAGTTTGCGGAGGTGCCGTCGGCCTCCGCCGTGGACATGATCTTGGCCACCAAAGCCCGCAGCATCATCGCCATCGGGTCGTAGGCTTCCAGCTTGCGCGCAATCTCGAAATCCATCTGGCCATCGGAATACATCAGCTGGCGCGGCAGATGCAGCGAAAGGTGATTGCTGAAGTTCCCGCCGAAATGGAATGTAGTCGGTCGGGTCGAATCGACGAGAATGCAGTCGCCGACATCAAGGATCGCCTGTTGCCCGACATGCTCCAGACCGCAGGATCCCTCAAGCTGCATGATCAGGAAAAGATGTTCATTTGCATCCCGGCGGATGTCGTCCCAATCGCGGTGCACCCGGTCGAGATCGTTGGAGACATGCGCGAATTCCATGCCGCAGACATCGATACGCCGCGCAGCCCCCGTCACCGCATTGCCACGTTCCATTGTTTTCGGGTTGAAGCTCCCACAGATAGACTGCAGGTCGCTCGTCCATTGCTCGCAGGAAACCGTCGCCCACGCGCCCTGCATCAGGGCCTGATTGTTCAAGAGTTCCAACTCTGCCTCCCAACAGCGTTAGTCCACGACACAGCCATTCGGCGCGACCTCCCCGCGCGACGGCCATAGCCGCTGATGGCAGCCGGGGAAAAGTGTAGCAAACCGGGAGGCTTGTCAATGATTCACATGTTAAATAAAGACTCATACTCACCTCGGTGACGAATGCTGCATGCGCCATTCGCTCGGTGGCACCCCAGTTCGAGCACGGAAAAACCGAGAGAAATAAGCGGCGTCCTTGAGGCCGACCTCATAGGCGATGTCTTCCAGCGAACGGACGGTGAAGAGCAGCAGCCGTTTGGCTTCAAGCAGGCGCCGTTGGACGATCATGTCCTTTACCCCCAGCCCAAAGGCGGCTTCGCTGGCTTTGGCGAGCAGGTGCGGAGTGGTATTGAGAGCGGTCACATAATGCCCGATCGGCCAATTCTCGCGAAAATGCCTCTCGACCAAACGGCGCAAGCCCGACGCGAGCAATTGTTGTGGTGATTGCGCCAGTCTCGGAGCATCCGACGCGAGGCGCCCGATCTGCGTTAAGGCCACTGCTGCCAGAGACGGAATGATCCTCTCGGACCCGGCAGTGAGGTCCGCATATTCTTCCGCGATCAACCGCATGACTCGATCGAGCCTTTCCCAAAGCAACACGGTTTCCTGTCCTGTGATCATCACCGGCCGGTCCAGCGCCAGGGTCGTCTGGCCGGCGATCGAAGGCAGGAGGCTATCGGCGATCGACATGACGATGGCATCGGAGCCAAGCGGCTCGACGCTGAACCCATGTACCACGCCACTTGGAACGAAACTGACGGCTGGCGCCGAAAAGTCCAAGCGTTGATCTTCGATGAAATAGGAGCCGCGGCCACCGGTCCAGAAGGTGACCTGCGCCATGCTCTCATGCTTATGCGCCTTTACTTGACCGAGATGAACCTTTCTTCTGGCCATAACTGTTTCAACATGAAAAAAACCGATCTCCAAGGGACGATCGGGCTCACCATAGACGAAGTAGCTCGGGATTGTACCTGCCATGCTGCCTTCCGGAAAAAGTCCAAGTGATTTGGTTATTCTGTCCATGGTTGATGTCCGGCGCAAGGATTAGATTTTACAGCACATCAAGGGAGGACGATATGCGATCAGAAGATTTTCGGGCCGACACGAAGCGGCCGTTCACTGGCGAGGAATATCTCGCATCGTTGCGCGACGGGCGCGAGGTCTACATCAACGGCGAGCGTGTCAAGGACGTGACGACGCATCCCTCGATGCGCAATTCCGCCCGTTCGCTCGCGCGGCTCTACGATGCGCTGCATGCTGAAAAGTCTCGAGAGCGCCTGACATCACCCACCGACACGGGCTCTGGCGGCTACACCCACAAATATTTCCGCGTGGCGAAATCGTCGGACGATCTCGTCGCCCAGCAGGGCGCGATCGCGGACTGGGCTCGTATGTCCTATGGCTGGATGGGGCGCACCGCAGATTACAAAGCGGCATTGATGAACACGCTCGGCGCCAACGCTGACTGGTACGGGCCCTTCAAGGACAATGCGCTCGCCTGGCACAAACGCGCGCAGGAAGCCGCCCTGTTCATGAACCATGCGATCGTCAATCCGCCGATCGACCGCCACAAGCCGGCGGACGCGGTGAAAGACGTTTTCGTCCACATCACCAAGGAAACTGATGCCGGGATCTACGTCTCCGGCGCCAAGGTGGTGGCAACGTCGTCGGCACTAACGCACTATAATTTCCTGGCCCAGAGCTCAGCCACGGTTACTGAAGATCCGTCGCTGTCGGTGATGTTCATCGTGCCGATGAACGCGCCGGGCATCAAGATGTTTTGCCGAGTGTCCTACGAGGAAACCGCCAACCGCGTCGGCACGCCGTTCGACTATCCGCTTTCTTCGCGCTTCGACGAGAACGACGCCATTCTGGTGCTCGACAATGTCTTCATCCCTTGGGAAGATGTTCTGGTCCTGCGTGATGCGCTGAAGATCCTGTCGTTCCATCCGGCGTCCGGTTTCATGCACGGCTATTGCTTCCAGGGCTGCACCCGTTTTGCCGTCAAGCTCGACTTCCTCGCCGGCCTGCTTGCCAAGGCGCTGCGCGCAACTGGCGGAGACGCTTTCCGCGGCAATCAGGCGGCGCTTGGCGAAGTCATCGCCTTACGGCACATGTTCTGGAGCTTCTCCAACGCCATGGCCTACAATCCGATTCCCTGGGCAAATGGTGCTGTGCTGCCCAATCTTGAGGCAGCCCTTGCCTACCGGACCTTCATGTCTGAGGCCTATCCGCGCGTTATCGAGACAGTGCGCAAGGTCGTCGCCTCTGGTCTCATCTATCTGCCGTCCTCGGCGAAGGATTTCGACAATCCGGAGATCAACCGCTATCTCGGGCAGTATGTGCGCGGCTCCAACGACATGGGTCATATCGAGCGCATCAAGATCATGAAGCTGCTCTGGGATGCGACCGGCACCGAGTTTGGCGGGCGCCACGCGCTCTACGAATTGAACTATGCCGGGGCACCGGAAGAAGTTCGCCTTCAGGTGCTCAAGGGCGCTGAGCGTGGCGGCCGGTTGCGCGAGATGGAAGCGCTGGTCGACACCTGCATGAGCGACTATGACGAGAATGGCTGGACTGGCAACACCTGGCTGCCGCCGCTCGGCACGCAGGCCGCCCTCAAGTCAGCCGCAGAATAGGAGGCCGATGTGCACCAATCAGCCTCCAAGACCGAATTCCGTGATGCAATGGCGCGGGTCTGCGCGCCGGTCAACGTCATCACCACCAATGGTCCCGCCGGTCGCGGCGGGG
>UCOA01000069.1 GCA_900474095.1 Hyphomicrobiales bacterium | reverse complement strand
GCCCGCCGCGCCCGCGTTCCGCAGGCGCTCATGCAACCCTATCGCCGTGGCGAGCGATAAGAGTTTCACTCAACGAGGTTTACATGTTCGACTTGATCATACGTGACGCAAACCTTCCTGATGGCCAGACGGGCATCGATATCGGCGTCACCGGCGGCAAGATCGTCGCTATCGAGAGGACGATCGAAGCACAGGCTGCAGAGGAAATCGGTGCCACCGGACGGCTCGTCAGCCCGCCCTTCGTCGATCCGCATTTTCATATGGACGCCACCCTGTCCCTTGGCCTTCCGCGCATGAACATGTCCGGCACCCTGCTTGAGGGCATCGCGCTCTGGGGCGAACTCCGCCCGATCGTGACAAGGCAAGAACTGGTCGACCGCGCACTGCGCTATTGCGACCTTGCGGTGACGCAGGGCCTGCTGTTCATCCGCAGTCATGTCGACACCAGCGATCCAAAACTGGTGACCGTCGAGGCGATGATCGAGGTCCGCGAAAAGGTCGCACCTTATATCGATCTGCAGCTGGTTGCTTTCCCGCAGGATGGCTATTATCGCGCGCCCGATGGCATCGACTCGCTCAACCGAGCACTGGACATGGGCGTCGATATCGTCGGCGGCATTCCCCACTTCGAGCGGACCATGGCCGAAGGCGCGGCCTCGGTTGAGGCGCTCTGCCGCATTGCCGCTGATCGCGGCCTGCCAGTGGATATGCACTGCGACGAGACCGACGATCCGCAGTCGCGCCATATCGAGACGCTTGCCGCCCAAACGGTCCGCTTCGGTCTTCAGGGACGCGTCGCCGGTTCGCATCTGACGTCGATGCATTCTATGGACAATTATTATGTCTCCAAGCTGATCCCGCTGATGGCAGAGGCGCGGATCAACGTCATCCCCAATCCCCTGATCAACATCATGCTGCAGGGCCGGCACGATACCTATCCGAAGCGCCGCGGCATGACCCGCGTGCGCGAACTGATGGAGGCCGGGCTCAATGTTTCCTTCGGGCACGATTGCGTCATGGATCCCTGGTACTCGATGGGATCAGGGGACATGCTGGAGGTCGGCCACATGGCGATCCACGTCGCGCAGATGGCCGGCATCGAGGACAAGAAGAAGATCTTCGATGCGCTGACGGTGAACTCGGCAAAGACGATGGGCCTGGAAGGCTATGGCCTGGAAATCGGCTGCAACGCAGATCTCGTCATCCTCCAGGCGCAGGACCCACTGGAAGCGCTACGGCTGAAACCGAACCGGCTGGCGGTCATTCGGCGCGGCAAGGTCATCGCCCGCACGGCACCGCGTATCGGCGAGCTTTTCCTCGACGGGCGCCCGGCAAGAATCGACGGCGGTCAGGGCTACGCGCCGCGCGATTGAGATGCGAGCCGGAGCAGGATGACGAACTAAGGCCCGGAACTCTGGCGTTTCAAGGGTTCAGGACGCTGGTGTCGCGATGGCATCCAGCCAGCCGTATTCGGTCGATGAGTTACGCGCAAAACACGAACTTAGATTCGCCAAAGGTCAAGAGCTCTAAAAGGCCGGTCCAGCTGAGGTTGACCCGGGGCAAAATTGCCTGCTCGCTTAAAGACGCTTTTCGAAAAACGTGTCAGCATATGGATCGTCATTGAAGCGTTCGATCTCATTCCACCCGGTTCTGAGATAAAGCTGCTGCGCTTCGGGCAGCGCACTGTTCGTATCCAGACGGAGGAGCTTGATGGATAGCTCACGGGCGGCGAGCTCGGCGGCCGTCATAAGCCTTTTTGCGAGCCCAAGGCCACGCGCTGACGGCGCGACCCAGAGCCTCTTGATCTCCGCGGCCTCGCCGCCACTGCCCTTCAACCCGACACAGCCTATCGGCAGGCCATCTGATATGGCCACCAGGAACGCACCACGCGGACGGATCATGTCCCTTGCGTTCGGATCGCGCGAAAGCGATACTTCGAAACCCTTCTCGAAGCGGCGTGCAAGCTCGCCGTAATATTCGCTGAGGCAATACCTCGCGTCCTTGTGTCGAGGGTCTTTCTCCTCAAGTACGATATGGTCGCGTCTAAGCGAAGTCGCAATGATATCCATGGCGCGCAGAAGCTCTTCCGGCTTGGAATGCCGCGCCAGAAATGTTTTCGCCCGCGTATTGGAAAGCGCTTCGTAAGCGTGAAACTCGGAACGGCCGGTTTCAGTCAACTTGGCAACGCGGCGACGCGCGTCCTGAGGATTAGGTAAGGTCTCGATGAGACCCTCTTCTTCCAGGCTGCGCAGCAGACGGCTCATGAGACCAGAGTCGAGACCGAGGTAATCGCGGATCACCGCAACATCCGATTGCCCTTGGCCGATCGAATTGAGCACACGCGCTGCGCCCAGAGAACGACCGCGTCCGAGGAAAGATGTGTCGAGAGCGCCGACTTCAGTGGTGACGGCACGGTTGAAGCGACGGACACGAATGACAGGATCATAGGTCATTTTATCTGACTTAAGTCAGATAATTCACCGTGTCAATTCGGAGGGCCGGAACTCCTTTCTCCACGTCGAACAAAATGGTCGTATGAGGCTCGACGAGAGGATCGCTCTCGCAACCCTCGATACCGGCCTATTCTGAGATAGTCGCCCGATCCCCGGCGAACATTTCGTCTCTGATGCACGACAACACGATAGGCGTTTCTGTGTGACTGGTGTGACGTGGCGGTTCCCTTGTTCGCAATTGTCTTACTCAGGTTCGTGCAAATCCAAGCAATCCCCCGGAAGTATCCTTAAACATGATAAAAATACTCCTGTTTAGGCGCGCCGTTCGGCGTGACCCCGCAGGGGCAATCAGGGTTCTTGCAACCTCGACAAGGTCGGTGTCTTCCATGACAATTGTACAGGCGTCTCCTGCGGTGGCTGAAGGTTCCGCCTCGCCCGATGCCGGACGGCTCAATGCTGTTCTGGGCGGGCTTTATCTCGCGCAGGGTATTCCGAGCTACCTTCTGCTTGTTGCCCTCCCGCCGTTGATGCGGGAGAGCGGCGCATCACGCACGGCGATCGGACTGTTCTCGCTCCTGATGCTGCCGCTGGTCATGAAATTCGCGGTAGCTCCGCTGATTGATCGTTATGCACCCTTGCCGAGCCTCGGTCACCGCCGTGGCTGGGTGGTGCCGACCCAGCTTCTCGTCAGCACAGGCATTGCCTCCATGGCACTGGTCGAGCCTCATCAGGCCGGTTGGCTCTTTGCAATCGGTCTGATCATCACTCTCCTCTCTTCGGTGCAGGACATAGCGACCGACGGCTATGCGGTGCGACATTTGACGCGCAAGTCGCGCCCAGTCGGCAATGCGGTGCAGGCAGGCGCAGTTGCGCTTGGCGTCATCATCGGCGGCACGGTGGCGCTGGTCCTTTTCCACAAGATCGGCTGGCGGCCGACGATCCTACTGGTTGCCACCCTGTCGCTCCTTCCCCTCCTTGCGACGATCTGGATGAAGGACAAGCCGGAGACCTCACAAAATGGGGCCGCGCGAAAGCCGCCGAGCCTTCTTGGTTTCTTCCGGCGGCCGAATGCGTGGATGGTTCTTGCTTTTGCCCTGACCTACCGGGCGAGCGAAGGTCTGGTGCGAGGCATGGAAGGACCCTATCTCGTCGATAGCAAGGTGCCGACCGACTGGATCGGCTATCTTTCCGGCGGGGCAGCTGCCACGGCCGGGCTTCTCGGCGCCGCCGTCGCCGCCCTGATCATCCGCAAGGCGGGATTGACGGCAACGCTTATCCTTCTGGGCGGGCTGCGCAGCGTCTGCTTCCTCGCCTTCACCTTGAATGCTCTGGGGATATGGCCGGGGATCGCCGTGGCAATGTCGGCTTCCGCCTTCCAGACGTTCATCCGCTACATGGAACTGGTGGCGATCTATTCCTTCTTCATGGCGTACTCATCCGACGATCAGCCGGGAACGGATTTCACGATCCTGGCCTGCGCGGAACTGGTCATCTATCTGATCGGTGCCTCAATCGCAGGCTTGCTTGCCGACAGGTTTGGCTACGAGACGCTCTTTTCGCTTGCAACGGTCATCTCCGTCCTCGGCATCGGATTGTCCGTCTGGATGCTGCAGACGATCAAGGCGAAACCACTCGCAACGGCCAACACCTGAGCAAGCCAACAGACTTTCCCGGAAAATCTCAACGGAGTTGATCTTATGGATGCTTCCGCACTCTCGAACAATGACTTCTATCTCGATCGCCAGGCGCGGCGTGAATCGAACGCCCGCAGCTATCCGCGGCGCTTTCCCATTGCGTTGAAATCGGCTTCCGGCTGCACCATCACGGACGTCGAGGGCAGAATTTATCTCGATTGCCTTGCGGGCGCCGGAACGCTGGCGCTCGGCCACAATCACCCCGAGGTGATCGAGACGCTGCAGGAGGTGCTAAGCTCGGGCCTGCCGCTGCATACACTCGATCTGACGACGCCGGTGAAAGACCGGTTCGTCGCCGATATCTTCGAAACACTGCCCGCCGGGCTGCGGGAAGAGGCAAGGATCCAGTTTTGCTCGCCGAGCGGCACGGACGCCATCGAGGCTGCCATCAAGCTCGCCAAAACCGCGACCGGCCGGACCGACATCGTGTCGTTCCGCGGCGCCTATCACGGCATGTCGCAGGGATCGCTCTCGCTGATGGGCGCGCTGGGGCCGAAGGCTGCTGTTGGCCAACTGGTTCCCGGCGTGCATTTCTTTCCCTACCCCTATGCCTATCGTTGCCCCTTCGGCCGTGGCGGCGAAGAAACGGCGACGCTGGCGGCGGACTATTTCGAGCGGGCGCTGCGTGATCCCGAAGGAGGCATAAATCTTCCGGCGGCCGTCATTCTCGAGGCGGTTCAAGGGGAAGGCGGCGTCATCCCGGCACCAGCCGAATGGCTGCGGGCAATTCGCCGTGTCACGCGCGATCTCGGCATACCCATGATCCTCGACGAGGTCCAGAGCGGCGTCGGCCGGACGGGCAGCTTCTACGCCTTTCAGAAGGCCGGCATCGTTCCGGATATCATCGTGCTTTCCAAGGCAATCGGCGGCGGACTGCCGCTTGCCGTCGTGATCTATCAGGAGGGGCTCGATCTTTGGAAGCCCGGGGCCCATGCAGGCACCTTCCGCGGCAATCAGCTGGCCATGGCAGCGGGATCGAAAACGTTTGAAATCATCCGTCGTGACGGCCTGGTAGAGCGGGCCGCAATTGCCGGGCGCAGGCTGCGCGCCAACCTGGAGCGTATTGCGGCCACGACGTCCTATATCGGCGAAGTTCGTGGCGAGGGGCTGATGCTCGGCGTCGAAATCGTCGATCCTGAAGGCAGGCCCGATGTGCTTGGCCATCCGCCGCACGGCTCCGCGATTGCCCGCATGATCCAGGACGATGTTTTCCGTGCCGGCCTCATTCTCGAAACCGGCGGCCGCTACGGCAGCGTACTTCGTTTCCTGCCGCCGCTCGTCATTTCCGACGAAGAGATCGATCAGGCCACCGGCATCCTCGCCGCCGCGTTCGGCCGCCTCGGACGCAAGGCAGCATGAGCATGAATTTAGCAGCGATCAAGGCGACGCCCGCGCCCGAACAAGACCACGTCGATCAAATCCTTGGCAGCAACGCCGCCTCACGCCGGGCTTTTCGCGAGGCGATGATCAAGGCGGTCGACCTGGTCGCCGGGGGCGCGGCCGGGCACGGCCCCTATTCGGGCGCAAGCGTACAAGGATTGAGGAGCATGCTGGATGACCTCGACCCCTGCCCAAAAATCGGAACAGGCGTGGTTGCGGCGCTCGCCGACATCGGCAGGCCAGCGATCGATCACGCCCTTGCCGTCGGCGATCCGGCGGCGATGGCCCATCTTCATTGCCCGGTGGCAGTGCCGGCACTGGCGGCCGAGGTTCTGATCTCCGCTACCAATCAGTCGCTCGATTCCTGGGATCAGTCGCCCTTCGCCACCATGGTCGAGGAACGGGTTCTGGGCTGGCTGACGGAATTTGTGGGCATGCCGACGACGGCAAGCGGCAATTTCACCAGTGGCGGCAGCCAGTCGAACATGACGGCGCTCCACCTGGCAGCCGCGCGTTGCGGTGACGACGCAAGAACAGCGGGCGTGATCTTCACATCGGAGCAATCGCACTTCAGCATCCGCAAGAGCGCTGCCATTCTCGGCTTTGCCAAAGACGCGGTCATCACGATCCCAACCGATGCCGACGGCCGTTTGTCGGTTCCGGCGCTGGAGGCCAGCCTGCGGCAGGCCGTAAGGCAAGGCCGCCTGCCGGTCGCGGTAGTCGCGACAGCCGGAACGACCGATCTCGGCGCAATCGATCCGCTGCAGCCGATCGCCGATACCGCCTCAGCGCAGAATGTCTGGATGCATGTCGATGCAGCCTATGGAGGCGGTCTTCTGTTTTCCGACTACCGCTACCGTCTCGTGGGGCTCGATCGCGCCGATTCGATTGCGCTCGACTTTCATAAGATGCTGTTCCAGCCCATCAGTTGCGGCGCTCTTCTCGTTCGCGATCAGTCGGACTTCTCACCTTTGGCGACGAAGGCCGATTACCTCAATCCAGAGGATGCCGTCTTTGCCGATGCGCCGAACCTGGTCGAGCGCTCTTTCCAGACGACGCGCAGGAGCGATGCGCTGAAAGTGCTCGTGACCATGCGAGCGATCGGTCGCGACGGCCTGGATGCCCTGATCAGCAAGACGCTGGAGAACACCTTGGCCGCGGCCAAGGCTATCGAGACGCGGGCATATCTGCGGTTGGCGCGGCAGCCGTCGCTGTCGACGGTTTTGTTCCGCTACGTTTCGCCCGACGGGCCAGAACGCTCGGATGCGATCACACTTAGAATACGGTCAGCCCTGTTCCACGCCGGTATCGCAGCCCTCGCGACGACCGTTCTCGACGGTCGCGTCCACTTCAAACTTACACTTCTGAACCCGCGTTCAACGCCGGATGTCGTCCACCGCGTCCTCGATGCGATTGGCGAGACGGCCTGCGACCTGGAGACACATCATGCACGTCCATAATGCCGGAATCCTTGCCCTGCGCTCGCTTCTTAATTGCGTTGCGCGCGAATATCCCGAACGCGTCGGCTGGTCTGAAACGCCGGGACACCTGCGCTTCACGCTCACTTTTCCGGGCGGCGGCGGAAGCCTTGTTCTACCGGCACTCTACCGCTCTGAAACCGGGCACCACCTTTTCGGCGAGCCGGTCATGCTGAGCAGCGGAGACACCCAAGAAGCCATCAGCCCTGCGGATGCTGTCACCACGGTCCTCGAGCGGCTCGAGCCATCGGCCGCGGCAAAGGAAGGCCGCGACGATCTTTTGACACGTGCCCGGTCAAGCCGCCTACTCGTGGAAGCCGCACTTGACGCACGTAAAGCCGATCTCGCCGGATTGACCGGTGACGAAGTCTCTTTCATCGCAGCGGAGCAGGGCCTTGTCGCGGGCCACGGCATCCACCCCTGCCCGAAAAGCCGCGAGGGAATGACGGAGGCAGAGTCGCGCCGTTATTCGCCCGAGTTCGCCGTCGGGTTTCCGCTCCGCTGGTTCGCTGTCGAGAGGAGCCTGGTTCATACCGGCCATTCCGAAGGGTCGCCGTCCGCCGAAAGCTGGCTTACGAGCGTAATTGGCAGCGATCTCCACGAGTTGAAAGCGCGTCTACCTGGCGGTGATTTCGTGTTGCTGCCGGTCCATCCTTGGCAGGCCAATCATATGCTCAAGGATCCCGCTGTCGCCAGCCTCGTCGCAGAAGGCCGTGTCCTTGATTGCGGTGAGGCGGGAAAGCTCTGGTTCCCGACATCGTCGGTGCGTACGCTTTACCGGCCCGACGCCCCCTTCATGCTAAAGGTCTCGCTTGGTGTCGGTATCACCAATTCGGTGCGCGTCAACCTCGCGCGCGAATTGTTGCGCGGCGACGACATGTATCGTTTTCGCCGTCATCGGCTGTGGCAGGATTTTTCGCGCAGCTATCCCGGCCTGACTCTCGTGCCTGACCCAGCCTATATCGGTGTCAAAGTGGCTGAAAAGGTGATCGACGGTCTTTCCGTCTCGATGCGGGAAAACCCGTTCACGGGAGACGATGCCGATCGCAACGTCTCGCTTCTTGCTGCGCTGTGTGAGCACCTGCCGCAACGCGGCAGCCGCCTCGGCGCCTTGATTCGCAAGCGGGCCAAGATTGAAAACCGTGTGCTCGATGCCGTTGCGACGGACTGGTTCGAACGGTTCCTAAGGGTCTTCGTTCGCCCGGTCTTCGGCCTTTATCTACGCCATGGCATCGCCATGGAGGCGCATCAACAGAACATGCTGATCGAGCTCAAGGACGGCTACCCGATCGGCGTCCTGTATCGTGACAATCAGGGCTTCTTCCATCATGAGGACGCTCACAAGACATTGGCCGAAGCCCTGCCTGGCCTCGGTGAAGCGAGCGAATCCGTCTTCGGCGAGGAGCCGGTGGATGAGCGGCTGCTCTACTACGCGTTCATCAATTCGGTACTCGGCATGATCGGAGCGCTCGGGCGCGAGGGGCTTGTCAAAGAGACTGTGCTGATCGCCACATTGCGCCTCGAACTGCTGCGGCTCGAAGCTCTTGAAGGTGCAAATTCCGGGCTCGTGCGCAAGATGTTGGCGCCGGTGCTGCATTGCAAAGCCAACCTGAAAACCCGTCTTGCTCGGATGGACGAGCTCGTCGGCCCGCTCGAAACGCAGTCGATCTATCTCGAAATCGACAATCCCATGCTGCAGTCAGAAGAGGCCTTGGCCGATGCTTGATCCGAGCAAGCCCGACGCGGCCTTTGCCTATTCGCGCTACGATCGGGATATCGGCCGTACGGTCAGCTTCCGACTTCTGGAGAAGGAGCGCGATCTGGAGCTTCTGTGGCACTGGATGAACCAGGCACATGTAGTACCGCAATGGAAGATGGCCAAGCCGATCGAGGAGATCGCTGCCTATATCGACACGAATCTCACCGATCCGCACCAGGACCCCTATATCGGCCTGATCGACGGTATCCCTATGAGCTATTGGGAAGCCTATTGGGCAAAGGATGATATTCTCGGGCGCTATTACCCGGCAGAGGACAAGGACCGAGGCTGGCATATGCTGGTCGGAGAGCCGTCGTTCTTCGGTCACGGCACGGCGCCCGCGATAATCCGGGCCTTCACCCGCTTCCTTTTTCTCGATGATGCCGCGACCCGAAAAGTCGTTGGTGAGCCAAGCGTCGCGGCGCGGCGTCTGTTGCGCTATGCGCCGGTCTGCGCCTTCGAGGAACAGGGCGAAATCGACCTTCCAGACAAGCGCGCAAAACTGATGTTTTGCCATCGCGACCGTTTCAGCCAACAATTCGGATTATAGTCATGATCAATCTCGATCTGGCGGGTATCGGCGTCGGACCGTTCAATCTCGGTCTTGCCGCCCTCCTCTCCTCCCACGGCAATCTCACCAGCGTTTTTCTCGAGCGCAAGCCGGCGTTCCGCTGGCATGAAGGTCTTCTTCTGCCCGGCACGACCCTGCAGGTGCCGTTCATGGCGGACCTCGTTACCATGGCGGACCCGACGCATCCCTTGAGCTTTCTGAACTATCTTGCCACCCACGACCGACTCTACAAATTCTATTTCTATGAACACTTCATGATCCCCCGGCAGGAATATGACGACTACTGCCGCTGGGCATCGGAGCAACTTCCGAATTGCCGGTTCGGCGAGGATGTGATCGACGTGACCCACGATACGGCGTCCGACGAATTCCTGGTCGAAAGTCGGCTGGCTTCGGCGGCGAGGCAGCAATATCGCAGCCGCAATCTTGCAATCGGTATTGGAACGGCACCCTTTCTGCCGCAATGGGCCCGTTACCGGACGGCAGGCTCTCTTTTGCATTCCAGCGAATTCCGCAAGCGTCGCAGCGAACTTTCGAAATGCCGTCGCATAACAATTGTCGGCTCCGGTCAAAGCGCTGCCGAATGCGTACTCGCGCTCTACAACGACCTCACGCCCGAGATGGTCGCCGCCGGCTCCTCCATCCAGTGGATCACCCGCTCGCCAGGCTTCTTCCCGATGGAATATTCCAAGCTCGGGCTCGAATATTTCACCCCCGACTACATGCACCATTTCCACCAGATCGCGCCGTCCAGGCGCCGCGAGATCGTGGCCAACCAGGGCCTCCTCTACAAGGGTATTAGCTTCTCGACCATCGGCGAGATCTTCGATCTTCTTTACGAGCGTTCCGTCGGCGGACGCGATCCGGGCCTTTCCCTCTACTCGAACTGTGCGGTCGAGACGTTGGAGAGCGCGGGACCGCATGGCTCCTTCCGTCTCTGCATTGGCCATAGCCATCTCGACGACAAGGCGCTTGTCGAAACCGATGCGATCGTTGCCGCGACCGGCTATCGCCATGCCTGGCCCGAATGGCTCGGCAAGCTTAAGGGCCGCGTTCTCGACACCTGCGAGAGAGGCGACCTGATCGTCGGCGAGGATTTTCGCGCACGCCGAAGCGACGGCGGCAAGGCCAACATCTTCGTCCAGAACGCGGAAACTTTCCACCACGGCGTTGGTGCACCCGATCTCGGTCTCGGCGCCTTCCGCAATGCCGTCATCGTCAACCAGCTACTCGGCAGGGAGCGTTACCGCGTCAGCGCGCCGGCATCGTTCCAGCATTTTGGCCTGCCTAGCCAATCCGATTCTTCCACGATTTCAGGAGATTTCTATGCCCATGCGTCATAATCCCGTCTTTGCCGGCGCCTTTTCCAGAGAACTGTGGCAACAAGTTTCCCGGCGCCTTCTCGGCAAGATCATCGAGGAGTTCGCCTATGAGCGCATCTTCGACGTTCAAAAGGAAAAGCCGAGCCACTACCGCATCGATATCGGCGGTACCGCCTATCGGTTCAAGGCAAAGCGCTATGTCTTCGACAATCTCTCCGTCGATCCGGACGGGATCGTGATGACCAAGGAAGGTATCGATACGCCGCTCCATGATCCGCTTGCATTCTGTGCCGAGGTTTTGCCCGAACTCGGCGTCAAGCCGATGACGATCGCACATTTCATCAAGGAGCTCGGCAATACATTGGTTTCAGACGCGCATATCGCAGCCCGGGCGACCAAAACCGGCGCAGAGCTCGCCGGCCAAGACGACATTCGGCTGGAGGGCGAAACCACCGGTCATCCGTGGGTGACGGTCAGCAAAGGACGCATCGGCCTCGGCTATTCCGACTATCTTGCCTATACCCCTGAGAACCAGACGCCGACTGAGGTGCTGTGGCTTGCCGTCAGCAAGGACCGCGCATCCTTCATTGCCGAACAAGACCTGACCAATGAGGGCCTGGTGCGCGACGCAGTCGGCGAAGCCCGCCTGGAGGCGTTCCGAGCCACCCTTGCAGACCACGGAGGCTCCGCCGCCACGCATCACATGATGCCGGTGCACCCGTGGCAATGGGACCACATGATCGTGTCGCACTTCGCGGCCGACATTGCAGCGGGCCATATCGTCCTGCTCGGTTACGGCGACGATCAATATCTGCCGCAGCAGTCCGTGCGCACCCTGTCGAACATATCCCATCCGGAAAAATCGACGCTGAAGCTGTGCATGACCATTCTGAATACGGCCGTCTACCGCGGCATCCCCGGGAAAAGAGCGTTGACGGCCGCCCCGCTGACGACGTGGCTCGATGAATTGCTTGGCAGGGACCGGTTCCTGTCCGGCGAATGCCGCCTGGTCCTTTTGGGCGAACGTGCCGGCATGCACTACGTCCATCCGCAATTCTCGACGATCGACGGCGCGCCCTACCAGTTGAACGAGATGCTGGGTTGCCTTTGGCGCGACAGCCTTGCCGGGCATCTGAAGCCGGGTGAATCCGGCGTTCCGCTCGCGGCTCTCCTGCATGCGGGAACCGACGGCAAGCCGGTCGCGCAGGCGCTGGCCGAAAAGGCGGGCATATCGGTGCCCGAATGGCTGGCTCTGTTTTTTGATATCGTCATCCCGCCCGTTTTCCACCTTCTGGCAAAACATGGCCTTGCCTTCTCGGCCCACGGCCAAAATGCGACGCTTATCGTCAAGGATGGGCGTCCCGAACGACTCGCCCTTCGCGATTTCATTGACGACGTCATCTTGTGCGACGAGGAATTTCCCGAGAGCGCCAGCCTGCCGGAAGAGGTCCGGTCCGTTCTGCTTTGCCTGCCGGCCGATTTCCTCATTCATTTCATCCAGACCACACTGTTCATCTGCGTCTTCCGCTATATGTCCGTGCTGCTCGATCAGCGATCCGGCGTTTCCGAAAGCGCCTTCTGGGCACTCGCGCGAGAAAGTGTCCTGCGCTACCAGAAGCGCTTCCCGGATATGGCATCACGCTTTTCGACATTCGACCTGTTCGGCGACGAGTATCCACGCCTTTGCCTGAACCGCGTTCGCCTGTTCACCCACGGCTACGCCGACGACGACGAGCGGCCAGTGCCGGATTTCCAGGGCATGGTAGACAATCCGCTGGTGGCTTTCGAAAGGCACAGCGACGCTGCCTGATGAAGCTTTTGCGCCGAACACGTTATCGGCTTTGTGAGAAAAGTCGCCCCTGTTCTTTCGGGCGGCTTTACAAATTTGTGCGCATTCCGCGCCGATGTAATCAGCCGGTTCCAGCAGTAGCGAGCCGGCGCAAATCAGAAGGCCGCACTCCGTAGCGGCTTCTAAAGGTGCGATTGAAATAAGAGAGGTCGTTAAAGCCTACATTGTAGGCGATCTGGCTGATCGGCATGGATGGTCCCTCCGCCAGTACCAAGCCCTTGGCGAGCGAGAGCCGCCGTCCAAGCACATATCGGGAAAACGTCGTTCCCTCCCGGCTGAAAAATTTCTGGATCGCACGCGGGGTGATGCCTTCATTGTCCGCGACATCCGTGAGCGAGAACGACCCGTCGGCGAGCTGCCGCTCGATATACGCCTTGATGGAGACGATGCGATTCTGCGAGGCTTGCGGAGCCCCGGTGCTGCCGGCATGCTGGGCGAGAACCGGCAGCAGGTCGTAGAAGTGTGCGACCATCATGCCTGCATCCTGTTCGCTCTGATATTCCTGCCGCAAAAGGTAGCCGGCGTAGCTGGTCAGCAATTGCAGCGGCAGGCCGTCGGCCGCAAGCGGCCGCATCACCAGCGGTGCCAGAAGCTCGCGCACGGAAGCAAGCGCGTAAGCTGGAAGATGCGCGCAGTCGAAGCGCCCACCCACCGGCAGAGTGATTTCCGAAGGCGCGTCGGCAGGTAGAAAGATGACGTCCGAGCGCGCGACATCTATCTTGCGCCGACCGTGGTGAACCAACAGCGGCCCGTCCATTGCGCGGACGATGACGATACCCGCGTCCGTAAGGCCGTTGGTGGTCAGGCGAAGTGAGACCTTCGGAAAATAGAGCGTCGCAAGCGACAGCGACACATATTTCCAGAAAAGACCCGTCACGCCGGTCAGATCACCGTTTTCGACGATGATCTTCGCATCGCCGAGCATATCCAGAAGAATGCTGCGGCAGACGATCCTGCTTTCGTTGTCCGCGAGCGAAAGAGTGCCAAATTTCAGCGGTCGAATGGTTTCCATGCCGTTCACGGCCTTTCCTGTCGAAGTTCGCGTCCGTCCTAGTCCGGTTCACCTCAATCCAAGCGGGGATACACCGGATCACATAAACATGACTGAAATTGTCTTGTATTACCAATTCGCCTGCGGGGATCAAGCGGGACGGGTTTTCTTTTGATGCACAGGGGTCGTGATGGGCAGAAAATTTCGTGGTGGAATGTGGCTGGTAACGGTGGCGGCCGCAATGGCCGGCACGGGCGTGGCTGCGCAGGATACGGATCAGGCGGCCGACGCAGTGACCACGAGCGAGGACAAGTCAGCGACGACTCTTGACGCGATCGTAGTGACCGGCGGTCGGTCGCCGCAGCAGATTTCGGAGACTGCTCGAACGATCTACGTCGTTGAATCTCAGGAAATCCAGTCGCAGGCGCGTTCCGGAAAAACGCTACAGCAGATACTCGGCGAAGCTATCCCGAGCTTCGATCCGGCAAGCGTGGGTGCCCGCACCTCCTATGGCCAGAACCTGCGCGGCCGTACAGCACTCGTCCTCATAGACGGCGTGTCGATGAATTCCGCCCGCTCGCTCAGCCGGCAGTTCGATTCCATCGATCCCTTCAACATTGAACGGGTCGAGGTTCTTTCGGGTGCGACCGCGCTCTACGGCGGCAACGCCACCGGCGGTATCATCAACATCATCACGAAGAAGGGCAAGAATGCCGAGCCTGGCATGCATGCCGAAGTAACTGGCGGCATGGGCAGCGGTTTTTCCGGAAGCAAGGACTTCGATCGCAACGCAGCCGGGGCCGTTACCTATAACAGCGACAACTGGGATGCACGCTTTTCCGTTGCAGGCAGCAAGGCCGGTGCTTTTTACGATGGCACCGGCACGGTTCTCATCCCGGATATTACGCAAACCTCGACAGCCTTCAACGACCGCATCGATATCATGGGGTCTGTCGGCTACCAGATCGATAACGGCCGCCGGCTCGAACTCTCAGGGCAATTTTTCGACAGCAAGCAAGAGTCTGATTACGGCCTCTATTACGGCCCGTTCTTTGCCGCGCTTGCCGATCCAAGCCTGTTCGAGACACGTAGCGGATATAAGTCGGACTTCAATCCGCGCAGCCGCCGCTCCATGTTCAACGCCACGTACACGGATGACGACGTTTTCGGCCAACAGCTGCTGTTGCAGGGTTCCTTTCGAAGCGAGCGCCTGCAGTTCAGCCCCTTCCCCTCGGGCAGCTACTTTGCTGGCAGTTCGCAGGATACCGACTACTACGGCGTAAAAGCCGCCCTGGTTGCCGAGCCGACCGATAATCTGAAGATCACCTATGGTATCGATGCCGACCGTGATTCCTTTTCGTCGCATCAGAATGTCTTCGACATGCTTCTGGCGGCTACCACGGGCGGCCTGAATTTCGAGACGATCGGTACGACAGGCCTTTATCCAGCAATCGACGTCTCGACCATCGCTGGCTTTGTCGAGGCGTCCTATGATGCCACCGACAAGCTGACGCTGAGCGGTGGCGTGCGTTACCAGTTCGTCAATACCAAGGTATCTGATTTCGTCGGCGCGGCTCAGCAGGTTGCCATCCTTCAGGGGGCGGCAACATCCGCCGATGTCATTCCCGGCGGCGAAGTGGATTACGATGCGGCGCTTTTCAATGCAGGTGCGATCTATCAGCTAAACGATACACAGCAGGTCTACGCCAACTTCAGTCAGGGATTCGAACTGCCCGATCCGGCCAGATATTACGGCGTCGGCCTCTACTCGCTATCGGGCGGTCATTATTCGCTGATCGATAGCGTCAACGTCGCAGATTCGGCCCTGGAGGCCATCAAGACCAATTCGTTCGAAATTGGCTACCGGCTGGATGACGGCACCTACAATTTCGAGACGGCAGCCTATTATTCGCTCTCCGATCGCTCCATCAACCTCAACCGCTCGACGCTCGCGGTGGAGGTGTTAGATCAGGACCGGCGTGTCTACGGCATCGAAGGAAAGGCCGGCGTGAAACTCGACCACGGGTTCGATGTTGGCGTCTTGGGCCAATGGGTGAAAACCGAGGTGAAGGGCGATGGCGGTTGGGAAAAGGACTCGGTCGGCAGCGCCAGCGTATCCAAGCTCGGTGGTTATGTAGGCTGGACAGGCGAGGCTCTCAACCTGAAATTCTCGGGCCAGCACGTGTTCGAACTGACCGATGCCGATGCGTTCAAGATCGATGGCTACACATTGTTCGACCTGACGGGAGGCTACGCGTTCGAAAATAAGGACACGACTTTAAACTTCGGCATCCATAACGTTTTCGACACGGAGTATACGACCGTCTGGGGTTCTCGCGCCAAGGCGCTTTACGGTGCGCTCGCTGATGAGACGGTGTTCGACTACAAGGGACGCGGGCGCACATTCGCAGTCTCGCTGACGAAAGTGTTTTGACGTGAGGCGTCGCTTCAAAGGCAGTGGAGCTCGCCTGTGAATATCATGGAGAATCAAACCGCAGCGGGCGATGGTCTTGTCCATCGGTCCGCCGTGCTTTCCGAAGCAGGGGCGATCGAGGTGAGGCAAACCGGATCGGCTCTGTCGGTCTCGTCCGGCAAAGCCGATCATGCGGTCTTCCTGTTGTCGAGCACGGCCGCGGCGACCCTCGAGGTTGCCATGCTGCCTCCATCTGGCCCACAGGGAATCCGGTTGGTTTGTTCTGCTTTCGAATATCTTTTTGCCACCCACTCCGATCTTGCCTCGGTGTCCCTGGCCGGCGACGGATGGGCAGGCCTTCTGCCGGTGCTTTTACGACGCGGCCTCGCTGTCCCGGGAAGGACCGTAGCCTCAAAACCAACCGTGAGTGCCGATATGGTCTGGCAGATACCGGAATTATGGATGCACTCGCCCTCGCCGGCCTATCCACGCCATGATGTTCATGACGGCAGGACCGCGCATCCCGCAAGGCCGCCAAAGCCGGCTGGGCGGCTTTATGGCCGCTTCGTTCCCTGGCTCGGAGGAACACTTGCCTTCGATGCTGCCACGCTCGACGACCTGCCTGATATCCATCGCTGGATGAACGATCCACGGGTCAATGAATTCTGGCGTGAAGCCGGGGACGAAGCCCGTCACCGGCGTTATCTGGAGGGCATGCTCACCGATCCGCACATCATCCCGCTCATCGGCCGGTTCGACGGAAAGGCCTTTTCCTATTTCGAGATCTATTGGGCGAAGGAGGATCTGGTAGGCACTTTCTGCGATGCCGGTGACTACGACCGCGGTTGTCACGTGATTGTTGGAGAGGACGCTTTTCGCGGGCGCCGGTGGTTCACGGCCTGGCTGCCGTCGCTGCTCCATCTGATGTTCCTCGATGACGCTCGCACCGAGCGCATCTTCCAGGAGCCGCAGGCCGATCATTATCGTCAGTTGCGCAACCTTCAGCGATCTGGTTTTTCCCACATCAAAACCGTCGATTTTCCAAGCAAGCGGGCCGCGATTGTCTCGATTTCCCGCCAGCGCTTCTTTTCCGAGCGGCTATGGCATCCTCGGGTGGACCCCGCCAGAGAGGTAGGGCGATGAGCCCGCTTGAGCTTTCGGCCAATCGAGCGCTGCCCTATGCCTTGCGGGCACGCGTGGAGATTCCCGATCCGGAAAACTGTCTTCACCGCCTTTGCGATCACATGCGCGAGCACGGCATGGACGTCCACGAAGACGATGGCGTTTTTACCGTGATCTTGCCGGACGTTGTAGGATCGCTCAGCCAGGACGGCCGTCATGTCATGGTTCAGGCCGCAGCCGCGGATCTTGAAGCGTTTTACTTCGTCAAAATGTGGCTGCAGGCAGAATTATCGGAGCTGGCGGGGCATCTGGCGCCGCGTATCGAATGGAATGAGGAGAGCCGCAATCTTCGCTTCCCTCCAAGCTTCGGCACACTTGCAGTCGTCGCAGTCAGGGAAATAACGCCACGGATGCGCCGTATCACCTTCAAGGGTGACGGCCTCAATCGTTTCGATACGCTGAGCGCGCTTCACCTGCAGCTATTGATCAATCTCGGCGCGGTTAACGCGCAGTGTCGCCGCCAGTGCGATTTTTCCGGTTCGGAAGCCTTGCAGGACGCCCCGGTCTGGAGGCGGTATACGGTGCGTTCCGTCGACGGGGCGCGCGGCACCATCGAGGTCGATTTCTTTCTGCATGGTTCGAGTGGCCCCGGCGCGAACTGGGCGCGGCAGGCGCGGCGCGGCGACCTGGTCGGCGTGGCTGGGCCGAGCGGCGGGGGTGTCCCCAAGGCCAACTGGTATTTTCTCGCCGGGGACGAGACCGCCCTGCCCGCCATTGCCCGCATCCTCGAATGCCTGCCAGCGACGGCGCAGGGAATTGCCACTATCGAAGTCGCCAGCGAAAGGGAGTGGCAGGCGCTTGCGGTCCCGCCGGGCATCGCAATCGAGTGGCTTTATCGGGAGAACAGCTCAGACGCCTGCCCGCACAGCCTGCTAGATGCTTTGGAGAGCGCCGTTTTTCCCCCTTTGGGAGAGTCACGGTTTGCCTGGGTCGGGTGCGAAGCCACACTAGCAAAAAAAATTCGCGCCCATCTGCGTACCGAGCTGGCCTTCACCAAAAGCGAACAGCTGGTCGTCGCCTATTGGCACGGCCACGATGAGCCAGTCCGCAGCTAGAGGACTTTGTGAACCGATCGCAGGACATCGGTATCAACCGAGCTTAAGGCTCAGTCTGGAGAAGCTGTCAAGACGCTCTGCTATGGCTCGATCCGCGCTCTCTGCCGAACTGTCCCCACTTCGTGCAGCCCGGATGGTCACACCAGTGCACGAAATGCACGAGTGCGGCAGACAGGGTGGCGGTTCTGTCGTCGCTCATTTCCCCACTCCTAAAGCAGCTCGGGCTCTTCCGGATCGATCTCTTTGATAATGTCGGGACTGTCGTTTTTGGGCGAGCCTACGTTTCTGCCGATTTTCCACATAGCCATCTGGCCGGCGGGGAAGGGCTTCAGCAGATCGTGCGGATCCTCGGCACTCGAAATCCAGCACTCATAGTCTTCCGGCTGCAACAGCACCGGCATCCGATCATGGATAGCCGCCATCATCTCATTGGGTTCGCAGGTGATGATAGCAAAGGATCGAATGTCTTCGCCTGTCTGCGGGTCGCGCCAGTACTCCCAGATGCCGGCCAGCGCAAATGGTGCGCCCGACTTCAGGGCGATCGCATAGGGCTGCTTGTTCTTGCCGGTCCCATAGATGTCCTTCCACTCGAAGAAGCCGTCGATTGGCACCAGGCAGCGGCGTGAACGATAGGCCGCCTTGAAAAGGCCGTTCGTCGAGATGGTTTCGCATCGAACATTGATCGGTGGGGGCCTGCCACCACCCTTCGCGTCTTTCGCCCACCGCGGGATCAGACCCCATCGCGCCGAGACAAACACCGGACCGAACAGGTCGGGATCGCGAATTACGTCCCTGATGATGATCGGGTAGGTTTGCGTGGGCGCGCCGTTGTATCGCGGGAACTGGTTGGCGAGACCCTCGACGCCCTCGCTGCGGGCGAAGGAAAAGGTGCGCATCAGGCCTTTCAGCGTGCTTTTGATGTAGACACGACCGCACATGGCTCTCTCCCACTTATGCCGATTGGACGCGGTTTAGGTCGATCACCGCCTTGTAGCACCGTTCGACGCGGCACGCCGCCTGCCGCATCGTTTCTTCCCATCCGTTGCGGGCGGCTTCGGCCTCGTAGGTATTGTCGCTGGCGATGTGGAATGCTTCGGCTTCGGGGAAGGCAAGAAGCACAGTCTCAATCCGCTTTGCGACTGTGATCGGTTCCACGGCTTTGCCGTCGTCTTCGAGGACGACCTGCTGCAAGATCCTCGCCGCCATCTCCCGCGCGATAAACGGGACGATTTCGAGCTTGCGCCGCTTGCCGACAGCAAAACCCGCATAGTCGCGCCGGCTCTGCCGGCTCAAAAGGTTGAAATGAATGCCGACCGTCCGGCGGATCGCTTCCGTTGGCGGTATCTCGTGCATGGTGTTTACTCGGTTGCTTGCCAGTCATAACTTGGTATCCAGCCACGGGTAAAGCCGATGCTCATGGCAACCTGGGTAAGGGCAAGTTGCTCGCGCAAATGACGGCAATCTTTGAGCAGCGTGCCGATCGTGGCACGGACGTCGGCATTGTGGAACGCCAGCGCCGCGTCGATCTCATTGGTTGGCTCTGAGTCTTGAGCATCTTGGGCGGTGGCGCTGATCACAGGCACGGCTTCTCCCTACCCCTGGGCAAAGCCAGCGGGTTTCTCGACAGATTTTAAGTTTGGCGGCCGCATCGCCGTGACTGTTCTTCTTATGTTCTCAAGTTGACCAGAGTCAAGACCAACGGCTGCTCCGCCTTCAAGCATAGAGCGAACCGGTACAGGCGTTGAACTCCATTTTTGTCCGTTGTTGGATTAGTCAACCAGATTGCGCACCAGGACAGTCAGCTCACATTCCTCGGTCATCCCGGAACGAAATGCATGCATGATGACGTGTGCAAGATCCTCTCCCTTGATGCTGTCAGGATTGATCCTTCGTCGGGCACACTCCTTGCTGAGCACGCGCCGCATCATCGCGATCGACGCGTCACTGATAACGTCTTCATGTAGGGACATGGCCAATCACCCTTAGGCGAAACGACGACCTACAATGTGCGCTTTTCCTCAAAGAATGCAAAGCATATTGGGGAACTCCAGCCGACAGATCGTCGCCATGTCGACGATCCCATGCAGCTCCTTGAAGGTCGTGTGGCGCAGCTTGCCGTCTTCCATCCCTGACCGTTCTTCAGTTGATTCCTCGGTTTCCGACGTAACGACGAGCATCTCCGGGTTTACGGAGCACCTTTGGAGGGACGTCGAATCTCTGGCCTTGAAGGGAACTGCAGCGGCGAACTGTGGAATTTCGCTGCGCATTATTCGATCGCCGTCATGAACGCCGGGACCTGCTGTTCAAAGAATTTCGAGAACGATGCGATCCGCGGAGGCAGCGCTTGATAGGGCGGATAATAGAGCGTCAGCCACAAAGCTGGCGGCGACCAGTTCTGCAGAACGTGAACGAGCCGTCCGGTACGCAGATGCTCGGCAACATGGAACGTCGGCAGCATGGCCACTCCCGTACCATCGGAAGCCATGCTCGCTAGTACCTCCCCACTATTGGCGCTGAATGCGCGGCCCGCAGATATGGTAGCGCTGCTATTGCCGTCCGACAACGTCCAGGTCTCCCGTTTGCTGTCGCCGCTGTAGGCCAGGCAGTCGCCAGGCATGAGTTCATTCGGGTGCTTCATGTCGGAAAACCTGCTGCCAGGCGCGGCGACGAGAATACGGCGAACGACGCTGATCTTGCGCCAGATCGTGAACTTGTCCGATGGTGCTGCGGAGATGCGGATCGCCAGATCATAGTCGTCATCAATGATGTTCACGAGCCCATCCGCCAGTGAGATTTCGAAGCTGATCTTCGGGTAGCGTTCCTTGAATGCGGAGAGGATGGGTGGCAGGATCTGCTGACCGAACCAGGTCGGCGCGCTGATCCGCAGGCGGCCATGATCCGCTTTGTGGGTATTCATCACATCCTTGCGCGCGTTGTCGAGCGCCTGCACCGCCGGCTGAATCTGAGCGGCGAAGATCGCGCCATCGGTCGTCAGCGACACCTGACGGGTCGTCCGCACAAAGAGTTGCACACCAAGGTCTTCTTCCAAGGCAGCGATCGCCCGCGTGACGGCTGCTGGAGTCATGTCGAGCTCGCGGGCGACCTGCGCGAAATTCCGCTTCTCGGCGGCCAGCAGAAAGGTTCGAAGCAGCTTGTAGTCGTTCATCTATTATTTCATCCTGCGCAATTCATTGGCAATTATTATTGCAATTCCGGCCGCTGATCAACAGGCGTAGGTTTCCCATCACACAAGACAAACGAAAGCAACGGCGGAAGGCGAACATCATGATCAAGGATATCAAAGGACTGCATCACATCACGTCAATGGCGTCGGATGCCCGCCAGAACAACGCATTCTTCACGGACACGCTTGGCCTGCGCCGCGTGAAGAAGACCGTGAATTTCGACGACCCCAACGTCTACCACCTCTACTACGGTGATGAGGCCGGCACCCCCGGCTCCGTCATGACCTACTTCCCTTTTCCCGACGTGATGCGCGGCCGCCCCGGCGTCGGCGAAGTCAGCGAAACGCAGTTCGCAGTCCCCAAGGGCTCGCTCTCCTTCTGGCAGAATCGGCTGTCAGCAAAGGGAGCCAGCAACCTGCATGCCGACACCGCCTTCGGTGCTGAGCGACTCCTGTTCAAAGGTCCTGACGGCGAAGGGTTCGCCCTTGTCGAGGCGGAAGACGATAGCCGCAAGGCCTGGAACGGTTCAGGCATGGATGAAAGCGTCGGTATTCGCGGCTTTTCCGGTGCCAAGTTGCGCCTGCATGACACAGCCGCCACGTCCGAACTGCTCGGTTTCATGGGCTACCAGCGCGCAGAGACTGTTGGTGACGTCACCCGCTTCATCATCCCAGGCGGCAATGGTGCCGATATTATAGACCTTGAGGTCCTTCCGAAAACGCCCTTTGCAAGGCAGGGCGCAGGTTCGGTGCATCACATCGCTTTTGCTGTCGAGAACCGCGCAAAGCAGCTCGAAGTTCGCAAGGCCCTTATGGATACGGGATACCAGGTGACCCCGGTTATCGACCGTGATTACTTCTGGGCGATCTACTTCCGCACCCCAGGCGGCGTGCTGTTCGAGATCGCCACGAACGAACCCGGTTTCGACCGCGACGAAGACATGGCACATCTCGGCGAGGTTTTGAAACTGCCAGCACGGTACGAGGCTTATCGTGACCAGATCGAGGCCGGGCTGACACCACTGGCGGCCTGACGTCGCTTTCCAACAATACGGCGGCATAACTTTCAAGACGTGCCGCCTTCCCCGCGCCATTAACTACCTTCAACCCAATCAAAGGAAGACACGAGATGTCCAGCAAACTTCAGGTCCTCACCCCGCAAAACAGCCAGATCATCTTCATCGACCAGCAGCCGCAGATGGCCTTCGGCGTTCAGTCGATCGACCGCCAGGTCTTGAAGAATAACGTCGTCGGTCTTGCCAAGGCCGCCAGGATCTTCAACGTCCCGACCACCATCACTACCGTCGAGACCGATAGCTTCTCGGGCAACACCTTTCCGGAACTGCTCGCCGTCTTCCCCGACAATGATATTCTCGAGCGCACATCGATGAATTCCTGGGACGACCAGAATGTCCGCGACGCGCTTGCCAAGAATGCTGTTGATGGCCGCAAGAAGGTCGTCGTTGCTGGCCTGTGGACGGAGGTTTGCAACACGACATTCGCGCTCTCCTGCATGAATGACACCGACTACGAAATCTACATGGTTGCGGATGCTTCCGGCGGCACGTCCGTCGATGCGCACAAATATGCGATGGACCGCATGGTGCAGGCGGGTGTCGTTCCGGTCACCTGGCAACAGGTCCTGCTGGAGTGGCAGCGCGACTGGGCCCGTAAGGAAACCTATGACGCGGTCACGTCGCTGGTGAAGCAGCATTCCGGCGCCTACGGCATGGGTATCGACTACGCCGTCACCCACGTCCACGGCGGTTCAGAGCGGGTCAGCCATGGCAAACGGATCGGCCCGAACCCCGCGAAGTAAAACCGTCATCACTCCGGCAGGTCGCCATCTGCCGGAGTGAATTGCTTCCCCCAAGCGAAGGTTATTCTCGATGAAAATCTATCTCCTGTCCCTCAGTGCCGGCCTGCTGGTGGGCGTGATTTACAGCCTGCTTAACGTCCGTTCGCCTGCTCCGCCGGTCGTCGCTCTCATCGGTCTCCTTGGGATCCTTGTTGGTGAGCAGCTCGTGCCGTTGGCAAAAAGCATCTGGGCTCGCGAGCCTGCCGCCCTGTCCTGGCTTCATCAGGTAAAACCGCACGTGTTCGGTCATCTCCCGAAAGGCGGGCTGCACGTGATGGAGGTGACCTCCCCCCACGCAGATCCGAAATCGGGGAAAAGCTGATGACGACGCGCCGCACATTCCTGGGCGCAGCATCGAGCCTCGCCTTTTCAACTCGGTTTTCACCGGCCAACGCCGCCGATCCCATCAAGACCGGAGCCGCTTCCATGCACGCAGACATCGTTCTTCACAACGGGCTGATCACAACGCTTGATCGCGCAAATCCGAACGCCACCGCGATCGCCGTCAAGGACGGTCTATTCCTGGACGTGGGTACGGACAGCGACGTCATGGCGCTCGCCGGACCGGATACAAAGATCGTCGACCTCAAAGGCAAGCGCGTGATGCCTGGCCTGATCGACAACCACACCCACGTCGTGCGCGGCGGTCTGAACTTCAACATGGAACTCCGCTGGGACGGCGTCCGGTCGCTCGCCGATGCAATGGACATGCTGAAGCGGCAGGTGGCCATGACGCCCGCCCCACAATGGGTGCGGGTCGTCGGTGGATTCACCGAGCACCAGTTCGCCGAGAAGCGCCTGCCGACGATCGACGAGATTAACGCCGTCGCGCCCGACACACCGGTCTTCCTGTTGCATCTCTACGACCGCGCGTTGCTCAACGGTGCTGCTCTGCGCGCCGTAGGCTACACGAAGGATACTCCAAACCCGCCGGGCGGCGAGATCACGCGCGACGCCAAGGGCAATCCGACCGGCATTCTGCTCGCAAAGCCGAATGCGGGCATTCTCTATTCGACTCTCTCCAAGGGGCCAAAGCTCCCCTTCGAATACCAGGTGAATTCCACACGCCATTTCATGCGGGAACTCAACCGGTTGGGTATCACCGGCGTCATCGATGCGGGCGGCGGCTTCCAGAACTACCCGGTTGATTACGCTGTCATCCAGAAGCTGTCGGACGAAGACCAGCTCACCGTTCGCCTCGCCTACAATCTGTTCACGCAGAAGCCGAAGGAAGAGAAGCAGGATTTCCTCAACTGGACGCAGTCGGTCAAATACAAGCAGGGAAACGATTACTTCCGGCACAACGGTGCTGGCGAGATGCTGGTGTTCTCCGCCGCCGATTTCGAAGACTTCCGCCAGCCAAGGCCCGAGATGGCTTCGGAGATGGAAGGCGAGCTTGAAGAAGTGGTTCGGGTGCTTGCCGAAAACCGCTGGCCCTGGCGCATGCATGCAACCTATGACGAGACCATCTCGCGTTCGCTCGACGTCTTCGAGAAGGTCAACAAGGACATTCCGCTCGAAGGTCTCAACTGGTTCTTCGACCACGCCGAGACGATCTCGGATCGTTCGATCGATCGGATCGCGGCGCTCGGCGGCGGCATCGCGACACAGCACCGCATGGCCTATCAGGGCGAATATTTTGTCGAGCGCTACGGTCATGGTGTCGCTGAAGCGACGCCCCCGATCAAGCGCATGCTTGAGAAGGGCGTCAACGTATCGGCAGGGACTGATGCGACACGTGTCGCCTCCTACAATCCATGGGTTTCTCTTGCCTGGATGGTGACCGGAAAGACAGTTGGCGGCATGCAGCTCTACCCGCGCGCCAACTGCCTCGACCGCGAGACGGCTCTGCGGATGTGGACGGAGAAGGTCACCTGGTTCTCCAACGAGGAAGGCAAGAAGGGTCAGATCAAAAAAGGCCAGTTCGCCGACCTCGTCGTGCCGGACAAGGACTTCTTCACCTGCGCCGAGGACAAGATCTCGTTCCTGTCCTCGCACTTGACCATGGTCGGCGGCAAGATCGTCTATGGTGCGGGCGACTTCTCAGCACTCGACGAGAACGACGTACCGCCTGCCATGCCGGACTGGTCTCCCGTTCGCACGTTCGGCGGCTACGCAGCATGGGGTGAACCGCAGGGCGCAGGTCTGAATTCTCTTCGCCGGACCGCGATCTCGACTTGCGGCTGCGCCAGTTCCTGTAACGTCCACGGCCACGACCACGCCGGAGCCTGGACATCGAAGCTGCCGATCGCCGATCTCAAGGGCTTTTTCGGCGCGCTCGGTTGCGCATGCTGGGCCGTGTGAGGACATGATCATGATTTCCGGACCCCAACGGCACAACGGCCTCGCTTCGCTCGCGGCCTCCCCCGTACTCACTTTCGTGGCGCTGCTTGCCCTGTGCGCGGCCTATATCCAGGGGCCGCTCACCAAGCTCTTCGATTTCCACGGTGCGATTGGTGAAATGGAGCATTTCGGTCTTCATCCGGCAACCTTCTTCGCGGTTGCCGTCATCGCGTTCGAACTGGCAGCCTCGGCAATGATCCTGTCCGGCTTTCTGCGATGGCTTGGCGCACTCGCGCTCGCCGTCTTCACGCTTCTTGCGACCTTCGTCGCCGTCCGGTTCTGGGAGATGCCCTCCGGCATGGAACGGATGATGGCGACCAACGCCTTTTTTGAGCATCTTGGTCTTGTCGGCGCCTTCTTCATTGTCGCCATCACTGACCTTACCAAGGGAGCGGGCAAATGAGCGCCGCAAAATCTTCAGGCGGCAGTTTCGCGCCGCTGCGCCAGCCTGTCTTCGCTGTACTCTGGGCGGCGACGGTCCTAGGCAACACCGGCAGTTTCATGCGCGACGTGGCCAGTTCCTGGCTGATGACCGATCTCTCGGCAGCACCCGCGGCCGTCGCCATGGTACAGGCAGCCGGCACCCTGCCGATCTTCCTTCTGGCGATCCCGGCGGGCGTGCTCTCGGACATCCTCGACCGACGCAAGTTCCTGATCGCCATCCAGCTCCTGCTCACCAGCGTCAGCATATTGCTGATGGTACTGTCCTACATGGGGATGCTTTCGGTAAGCGCTTTGATCGGATTGACCTTTCTCGGCGGTATCGGAGCCGCCCTGATGGGGCCGACATGGCAGGCCATCGTGCCTGAACTGGTCCCGCGCGAGGACGTGAAGAGCGCGGTTGCCCTGAACTCGCTTGGGATCAACATCGCGCGCTCGATCGGCCCCGCTGCCGGCGGCGTGCTGCTCGCCGCGTTCGGAGCTGCCGTGACCTACGGCGCTGACGTTGCAAGTTACATCCTGGTCATAGCAGCGCTCGTCTGGTGGCCGCGTGCCAAAAACGCCGATGACGCGTTGTCCGAGAACTTCTTCGGCGCGTTCCGCGCCGGTCTGCGCTACACCCGGGCCAGCAAGCCGCTTCACGTCGTGCTTCTGCGGGCGGCGATTTTCTTCGCCTTCGCCAGCGCGGTCTGGGCGCTTCTTCCGCTGATCGCGCGCCAGCTTCTAGGCGGGGATGCAAGCTTCTACGGACTTCTGCTCGGTTCGGTCGGTGCAGGCGCCATCGGCGGGGCTCTGATGATGCCGCGTTTGCGTCAGCGCTTCGATTCCGACGGCCTTCTTCTGGGTTCGGCAGTGGTGACGGCCCTCGTCATGGCCGCACTCTCACTCGCTCCGCCGCAATGGCTGGCAGTCATTGTCCTTCTCTTCCTTGGTGCTGCCTGGATTACCGCCCTTACCACCCTGAACGGTGCGGCGCAGGCCGTCCTGCCGAATTGGGTACGGGGCCGTGGTCTTGCCGTCTATCTGACGGTGTTCAACGGTGCGATGACGGCCGGCAGTCTTGGATGGGGTGCCGTCGGCGAAGCGGCCGGCGTGCCTCGCACGCTGTTGATCGGAGCCACCGGACTGCTCGTCGCCGGCTTCATGATGCACCGGATCAAGCTTCCGTCCGGCGAGGCCGATCTGGTGGCGTCCAACCATTGGCCGGAGCCTCTCGTTGCCCAGCCGGTCACAAACGACCGCGGGCCCGTGCTCATCCTGATCGACTACCACGTCGAGAAGCACAACCGCGCCAAGTTCCTGCATGCTCTCGACAACATGTCCTCGGAACGTCGTCGAGACGGCGCCTATGGCTGGGGCGTGACCGAAGACTCCGCCGATCCTGAAAAGATCACCGAGTGGTTCATGGTCGAATCCTGGGCGGAACATCTGCGGCAGCACAAGCGCGTCTCGAATGCGGATGCCGACCTGCAGAGCAAAGTCCTCGCTTTTCATAGCGGTCCGGGAAAACCTCTCGTGCGACATCTGCTGTCCATCAACAAGCCTGGAATGGCGATCTGAACCCGGGTATCCTCCGGGCTTTCATTATTGCAGTTGCCGCAATGAAATAGACATTTTTCTTGCAATTGATGGAGATGATCTATCGCTCCATCATACCTGCATAGACAACACAACGCCGCTTCATCCAACTGGCAGGAACCGCCATGACTGAACGACCATTCCCAATCAGCCGCCGTGACGCACTTGGTGCCGGCGCTGCCCTCGCCGCCGGCATTGCGCTTCCGATCCGGCCAACCTTCGCGGCACCCGATTCAACCGCCACCCAGGCACAAACTGGAGAAAAAACCATGGGCTTCGTTACAACCACCGACGGCACTGAAATCTTCTTCAAGGACTGGGGTCCGAAGGATGCTCAGCCGATCGTGTTTCACCACGGCTGGCCGCTTTCGTCCGACGACTGGGATGCGCAGATGCTGTTCTTCCTGGCGAAGGGCTACCGCGTCGTCGCCCATGATCGCCGCGGCCATGGCCGATCCGCCCAGGTTTCCGACGGTCACGATATGGACCATTACGCCGCCGACGCCTTTGCCGTCGTCGAAGCGCTCGACCTGAAGAATGCCGTTCATATTGGGCATTCGACAGGGGGTGGCGAGGTTGCCCGTTATGTGGCCAAGCACGGCGAGCCGGCCGGCCGTGTCGCCAAAGCTGTCCTCGTTTCCGCAGTACCGCCTTTAATGCTCAAGACCGCTTCCAATCCGGAAGGCCTGCCGATCGAAGTTTTCGACGGTTTCCGTTCCGCACTGGCCGCCAACCGCGCGCAGTTCTTCCGCGATGTCCCCGCTGGCCCGTTCTACGGCTTCAACCGCGAAGGTGCGACGGTCTATGAGGGCGTGGTTCAGAATTGGTGGCGTCAGGGTATGATGGGCGGCGCCAAGGCTCATTATGACGGTATCAAGGCTTTTTCGGAAACCGACCAGACCGAAGACCTGAAAGCGATCAGTGTACCGACATTGGTTCTGCATGGTGAGGACGATCAGATCGTGCCAATCGCAGATGCCGCGCATAAGGCTATCAAGCTCTTGAAGAACGGCACGCTGAAGACCTATCCCGGCTTCTCGCACGGCATGCTGACCGTCAATGCCGATGTCCTGAATGGCGACCTGCTTGGCTTCATCCAGGCGTAAAGGAAGGAGCGAAGCAGGCTCGTTCTGAATTCGTCCTGGTCTTGCATCCGCATGGTTGTCAGGATCATTGAAGCCGCCGCCTGTAAGCAAAATGGTGTCGACGACGATCGTCGGCACTAGAAGATGTTGAATGTCAGGATATTGCGGGTTCAGGTGATCCGATCGACCATAAGTCGGCTAGTGCCGATTGCGCGAGCGCCACACGTCCGGAGTGACACCGGCGGCTTGCTTGAAGGTTTCGATGAAAATGTCCTCGTTCGGGAACCCGCACGTTTCTGCCACGCAGGCGATGGTTTCACTGGTCCTGCTCAGATGTAGCTTTGCCTTGCTTATTCGGCATGCTGAAATCCATTCGAGAACCGACTGTCCGGTCGTCGCCATGAAGCCGGAACAAAGCTCATCCACAGCAAATCCGCTGGCGTCGGCAATCTGATCGATCCCGATCTGGCGCGACAGGTTTGCGGCTATGTACGTCTTTATGCGCTTTTCCTGCATGGACGTCAGCAGGCCGGTGGCCGAAAGACTCTGGGCGGGAGAACGTCCATAGCGATGCGCGAGATGGGCGTTGAATGCCAGCCCGACATGCGGAAGCAGCATGTCCCTCACCTCATCCGGCATGTCGAACATCGGCATCAGGGCTGCACCGAGATCCCGGATGACCGGATCGTCGACACCGCGACAGGTCACGAGATTATCGATCCGCGGCTCGCCTGCTTCCTCCGCAAGTTCGCCAAGATGCGCGCTTGGGATATGAAACGCCAGCACCTCGAAACGTCCCCGAACGGAAATTGCTGCGCCTCTATTCAGATTGATCAGGCAAATCGAGCCTTTGGGATATCTCTTCAAGGGTGCCGGGGGGCGGTCCGGCGAGATGTCGCAATGATCGACATTGACGAGATACAGCATCACCAGAAACGCGTCATCGGGCGGAAGGTAGACCGGATCGTCGCCGTCTTCGTAGTCGTGAGCGAGATGCACGACAGAAAGCTGCGCTTCTTGAAGCGGCCTGATCGCTAGAGCTCCGGCAGCCTTGACTCTAAAACTTGCCGCAATTCTGTCGCCAGCCGCCAACGATTCACTCACACTTGCTTCGATTGTCTGAACTGGAAGTTGTATTCCTGCAATTCAGTTCCGCTTTTTGGATGTATCTATCCTTCATTCAGGCGTCTATCTTGTAGAAAAGCATCCTCGTCGGGAAAATTCGACTGGTTGAGGAAAATGGTAGAATTCCCGCGCAACCGCGGTGGCCCGGATTCACCATCCAGCGTTTTCGAGATGGAGGTAAATGCGTCTTGGTCCAGGTTCCTGCCCGTCATATCGGTTCTCCTGCTGGACCAGCGAAGGACGGATTCGGCTGCTCTCTCAAGCAACTGTCGGTCGATCAAACCCTGGCTGGCTCAGACATCGCAATCTTCCGCAAGGCAACGAGCCTCATCCAGCTCGATCAGGTCACGACATCGGCAAGCGATCGAGGCTTCGTCGTGGGGGTCTCGTCGGTCGGAGGCCACAGGCGCCGCATCTTCCATCACCATCATGCGACGACCCACGACTTCGCGGAGAATACGATCTATATCCGCGATCTCTCCGAAGCCTACAAAGCAGATCTGAACACGCCTTTCGATTTTCTTTTGTTCGAGATTTCGCAAACGTCGCTCATCAGGTTCGCCGATGAGGCCGAACTGACCGGCGTCAATACGCTTTCAGCCGAAACCGCGTCCAAGGATATCGTGCTCGCCAATCTTGCGCGTGCGCTGATCCCGGCACTCGAAAGACCGGAGGAAGCAAACGCACTATTCGTCGACCAGATGACGACTGCGATCGGGACCTATTTGGTTCAACGTTACGGCGGACGGCCAAATGCGGCCCCCGGGCGGGCAGGAACCCTATCTCGTTCGCACGAGGATCTGGCGAAAAGCATCCTTCTTGAAAACCTTGAGGGCGACATCTCGATCTCGGAAGTCGCGGAGGCTTGCAACCTGTCACGTGGCTATTTCATTCGGGCATTTCGGGAAACGACGGGAATGACCCCGTATCAGTGGCTTCTCAGCGAACGGATAAACCAGGCCCGAAGACTGCTTCGAGCTTCCAACGCACCGCTGGCCGAGGTGGCTATCGCCTGCGGTTTCGCGGATCAGAGCCATTTCACTCGGGTCTTTTCAACGATCGTCGGCGCCACACCGGGTAATTGGCGGCGGAACTCTTGAAGCTGCGGCCGCCCTGCAGGTTTCATTCTTCGCGGCTGGTCTGTTCGCAGGTAGAGGGGAGATTTGGAGACGACCTGCCTGGCGTGACGCCCACATTGAAACATGTTTGAAAACACAGAGGAAATTCGACCGAAACGACATCGGCATAGTCGTGTGTCCACAACAATTGATAGCTTTTCCCAGACGACCGCAGCTACCGCCTAAGAAGAACCGGCAGCGATCGGCGATACGTGCGCTATCCGACAGATGTCCGGGCCTCGCGAATACCATTTCTGATCCGGTTGACGATAGTCCACAGGAGAAGCAACGCCACCACCGCCCAAAACCAAAACGTCCATGCTGCGAACGTGCCGCCGCTGCCGACAAATATTCCGAGCACGCCGAAAAGCACCGCCCGGTCGCTCTTGCCGAGCGGTCCGTCATAACGCCGGCTCGCACCAACCGTCTGGCCTAAAACACCGGCAAACTCCGACAACACCGACAGGAAAATGACGGCAAGCGCCGGCATCAGGCCTACCGGATAGATCAGGGCAAACGGAAGGTAAAGTGCGGCATCGGATATGATGTCACTGATCTCGTTCAGGTAGGCGCCGAGAATGCTCTTTTGCCCGTGTTCGCGGGCAAGCATGCCATCGATGGCATTTAGCCCCATGCGCAGAAGGAACCATATAGGTATCAGCAGGAACCAGTGCCGATGCGGAGCGAAACACAGGAAGAGACCGAGAGCAACGGAGATGGCGGCGGCAAGACATGTCACCTGATTGGCGGTAATGCCGCCCGCAGCAAGACGCCGCACGAGAGGGCGAAGAATATTCTGAAACCGGGACTTCAATTGATAAACGGACATTCTACTTTGATGTATTTTGCCAACATCCGGAAGAAAAAATCCAAGAGTCGGACAGATGGCAGATGGTCGTTTTTTTTGAGGAAGCTTCATCGGCTCTCGCAAAGGACTTACATTTACAACTGGACTTTTGCAACGAAGTTAAATCACTATTCCCCTTAATGGCTGCAACTTATCCAACAATTGAAAGTGGAGAAGACCGTGCTGCAAACCGCAGATAGTGGGCGACGATCCTTGACGACAAGACCAATGGATGAATCCGAATTCGCCTCACATGACGGCACACGGCTTTTCTATCGCGCATGGCGGTCGACGAGCGCCGTACCGAAAGGCGTCGTCATTCTCCTCCACCGCGGCCATGAACACAGCGGTCGAGTCGCCCATATCGCCGCCGAACTCGGTCTCGATGAATTCTCGTTCTATGCCTGGGATGCACGCGGCCACGGACGTTCGTCCGGAGAGCGCGGCAATTCACCGTCCTTTGCAGCTAGCGTGCGCGATCTCGATTGCTTCGTCCGTCATGTCAGCGAGGCAAGCGGTACAGCCATCGAAGACATCGCCGTCATCGCCCAGAGTGTCGGCGCCGTGCTGGCCGCTACATGGGTTCATGACTACGCGCCGCCGATCCGCGCCCTGGTGTTGGCTTCGCCGGCCTTCAGCGTCAAGCTCTACGTGCCCTTTGCCAAGGAAGGCATCGCGCTCTGGGAAAGACTAAAAGGGCCGTTTTTCGTCAACTCCTACGTCAAGGCGAAGTTCCTGACCCACGATCCGGCGCGCATCGCCTCGTTCGAATCGGATCCGCTGATCACTCGACCTATCGCCTCCAACATCCTGGTGCAGCTCTATGAGACAGCCGACCGCGTCGTCGGCGACGCCCGCGCTATCACTGTTCCGACCCAGTTGCTGATCTCCGGTAGCGACTGGGTGGTCCGGCACGCGCCCCAGCACAGGTTTTACGAAAACCTCGGCAGTCGCACCAAGGAGCGGCATGTACTCGCCGGCTTTTACCACGACACGCTCGGAGAAAAGGACCGCGCGATTGCACTGGCTAAGATCCGCTGCTTCATCGAAGCGCGTTTCGAGGAACCCCGCGAGACTGTCGACCTGCGCAGCGCCCACGTCCAGAGCTATACAAAGGATGAGGCCGACCGGCTTGCGAGCCCGCTCGTCGCGACGTCGCCACTCGGCGTCTATTGGGCGCTCAGCCGCCTCAACATCAAGCTCGGCGCCTTGGCATCCGAAGGCATAAAGACCGGAATCAGGACCGGCTTCGATTCCGGTTCGACGCTCGATTACGTCTACGAGAACATGCCGCGCGGGCTCGGCCCAATCGGGCGTTTGATCGACAAGGTGTTCCTCGACGCGATCGGCTGGCGTGGAATCAGGCAGCGCAAGCTGCATCTGGAGGAACTAATCGACCGTGCGCTGCAGCGCCTTAAAGCTTCCGACCGCAACACCCATATGCTCGACGTCGCGGCAGGACACGGCCGCTACGTGCTCGATGCCATCGAGAAGACCGCGGTCCGCCCCGATAGCGTGCGGCTTCAGGATTATTCACCAATCAACGTCGAGGCCGGTCGCAAGAGTATCGCCGAACGTGGGCTGAACGATTTTGTGAGCTTTCACCAGCAGGATGCCTTTGATGGTGACACGCTGGCTGCGACCACGCCGGCACCGGATGTCGCTATCGTCTCGGGTCTCTACGAGCTGTTTTCCGACAATGCCATGATCACTGCCTCGCTTGGTGGGCTCGCCCGTGCGATGCAGCCCGGCAGCCTGCTCATCTATACCAACCAGCCCTGGCATCCGCAGCTCGAAATGATCGCCCGCGCGCTTACATCCCACCGCGGTGGCCAGGCTTGGGTCATGCGGCGGCGGACGCAGGAGGAGATGGACCAACTGGTCGCCGCGGCCGGTTTCCGTAAGACCGAACAGCTCATCGACCAGTGGGGTATTTTCACCGTGTCGCTGGCCGAGAGAACCTGAGGGCACAGCGTGGTCGAAGCATCTACTCCTCTTTCCCGGGGGGCTCCGGTCCTGAAGCGGGCGGCTCTCTGGCTCGCCTTCCTGGCGCCGTTCTTCTACCTCAGCTATGGCGGCGCCAATTGGCTGGCATCGCTACGCACCGACGTGCCAAATGTAGCCTTCTCCTGGGAAGGCGCCATTCCGTTCGTTGACTGGACGATCATTCCGTATTGGTCGATCAATCTGTTCTATGCGCTCTGCCTGTTTATCAACAGGACTCCCCGCGATGTCGATACGCTCGCAAAGCGCTATCTTACGATTCAGCTCGTCGCCGTCGCCTGCTTTATCGCATTCCCCCTGCAGGCGAACTTCGTCCGGCCACAAACCAGCGGCCTGCCCGGTTTCATGTTCGCCGTGCTCGGCGGCTTCGACAAGCCATTCAATCAGGCACCGTCGCTGCATATCGCCCTTCTTGTGGTGATCTGGGATCACCTGCGCGGCCGGCTAACGGGGAAGGCGCTGCTTCTCTGGCACGCCTGGTGTTTTCTGATCGGCGCCTCTGTGCTTACCACGTGGCAACATCATGTCATCGACATCCCAACCGGCATGCTGCTCGGCTTGTTGGCTGCCTGGCTCTTTCCGCGAGATGCCGCATGGGCCGTTGCCGGGTTCACGGCAACTCGCGATCCGAAATCGCGCCGTCTGGGCACCTATTATCTCTGCGGTGCCCTCGCCTGCCTCGGTCTTGCCGTGCCCTGCGTCCATTTCTCACCAGCAGCCCTCCTGTTGCTCTGGCCAGCCGTTGCGCTCGCAATCGTCGCAACCGGATATTTCGGCGCCGGTCCGCGAATCTTCCAGAAACGTGCTGACGGGCGTGCCTCGTTTGCCAGCCGTTGGCTGTTGGCACCCTACCGTCTCGGCGCCCTCATCAACATCTGGCTATGGACCCGGCAGATGCCAGCATCGGTTGTGATCGCCGATGGCGTTTATCTCGGCCGCTTTCCCCGCCGCCACGAGGCCGACCGCTTCGCCGCCGTCATCGACGTCACCGGTGAGCTCTTGCGTCCGAGAGGAACGGCCACATGCTGGTACAGCTTTCCCATTCTTGATCTCACAGCCATCGACAAGGCCCAGACGTGGACAGCTGCCAGCCGCGTCGAGGACGTGAGACTGCATGGGGCCGTCCTTGTTTGCTGCGCGCTCGGTTTCCAGCGTAGCGCTTCCGTCGTCGCTGCCTGGCTGCTCATTAGTCGGCGTTGCGAAGATTCGGCAGAAGCACTGCGGCTGATCAAACAGGCAGGACGGCGTGTGCATCTGACTGCAGAAACGATCGATACGGTGCTGGAGCGTGCCCAATGACACCGTGGAACGTGAATGCCTCCACCACTGCCCGCAGTCTCGGCTACAACGCGGTCTTTTGCGGGCTGGCATCCTTGTTGCCGTTAGCCCTTGGCCCGATCACCGCAGGGTATCGGGGTTTCACTTCGCCGCTCGGCTGGCTCCTGCTGCTCGTCTTGTGCCTCGTGGTGCTCGCCTTGACGATCCATCTGCTCTTCGATGCGCTGCTGTTTCGCCTTGCATCGTGTCACGAAAGCGAAGCAGCTGGCCTTGCCGCCATCGACGACACGCTGTTTCGCATGCGGCTTCGCGAGCCCGACGCGACCCCACGAGGGCTCGACAGGCGGATCGCCGGATCACGTCGCATTATTTGGCGGCAACGTTGTGCGCTTGCCGTCTGCCTCACGCTGTTCGCCATTCTTCTGCTCGATGCGACCGACGGGCAATCATTATGTTGAGTTTCGCCCGCAGGCCCTTGATGCAATCGCTTGCCAGCGCCTGTCTCGCTGGCCTCGCACGCGCAATCACCGGCGTCATACCGATCTGGCTGGGCGCAAAACCGTCGAAAAACCAGAGAATTTATTTCGCCAATCATGCCAGCCACGGTGACTTCATCCTGCTCGCATCCTGCCTCGATCCCGAGGAGCGAGCTCGTACACGCGCTGTCGCCGGCGCCGACTACTGGCGCAGCAACCGTATTCGACGGGTCATGGCGGAAGACCTGCTGCGCACCGTACTCGTCGAGCGAAATTGGGTGGAGCGGTCAAAGGACCCGCTGGAAATCATGCTGGGGGCGCTGGATGAAGGACAGTCGCTGATTTTTTTCCCCGAGGGCACCCGTAACATGAGCGAGGAACCACTCCTGCGCTTTCGTTCCGGTCTTTACAATCTCGCCGTCGCCCGTCCAGGCGTCGAACTCGTACCGTGTTGGATCGAGAACATGTCACGTGTCCTGCCAAAGGGGATGTTTTTGCCGGTGCCGCTGCTCTGCCGGGTAATTTTTGGTGCGCCTATCGCCGTCGAGCCGGGCGAAGACCGCAACGTCTTCCTCCACCGCGCGCAACAAGCACTTCTCGATCTCAACCCAACGACCGATGGAGAACGGCGCTGATGGCCGATATTTACAAGCTGTTCTTCGGATTGATCGCTGTGCTTGGCGCCGCCAGCCTGATCGCGGGCATCCTCACCTGGCGCAGCAGCAAGCCGATCTCCTCGTCGCTTGTGAACCTCAACGCCCGCATCCGCGCATGGTGGATAATGGTCGCCGTCATTGCGCTTGCCTTCGTCTTTGGCAAGAGCGGCGTCGTCATCCTCTTCGCGCTGATTTCCTTTGCGGCGCTGCGCGAGTACGTCACGCTCACCCATACGCGGCGCAGCGATCATTGGGTGCTGATCTGCATGTTCCTCGTCGTCATTCCGCTGCAATATTATCTTGTCTGGACGGACTGGTACGGTCTCTATTCGATCTTCATTCCGGTCTATTGTTTCCTCGCCATGCCCGCGTTGGCCGCTCTCTGGGGCGACACCTCGCGTTTTCTTGAACGAATTTCCGAGCAGCAATGGGGCTTGATGCTGTCGGTCTACTGCGTCAGCCATGTCCCGGCCCTGGTCACATTGGAAATCCCTGGCAATGACGGCCGCGGCCTCCTTTTGATCGCATTCCTCATTGCCACAGTGCAGGGCAGCGACGTGCTACAATACATTTTCGGAAAACTGTTCGGCAAAAACCGCCTTTCACCCAATGTCTCGCCCTCAAAGACATGGGAAGGCCTGGTCGGCGGCATCGGCAGTGCCTCGCTGCTCGGCGCCTCGCTCTTTTGGCTGACTCCGTTTTCACCGCTCGAGGCCGGTGTCCTTGCATGCATGGCCTGTATCATGGGCTTTCTCGGAGGGCTCGTCGCATCCGCCATCAAACGGGACCGCGGCGTTAAGGACTGGGGACACATGATCGAAGGTCACGGAGGCATGCTCGACCGCACAGACAGTCTCGTCTTCGCGGCCCCGGTCTTCTTCCACATCGTGCGCTATGCCTGGACCTGACTGCCCACGCTTCAAGTCACAGTGAAACGAGAGACAGCCGGCACGCGGCCGAATACAAGCAGGGCTTGGATGTCTGGCAACGGCAACATCCAGAGCAATTGTCGCGCCGCCAGGCGGCCTTGCGGTTTGGCGTAAGTGCGGCGAGTGCCGTTCGATAGCACACAAACAGTTTAGCGAGACGAGGAAACAATCGTAACCGGCACTGGGATCAGCGCGACCCAAGCGCCTTCCGCGAATTTCACCATGAGAATAACGATCTGAGCGATTCAGCGGAAACCGCGCCTGACGGTCCTGTGGATTCGCTCGGACGCCATGAAGGGCGAAATGGCGCCTCGCAGGGCTGAGAGTATTCTGCCCTCCGCTGACCCCTCGAGCAAACATCCTGACTGCTCCCCGGACCCAGTCGCTCCGACGGCGAACTTGCATGGCTTTGTCCGGTAACGCACCTTCCCACTCGCCTCGGAACAAGGCAATCGGTCGCCAGTTAAAGCAATGACCACCTCGAGGAGGTTCAGCCGCTATTTGCAACCCGCGACAACGATAGTCACAAAGGAGAAAAGAGATGTCCACTCCGCGCGATGTTCTGTGGATCCATCCCCTTAAAGTTACATTGCGCTCCGGTTTGGAGCGCACCTTCGTCAGCGTTTACGAAGCCCTTGATTTTCTGGAAAACGAATGGCCACTCAAGCATGGAAAGCGCCATGACCGCGCCGTCTCCTGCTGCAAAGGGGCATTGAACCGGATGACGCCAGCGACTGTGGCGCGTGAGGCATTTATTGCCGCTTGCCTGGAGGCTGGCATGGCGGCGGTAGTGGCCGCACCGCTTCCTTACGGCCGGACAAATCAGGGTGGGACCTCAGCTGCAGTCTGATCGCTGACGAGCGGAAATTTGGCTATCCTAACGATGCCACGCTGGCTGGCACGGCGCCCCGGATTCAATGCTTCCTAGACGAACCCACACGTCTTTTGCCCCGGCAATCGGCGCGGAGCGCTGCCGTCCTATGGCGCGGCCTCCTTGCCCTCTTCGACGATTGACTGAACCAAGTGAGTGCTAACCCGCCGAGTGCGGGCGCCCGCTTCATTCTCCTTGCGTGAGGCCGGGCGGCCTTTCACGTCGAAGATCGCGTGCGGGATAGGGGTCGCAACAAGAGGAGGCGAACTCCACGGCAGCCGCCAGTATCGGCGCACATACTCGCATCGGCTCAAACAAATTTAATATAAACATTCCGGGGTCATGTTAGAATAGTCTTATGGCGACGCTTAGGTACAGCGCACGGAAAAACGACAGAGACGAGTATTGGTCCGTGATCGACATCTTCACCGGACAGCCAACCGTTTATAAGGACATCCTTCTCGACTGTCTGGACTTCGATGAGGTCGACGACATGGTCGACTGCTTGAACTACCTGAACGCCCAACGCTTGGGCATCCTTAAGCAGCCCTAGGGTGACCGGTCAGCCTGGTCGTTGATAGCAGAAAATATCCACCGCAGTTCCCGACGAGGATTGTAAGATTCTGCAGAAGAACATCAGCGGATCCATTCGAGAGGGAATTCTCGAAGCTCGCATCGACCATTGCCAATGTTGCGGATTGTTTTGGGGAACGATCAATGGCAGCGACTGAGCAGTCTTTTCCCTGGCAAGGCTGGTGATGCCGGCCGATCGGGCAGGGACGATCGTCTCTTTCTCGAAGCGGTCCTTTGGAGACCTGCCTGCGATCGCAATTTCAAAACGCTCTTGTGGACGGCACCACCGTGAGAACCGCCTCTTGGGGGTGGCCGTTCTATTTCTTCCCGGCGATGCTTTCCGTTCCGGTGAAGAAAATCTAGCCGAAATCCGGGAGGCCACTTTCGCTCAGCCCCCTCGCCCTATCGCTTTGTCGAGAAGTCTCAAGCTGTAGAGCGTGAGAACCGAGCGAAGCTTGTTCAAAATTTCCTCCGCCGCCGCTATACTCTGCGTTCTCGCCGGGAGAGAGCTCATGGGTCCACTAGCCCAATGCCAAGCGTTACTGGCGGCGGTTCTCGCGAGCGCTGCCACCGTGGTTTCGACATCCGCGCCCGCTCAGGATCGCCTGGCCGAGCGTACGGCGATGATCGAAACGATCAAATGGCACGCCCGCTCGGCGCCGTCAGCGATCGTGCGTCAGAATATCGACCCGGCAGTGCTGAATACGATGGGAAAGGTGCCGCGTGACCTTTTCGTGCCCGAAGAGCAGCGCGGCGCGGCCTATCGAGATCGGCCACTGCCAATCGGATACGGTCAGACGATCTCGCAGCCCTTCATTGTCGCACTGATGACCGACCTGATCAACGCTGGTCCTGGTGACGCTGTCCTCGAGATCGGCACTGGCTCGGGTTATCAGGCAGCCGTCTTGTCCCCGCTCGCAGCGAAGGTTTACTCGATTGAGATCATACCGGAATTGGGCAAAAGGGCAGCAGCCCGGCTTGCGGAGCTCCGGTTCGACAATGTTGAGGTGAAGGTTGGTGACGGTTATTATGGTTGGCCTGCGCATGCGCCTTTCGACGGCATCCTTGTGACTGCCGCTGCTAGTCACATTCCGCCGCCGCTGGTCGAGCAGCTCGCTGAGGGAGGCCGGATGGTCGTCCCTGTGGGAGGTCCCTTCGCAACCCAGGTTCTCATGCTGGTCGAGAAGCGACGGGACGGAAGCATCACGACCCGGCAGCTGTTGCCGGTGACCTTTGTGCCGCTGAGGGGAGGTAAGGCCCGATGAGAGCGGGCCTGCTGCCGGTCAGCCTCATATCGGCGGCGACCCTTGCCCACGAAGTGCTGCTGATGCGGCTCTTTTCGATCCTTCAGTGGCATCATTTTTCCTATATGATCATAAGCATCGCCCTCCTGGGCTTCGGCGCGAGCGGTACCTTCCTTGCGTTCGCCCGCCGCCCCCTGGTGGAACGGTATCCGGCCGCCTTTGCGGCGTCGGCAGCGCTGTTCGGCATTACCGCGGTTGCCACCTTCGCCGGTGCCGAACGCCTACCGTTCAACGCGCTCGAGATCGTCTGGAATCCGGGGCAGCTCGGTTGGCTCGCGGCCAGCTATGCTCTCCTGATCCTGCCATTCTTTTTCGGAGCAACCTGTATCGGCCTTGCTTTCAGCCGCCATTCCAGACAGATCGGACGCGTCTATGCCTTCGATCTCGTCGGCGCGGGGATCGGTGCTCTGGGCACCGTCGGACTCTTATTTCTGGTCTTTCCCTATGCGGCGCTGCGCCTCGTCGCTGCGCTGGGGTTCGCGGCGGCTGCTCTCGCCGCGACCGGGATGGCTTGTCATCGGTGGATCTCGGCGGGCGGCCTCGGGATTACAGCCGTGGTCATCGCGGTGTGGCTGCCACCGTATTGGACGGCCCCCGGCCCGCACATGTCGCAGTACAAGGGCCTCCGCATGGCCCTCGAAGTGCCTAATGCGCGGGTGGTTGAGGAGCGATCCAGCCCGCTCGGACTGTTGACGGTTGTCGAGAGCCCGACCGTCCCTTTCCGGTACGTTCCGGGCCTCAGCCTCGCCAACACCCAAGAGCCGCCGGCGCAACTCGCCGTCTTCACCGATGGCGACAGTATTACGGCGCTCACCGCCTACGACGGCGATCCGGCGACGATCGCCTATCTCGACCGGACAACGGCGGCGCTCCCGTACCGCATTCTTGAGCGACCGCGAGTGCTGATCCTCGGTGCCGGCGGCGGCGAGCAGGTGCTGCTGGCGCTGCGCGCCGGAGCCGATAGCGTGGATGCTGTGGAGGTCAACCCGCAGATGATCGACCTGGCTCGGAATCGCTTCGCCGACTTCGGCGGCGATATCTTCAGCCGACCGAACGTGCATCTGCATCTGGCCGAGGCGCGCTCCTACGCAGCGACAACTGGCGAGCGTTACGACCTTATCCAGATGCCACTCCTTGACTCCTTTAGCGCGGCGGCAGCCGGCGTGCAGAGCATGCATGAGAACTACACCTACACCGTGGAGGCATTGCGAGATTACCTCGCGGTGCTGAGGCCGCCTGGAGTCATCGCCATTACGCGATGGCTGCGGGTACCCCCGCGCGATATCCTCAAGCTGTTCGCCACTGCTATCGCCGCGCTTGAAGCGGATGGTATTGCCGAGCCCGGCCGGCACCTGGCGCTGATCCGAAGCTGGAACACTTCAACCTTGCTCGTCGCTAAGTCGCCGTTCACCGACGAAGACGTCGCAGCTATCCGCGACTTCGCGGCCGTAAATTTCTTTGACATCTCCTGGGCACCAGGCATCTCCGCCAGCGCCGTGAACAACTACAACCAGCTCGACCAGGAATATCTTTACGAGGGAGCCCTGGCTCTCCTCGGCCCTGAGCGAGCCAACTTCACTGAGCGATACAAGTTCGACATAGCACCGGCCACTGACAATCGGCCCTATTTCTTCGACTTTTTTCGCTGGCGCGCCCTTCCCGAACTCCTGACACTGCGAACCCAAGGTGGGGCAGCCATGCTCGACTGGGGCTATCTGATCCTGGTGATGACACTCATCCAGGCCGCAATCCTCAGCGCCCTCCTGATCCTGTTGCCGCTCTGGCTTCGCCGACGAACACTTGGGGGGGCCGTACACCGGCTGCGCTTCGGACTCTACTTCCTTGCCTTGGGCCTTGCCTTCCTCTTCATCGAGATCGCGTTCATCCAGCGCTTCGTTCTGTTCCTCGGCCATCCGCTCTACGCTGTCGCAGTCGTGCTGGCGGGTTTCCTCGCCTTCGCCGGTCTCGGTAGCGCCGCAGCCGCGGGCTGGATGGCGGGGGTCGGGCGCGGATCGGCGGTGCGCGCGATTGCCGTCGCCGTTGTGGTGATCGCCTTCCTGGCTGTCACCTACCTGCTCGCCCTCCCTTTTATATTCGGACAGCTGCTGGCGCTCGCGGATACCGCGAAGATCGCTATCGCACTCTTCCTTATAGCGCCGCTCGCCTTTTTCATGGGCATGCCGTTCCCCCTCGGCCTCGTCCACGTCGGCGTACGCTCGGAGGCGTTTATTGCCTGGGCGTGGGGGATCAATGGCTGTGCGTCGGTGCTAAGCGCGATCCTCGCCGCACTGCTTGCAATGCAAGTCGGGTTCACTGGCGTCGTGACCATCGCCTGCATCCTCTACCTTATCGCCCCGGCCCTCCTCGCCGGGTCCGGGCGATACGACCAGAAGGCATCGGGCCTTGTTCCAGATATGAACGCGACCACCGGCGAATAAATGATCGCAGTCAGCGGTAGTGCGATTGCTTGAGCTTTGCTGACCGTATTTCTGCGCGAACCACGCTTCGACATACGTGATGCGCGCTTTAGCTGCTCGATTCCGCGTCCCCGCACCGCGACGCGGGCGCAAGGGGCTATTTGTTGGCAAGGGCGCTACTCGAGCCGCTTGAGATCAATATAGTTTTACCGACAATCGTTCGGCGGCCATCATGTCGGCAGTGTCCAAGCCTTCGCCAAAAGGGTGATCGGCCGGCGGGGGCTGTGCGGTAAGGGTGACCCACCGCCCCTTGTACGGAACATTCCGCTCGTTCGCTCAGTTTTATCGTCAGCGCATTCAAGAGGGTGATGCAATGGCTACTTACTTGGACGAGCGCGGCAACCGGGTCGCGTCAGAGGATACACAGAGAGTCGTGGAGGAAACGCCGGTCCAAGCTCGACAGGGCTTTCTTGGTCGACCGGTGTTGATGGTCCTCATTGGAGGACTGTTCCTTGCCATGATTGCCTGGGGCATTGCGGAAATCTACGGCGAGGCCGTCGACAATGACGCCGCGACCGACGTCAACCAATCGACCCCAGCCGAGCCCAATACTGTCGTTACCCCTACCGACCAGAGGGTGATCAACAATACTCCCCCGGCTGGGGAGCAGATGCACGCCGCGCCAACGGATCGCGATCCGACTGCTGAATCCGGTACTGGTGGAGACTCGCAGTCGGTCGCCCCCACAGGCACCGAGAAAACACAGTAATTTGCCGCTGGTGCGAACCGCCGAAGTGCTGACTGATCCGAAGGTCCGGGCTGTCTAACCGCTGACCTGATGAGGTGGACGGCCTCCGCTCCCGGTATCGCTGTGCCATAGCGTGGCTGTCAAAGGTCAAACCGACCAGACGTTCTCGGTTCTAAGGAGCACACTGATGTTCGCTCGACCAGTTTACATGGCACAACGCGACTGCTCGGACGCGCCTTGCTTCCCGCCACCACGCCATTAAGCAATTCCGCCCCTTCCTGACCTAAATCGTAATAAGGTAAGGCCGCAGTGGTCAGTTCGGGCTTCAGCGCCAGGGAAACCGTCCGGAAATCGTCAAAGCCGACAATACTGACGTCCTCGGGGATGCGGAGACCCAATGCCATTGCCGCGATGTAGATTTGGATCGTCATTTCGTCATTGCCGCTCATGATTGCAGTCGGTCGATCCTTTTGTTGTAGCATCTCTGTCGCAACGGCAAAAACGTAGTTCTTCTCCGCTCCAACAGGTCCTTCCATGCCCAGACGGATACTCAGGTCGCTCTCTGCAAGGCCAAAGTCTCCAGCGGTTTTACGGAAGGCATCAAGGCGCAGTTGCGCACCCAACAAGATGGGATTGAGCCGGATGTAGCCGATCTTTCGATGCCCCCTGTCAAGCAGGTAGCGGGTAAGATCTTGCGCGCCCTGATAGTCATCAGGCTCGATCGACGGTAACAGTTCGTGCGTCTGAGGCCTGCAGTTGATCATCACCGTGGGGATGCTGACATCGCCGGTTTCGGGGTCGACGATGCGATGAAACATCGTTATATAGAGAACACCGTCGATGCGATGGGATTGGAACATTTTCCAAATTTCAATCTCCCGCTCGGACGCGCCGCCGGTGTTTGCCATCAGGATGGTCTTTCCGTTCGCATTTGCCCAATCCTGGACTCCGCGCACGATATCCACCGAGTAGGGCGTGGTCGACACATAGTCGGTAATGATGCCAAACGTGTTGGAGCGACTTGAGCGGATGAGGCGCGCCGCCATGTTCGGCACGTATCCGAGGTCTCGAATGGCCTTTTCTACCCTCTCCCTTGTCTCCTCGGTCACATAAGGTTCGCCGTTGATGACCCGAGAGACAGTTTTATTCGAAACCCCCGCCACTTTCGCGACGCTGACTATGCTTACCATGTCCGCAAATCTCCTTGCCGAGATTCGTTTTAAACTAGACGCATGACAACGTCGACATATTTTTCTGACAACGTCGACATTCGATATTGACAACGTCGTCATACGAGGATTACCTTCGCACCAACAAGGAGGGTTCAACGCAAGTGCAGCGAGCCAAACGGGAGGAATCGATGAAGAAATTGCTTGGTGCAAGCGCACTCGCGCTTGTTTTCATGGCGGCCTCCGCCAGAGCCGAAACCATCAACATCCTGGTCGAAGGCGGCGGCGAAATGTTGCAGAAGGCGGTCGCCGAGAAGTTTTCTGCCGAAACAGGCATCAAGGTGAACTTCACCGTCGTCCCCTATCAGGGTGTCTTTGACAAGTTCTCAGCCGAGATCGCTTCCGGTTCATCAGCCTTCGACGTGGTGACAATTGATGTCGTGTGGAACGCGAAATTTGCAAACCATGTCGAAGACCTTTCACCTCTTTTCACTGACGCTATTCGGGCAGACCTGCCGCCGGCTTTACTTGCAGACGCAAAGGTCGGTGACAAATTGATCGGCATGCCCGGATGGGCAAACGCCGAGATCGTCTTCTATCGCAAGGATCTCTTCGACAAAGCGGAGGAAAAGGAGGCGTTCCAGGAAAAGTATGGCTACGCCCTTGCTCCTCCTACGACCTGGCAGCAATGGCGCGACATCGCAAAATTCTTCACGCGTGATACCGACGGGGATGGCAAGGCCGACTTCTGGGGCACCGATACCATCGGCACCTTTTCAGAGGAATGGATGGCGCATGTGCTGCAGGCGGGGTCACCCGGGGTGATCCTCGACAAGGATGGGCAGGTCATTATCGACAATGAGGCGCACAAAAAGGCGCTCGAGTTCTACATCGCGCCGCACTGCAACGATCATTCCGTCCCGGAAAACGTCAACGAAATCGGCTGGGGCGAAGCGCAGAACCTGTTCTACCAGGGCAAGACCGCGATGATGAAATTCTGGGGTCACGCCTACAAGATGACGCCTCCGGACTCCAAGATCAGCGGTAAGGTCGGCGTCGCGCCGATGCTGGCTGGCGATGCTGGAATCGCGGCCATTCCAGGGCCCTGGTACAACGTCGTCCCATCGACCTCCCAGCACAAGGACGCCGCCAAAAAGTTCATCGCGTTTGCTATCGCCAATAACGCCTTAGGCATCGAGGCGCCGCTCGGCCTCGCCGCGACGAATTCCGCGTATCGCAGCTACGCCGGCAAGCCCGGTTATGAACATTTCACCCCGCTTCTTCAGACGCTGAGTGCTCCCGCGACGCGAGGTCGGCCAATGAACGAGAAATATCAGGAAATAGTCGACGAAGCTGTGCTGCCCGCCGTCCAGCAGGCACTTACCTGTCAGGCAGATGTCGGTGAAGTCCTGACGGAAGCCAAGGAAACGATCGAGGAAATTCTCAACTAACCTCGGACATTCCTCAGCATCGCGGGGGAGGATATGCCACCCGCGTCCTTAGCTTTCGGAGACGGACATGTCGGATGAAGACCGATTTGTACTTTGCATGCTCGCGCCTGCAGTCGCCATCCTGGGCGTGCTGGTCGCTTATCCGGTAGGGCTCCTGATATTCGACTCCTTTTTCAAGGTCGATACGATCACCCCCCATATACGCGAATGGGTCGGCCTGCAGAACTATTTCGATGCCTTGACTTCGAAACGTGTCGTGGAAAGTGCTTTGCGGACCGTTCAGTATACGGTCTTCGCGCTGTTCTTCGAGTTTACATTTGGCTTCTGTGCGGCGCTGCTTTTTTCGGCGCTTGCCGGTCAATCGCGGTGGCATCGCACGATCTTCGCTCTGCCGTTGATGGTTCCGCCTATCGTCGCGGGTCTACTGTGGCGATTTCTGCTCGTCGGCAATATCGGCATTCTGAACTACGGGCTCGTCCGTTTGGGTCTTATAAGCGATCCAGAAGCGATCGCATGGTTGTCCAGCGAAGATATCGTCATCTATTCTGTTTCCTTTGCCGACATCTGGCTGACGACCTCCTTTGTCGCCCTTGTGTCCTATGCCGGGCTGACGAACATCCCAAAGGATCTGCTTGAGGCAGCACGGATCGACGGGGCAAATGCGCTCAAGCGCTTCTGGCATGTCACTCTTCCTCTGATGCGGCCGGTGATCGCCGTCGTCGTGATCGTGCGGGGCGTGGATGCTGCAAAGACATTCGACTTGATCTGGATACAGACACAGGGTGGTCCCCGTCATGCTTCTGAGGTGTTCTCGATGAACATCTACCAGCGCATGGTTCGGTTCGGCGATCTGGGCGAGGCTTCCGCGTCTGGAACGTTGTTTCTCATAGTCATGATGGGTTTGGCGGCAGTCGCCTATTGGAAAATATGGAGGCCGGTACATGCATAGAGCTCCCCGCCTCAATGTCAGCGGAGTCCTGATCAACGCGGCAGCCCTCGTGTTAGTGCTATCCTACGCGCTGCCTTACATTTATCTCCTGATGACCTCCATAAAGCCGGCGGCCGATGTCCAGCAGATCCCGCCAAGCTTCTTTCCCGCTGTCGTATCATTCGAGAACTTTCGCGAAGTGCTGCGATCCTCAACCTTGCCGAGAGCCTTCGTCAATTCGCTCATCGTCGCGGTGCTGACGACTGCCCTCTCGCTGTCAGTAGCCGTGCCTGCTGCTTACGTTGCCACGCAGTATCGGCGCCGGATCACCACCATTTTCCTACTCTTCGCACTGGTGACTCGCATGGTGCCGTCGGTGGCGCTCGGAGTGCCGCTGTTCCAGCTTTTGAAGTCGCTAGGTTTGCTCGATACAATTCCGGGCCTGGTTCTCGCTCACACGTCGGCCGCGGTACCACTGGCACTGCTACTCATGTCCGCCTTCTTCGAGGGGGTACCGAAGGAGCTCGAAGAAGCGGCGCGCATGGATGGCTGCACTCGATTCCAGGCGTTTCGAAAGATTATCCTTCCGGTCATGACAGGGGGGATAGCGGTCACCGCGCTCTTTACCTTCATCACAAGCTGGAACGAGTTCCTCTACGCGCTGCTGTTGACGTCGGAGGCGACCAAAACGGCGCCGATCGTCATCGCCGAATACAATTCGGTCTATGGGCTTGCCTGGGGGGCGATGACCGCTGCGGCCGTCCTCTACTCGCTGCCGGTCATCATCGTAACGCTCGCACTTCAAAAACAAATCGTCGGCGGCCTGACTTTCGGCGCTGTAAAGGGATGAGGGAGGCAAAGGCATGGCCGGCATAGAACTGCGCAATATCAACAAGGTCTACGGAAACAGCTTTCACGCTCTGCACGATCTGAGCTTCGACATCAGGGACGGCGAGTTCATGGTTTTCGTCGGTCCGTCAGGATGTGGAAAGTCGACGGCGCTCAGGATGATCGCTGGCCTGGAGAGCATTACTAGCGGTGAACTCAGGATCGGTGACAGTTTAGTCAACGATGTCGATCCCAAGGATCGCGACATCGCCATGGTCTTCCAGTCCTATGCGCTCTACCCGCACAAGACAGTGCGGGAGAACATTGCCTTTCCCTTGCTGATGGCAGGCCTGCCGAAGACCGAGATTGCCAGCCGCGTAGACGAAGCCGCACGCATCCTCGAACTGACGACTTTGCTCGACCGCAGGCCGGCATTCCTTTCAGGGGGCCAGCGTCAGCGTGTCGCCATGGGACGAGCGATCGTCCGCAAACCAGCGGCCTTCCTGATGGATGAACCGTTGTCGAACCTGGATGCCAAGCTGCGCGTGCAGATGCGCGCCGAGATCGCCAGCCTCCAAAGAAAACTGAATGTCACTACGATTTACGTGACCCACGACCAGGTCGAGGCGATGACGATGGGTGACCGCGTAGCTGTCATGAAAGGCGGCGTGCTGCAGCAAGTCGACACACCGCAAAACCTGTACAATCGCCCTGACAATGTCTTTGTCGCCGCCTTTATCGGATCGCCCTCGATGAACTTGTACGAGGCCGTTCTGAATGAAAGGACGCTGACCCTGGGCAGCAGCAGTTTCGAAATCCCTGACGGGGTTTTCGAATACCGCCCCTCGCTCAACGGTGCGTCTAACCGTCAGGTCATTGTCGGTATCCGGCCCGAGCACATGAACGACGCCGCAATCCGGCCTTCTTCGGCCGAGATCTCGGCCCCGGTCACTCTCGTTGAGGCGCTAGGTTCTGAATCCATGGTGCATCTGAATATCGACGCACCCAGGGTGGATGCTGGCGACCCGAACGCCGTCGCCGACATCGGCGACGAAAAAGCTGCTGTAGCCCGTTTTTCTCCGAAGAGCACAGTACGCGCAGGTGACATCGCGCGCATCGCTGTCGATGCCGAAGAACTTCACTTCTTTGAGCCGGACACCCGCATCAGCATCTGGTGATGGGATAGCCAGGAAAAAGACAAGAATGACCAGCCCATCGATCGCCACCAGTCGCCTGCAACCCTTTCGGATCTCCAGTTAGGATCTTGCTCCAAACTCAAACAGAGAGCTGGTTGAACGCATTTCCCCAGGCGGCTTGCGAGCAAAAAGCCAATCAAGAACATCAGTCTACTCTCGCTGTGGAGTAAGAAATGTCCGAAGAGAGATTAACAATGGTTAGCGAAAACTGTTACGACGTAACAAAGTATCCCGTCGGGAACCCCTACGAGGATATTGGAGTGGTCCTCAATAGCATCATTGCGGATATTAAAAGCAGGCAACCGGTTTCCGATCTAAATGATGGCGGAAAACCTGGAGCAGTTGTCTATATACCGCCAGGCGATTATCGTCTTGTCACTCAAGTCGTTATAGACGTGAGCTATCTGAAAATTGTGGGCTCTGGACATGGTTTTACGTCTTCGAGCATCCGTTTCAACACACCCGCAAACGAGCTGGCACACTGGCACGACGTGTGGCCGGGCGGAAGTCGCATACTTGTGGACATTTCTCCAGAGGCCGCCGACGGTGAGGCTGCTGGAGCCGCGTTTTATGTTAAACGCACCGGAAATCCTCGTCTAAGCTCTGTGGAGTTTGCTGACTTTTGCATCGATGGCCTTCACTTCATTGACGACGGTTCGGGGCAAACTGATGCAGAAAATACATACAAGAATGGCAAAACGGGAATCTATGTAGGCAGCGCCAATGACTCATTCCGAATAACGGGGATGGGCCTTATCTATCTGGAGCATGGAGTTACTGTTTATGATGCAGATGCGCTGGCGATAGATAACAATTTCATTGCAGAGTGCGGCAATGGTATCGAATTGAAAGGTATGGGACAGGCCTCAAGAATAGCAAATAATTTTGTCGGAGCCGGATATAGGGGACATTCCATTTACGCTGAAAATTATGGCGGCATTCTAGTATCCTCAAATAACGTATTCCCGCGAGGAGCTAGCAGTGTCTATTTTTCCGGCGTGGTGCGTTCCTCGATCACAGGAAATAGATTCCATTCGTTTTATCCCGGAATGTTGGTTTTTGCTGACAACTGTTGCGAGAACTTGGTTTCTTCAAATCACTTTTTACGCGATCGCGAGCCATGGGCGCCCATGCAGAAGTACGATAACGGCTTGGATGATCTGTTCGGACTTTTGCAAATTGATGGCAGCAACAATTCGGTAATCGCGAACCACATTTCGGAAACAATAGATCCTCAGTATATCAAACCTCTCGCCGTAAAGCCTGTGATAATTAATGTGGTTTCCGGTAGCGGCAATTACATAGCCAATAACCACATTGTGGCCACAACCGAAATATCTCAAATCAATACTGCAGCAAACAGTGCCTGTTTTTCAACGCAAGTCGGCGCATTGCTTTCAACTAACAATTTTAAGGCGCTCGAAGTAACAGCAGTACTGGTGCAAAAGAGGTCGGTACAGAATACAGTCCTGGATTCTGGCAATGACATACAGGTTGAGATGGACAGAACAATGAATGCATTTAGGGGCACTCCAGTTCCTGGGAATTAGTCGACAAGGTTTCAGTATAGACCGAGCGTAGCTAGACCGACCGTCTGTCGAAAATTCAGTGACTATTTCGGAGTTGTGTTCATGACCAACCAAATGGAACGGGAAGATGCCCCGTTGATGAAGGAAAACCTGTTCCTACCCTCGGGGTACTGCTTGGAATTTTGGGCTGCGGGCGACGGCTCTTTTCGTTTCGACATTGATGGGAATACGGTTTGGCAGGCTCGCTCATTTGCCATCCATCCGGAGTTTTTCAAGTATCACCACAGGGAAGCTTGCGAGGTCACCATTGTCACCAATGCGCCGGACGCTGTTCTTTGGGCCTATGGGTATCAGCCTCAAACGGTGAACGAGACCGGTATAACAGTGTTTGAATTTTCGAAAAAAGGGATCCTTCAACGCACCGGTGCTGAAATTGAAGATTGGCTTCGGTCCGATCCGGATCGTCCTGCGCTTCATTTCTCGCCAATCCGGCATTGGATGAACGACCCCGTCGGTCTCTGCAAGATCGGCGAGCTATGGCACATTTTTTATCAATTCCATCCCAGCGGCAGTGAATGGGGACCGATGCATTGGGGACATGCGACCAGCCGCGATCTGATCAATTGGCTTCACATGCCAGTATTTCTGCATCCAGAACAGAACCTGTGGCGTCTCGGCGCCACAGGAGGCGCATTCTCCGGCAACGCCTTTCGGGATCGAGATGGAAGCTTAATGTTCTTTTACACCGAGCGCCTGCCCGCCTATGACCTTTTCAAGGGTTATCGGGAAATTCAGAAAATAGCGCGCCCAGATCGGCGGATGATCAAGGCGGAAGGCATTGTGACGGTGTTGGAGCAGCGTCCCGACGGGGTCGAGCACGACTTCCGCGATCCAAAGGTTTGGTGGGACGACGCAGCCAACGCCTATCGCATGATACTCGGCGCATCGATCGAGGGCGATCCCGCGGTCTTGTTGTTCGGCTCCGGCGATGGCCTCGAGTGGCAATATCTCAGGCCGCTCTACCGTGCGCCGGTTAACTTCCGCGAGGAAGGCGCACGTGCGGTCGAGTGCCCGGATTTCTTCCGGCTTGGGGATAAGTGGGTTCTGGTGATGGGATTTGTTGGTCATGTCGAACCACGAACACGGCGCCACAATCTCCTCTATGCTCTGATCGGTGAGTTTATCGAGGACTGCTTCGTGCCCGACACGCCGGAACTGCAACTGCTGGATTTCGGGACTGACTATTACGCGATGCAGAGTTTCGAGGCAGACGGACGTCAGATCGCGTTTGCCTGGCTTTTCAACTGGGAATACCGCAAGCCCGAGGGTTCATCCTATTCCGGCGAGATGTCCCTGCCGCGCGTTTTAAGCCTGAGCGAAGATAAGAAGAAGCTGCTCATGCTGCCAGTGATTGAAGTCGACGAGCGCTATTCCGCCGACCCTGTAATTGAGAACCAAAGTGGCCAATACTCGCTGCCGAAAGCTCCCATTGAAATCCGGCTTGCCGGGCCGCTCGAAGGCAGCAAGCTTGTCGCGACGAAAGGGGGCGAGCTTGCTTTCGAGGTAAGCGTCGCCAGCGGCATCCTTTCGATTCGCCTCGCCCAGGACGATGGCTCAATCCACTATGTGGCGGAGCTCGGCGAAGCGCAAGACCTTCGTCTGATTCATGACTTCGGAATCGTCGAGATCTTCGCCGACGGCGGAGCGGTTTGTGGAACGCGCCGCGGCTACGTGAATATCGACCCCGACCACCTGGAAATCTCAACCACTGCATCACCGCAGGTGCTTGAAAGGTATTCGAAATTATATTCTGCTGGGGCGAATCGATGATCGACATGATTCCGGCGTCAACAATCGCTGGAGCAGGCCCTTTGTTTCTCATGCCGGCGGCGTCGTCTTCAACACTGCTATTGCTTTGGTACGACGCTGGGCATACGAACCGGCATGTTGACCGGTCTGTCGAATGATCTGTTCAGGGACATAAGACTGTCGATCAAGCCGCAAGCGTGGATGTTCGCGGGCCGGATTGGGCTTTCGCTCCACCCGTTCTGTGTACTGGGCGGCGACTGGACGCCGCCCAGTACATGGAGTTAATCGCGGATTAGAGCTCCGTGCTGGTGGTCTTCGTAACCGCAGTGGCACCATTGTCGCTTCTGCTATTGGTGCCGTCGGTGGTGCCTTTATTTTTCTCCTGTCCCCAGCCGTTATTTCCCTTTGCAGACTGTTCGGGTGGGCAATAGTCGCCCGCGACAGCGATGCTGGCCCCGACATGCGATTGCGATGCTGACGACTGCTGTCTGGTGAGTTTTTTTGCGTTCTCTCAGAGCTGCATAGCTCGGTCTCAGGGGGTCGAACCATCGACCCGCGAACCGAGGTATGTGGCGGCTCGCGCAGCCGATCGATCGTCGATGAAAGCCCCCTGGACACTCTTGCCTTGATTGCCGCCGAAGTCAGCGGTCCACGTGTATCAAGTTTGATTTCAAAGTTCCCGAACCATCAGAGCCCAGACAGATACGGCCGGAACGAGCAGATGCACCAGTCTACCTAACGGTCCTTTCATCGTGACGTCAGAGACGTGTCCTGCAGCAGCTTAGTCTGCAAGTCGGTCCAGTGCTCTTCGAATGCAGCTCTTGCTTTCTCGTAGTGACGACTGCGCAAACTATTGATGAGCCGCTCGTGTTCCTCCGCCATCTCCCCTGGCTCGCTATAAAAATCCTGCCGCTGCACAAGAAGTAACTCGATCTCACTTTCAAGGGTTGCGTACATCCTTCTTAGGCGAACGCTTCCGCCTGCATCTATGATAGATCGATGGAAGTCGCGATCAGCGGCAACAAGTGTCGATTTGTCGGAGGAAAGTTGCGACGTACGCATCACGTTAACGGCATCGAGCGCTTGTTGGGGAATCAAACCTGTGAGCACGATCATGCGTACCGCCTCCCCCTCAATTGCTCCGCGCATTCGAGTGATGTCGACGATGTCGTCAGGACCAAATTCTGGAAGAACAAATCCACGATTTGGTATTTGTCTCAGCAGTCCTTCGTTGACCAACGCTTGTGCAGCAGTGCGAAAAGTATGTCTTGATGTGGAATGCTCCTCACACATCTTGGCATCGCGCAGAAACTCTCCAGGACGAAATTCGCCGGAAAGTATGCGTTTCCTCACAGCTGACGTAAGCGCCTCTACAGCGGTCAGGGTGTGGGAGCCGGGAAAAGCGTCTGTCTCATGTTGCTCGACTGTTATGTCTCTTCGTGACGACATGGGGACCCTGAATATCTGCCTGACCATCTTTTGTTCAACACTGCCGTCATATACATGACACGCGCAGCGTGGAAGCATTTCGACTGGCCGCCGAGCCTGGGTTTCGATCGGCGGCACAGCGAGACTGATATTAGACGGCGGCGAGGGCTTGGTCGATGCCTTCGAGCAGCCGTCCGGCGTGCTCGCTGGTAAAAACCAGCGGTGGCCTAATCTTGAGTATGTGTGCATCCGCGCCTGTGGCCGAAATGAGAATTCTTCGGTCTCTGAGCCCGTTTACAACTGCGAGGGCGCGATCCATGTCAGGTATCTTGAGATCTCGATCCTTGACGAGTTCAACACCGAAATAAAGACCGGTGCCTCGAACGTCACCGACGAAATCGTATTTCTTTTGAAGGTCTTTCAGACCTTCTAGAATTTGGCCTCCTACCTTGGAAGCATTCTGCATCAGACGTTCTTCGATGATCGTGTCCAGCACCGCCTTTGCCGCGGCAATGGCTACGCTATTTCCACCAAAGGTGTTGAAATAGCGCATGCTTGCCCCGAATTCCGAGACAAGTTCGGGTCGCAGTACGACGCCAGCAACAGGATAGCCGTTGCCCATAGGTTTGCCCATCGTGACAATATCGGGTTGGACGGAATGTCGGGCATGCCCCCAGAGATGCGTCCCTGTCCGCCCAAATCCAGATTGGACCTCGTCGGCTATGAAGAGTCCACCCGCCTTGCGAACGACTTCGGCGACTGGAGCGAGAACGTCTACAGGGTCAACATACAGTCCATCCGAAGAGAAAGCCGAGTCTGCGATAAAAGCAGCGAAGCCACCCCCGTGGCGTTCAATATCGACGATCTGGCGTGTAACATCTTCCGCCATCCTTTTGCCGATTTCCGCGACAGGCAAACGGTACGAGTCAGGCGCGGCAACGGTTCGGAGATACGGATCAAGCGTGGATTTCTTTCCGAGCGACGGAGAGATCGCCGCGACCGCTCCGCTATTGCCATGGTAGGCTTCCGCGGTGACAATGATGCCTGTTTTTCCCGTGAAAAAGCGAGCGACGCGCAGTGCGAGATCATTCGCCTCGGATCCGGTGCAGGTAAACATGGCGCAACCCGTCCTTCCAAGCTCTCCGCCGAATGTGCCGATCAACATTTCCGCATAGTCGAGAAGTTGATTCTGCATATAGCGGGTGTGGGTGCACAGCGTTTCAAGCTGCTCCTGAATTGCGTGGACAACGCGCGGATGCGAATGCCCCAAGGAAGCAACGTTGTTATAGGCATCGAGATATTCGTTGCCGTGTTTGTCATAGAGAAATACGCCTTTAGCCCGGGAGATCTCGACCGGGGACCTGTAAAATAGCCGGTACGCCGGACCCAAAAGGCGCTGGCGACGTGCGATATGGTCGAGATCGTCGGCAGTCAGGTGGGACGTGTCGTTTGGATTGAAGCCGTTTGCCATATCACCGCGAAAGCCTGTCGGGACAGTTTTGTTCTGCTGACGCATATTAAATCCTACCTGTGAGCAGATCAGAGATCTGATTGGTTGACAGAGAATTGAACCAACGGAGATGAGCCCACCCCGCCTCGGTATGGCGAAGGATGTAGCCGCTGTTCTCGGGAAAGAGCTGGGCGCGCCAACAGGTCAAAAGCGCACGCACGGCGAGGCGGCCCATCGCGAGAAAAGGAATGAGGAGCAGCTCTTCATGCTGCAAATCGGCATGGCGAAGGTAGCCGCGCAACACGTCCTTCGGCTCTTCGAACAAATCCTGTCGATCGGTATCGTCAAGTTGCTTTGGCATTTGGTTCATGAGAGCCGTAGATACGTCTACAGCGATGGCGGTGCGAACAGCATCACCGAAATCTATGATCCCGTTGACAAACTGTGGATTGCTGTGATCGACGACGAGGTTCGACGTGTTGAAATCGTTGTGCAGTACCTGTCGCCGGCAACGATGGAGTCGAGGTTTGATTTCAGCAAACCGGTCAAGTGCCGTCTTGACCCAAGCTCGTCGCTCATCGTTCGGAACATAATCCAACATGTCGGATAGATTCAGAAGATGCGTCACATCCCAGGCCAGCTCGCGGCCATCAGCTGGGTGCGAAAAGTCTGCCATTGCATTTCGAAGCTTGGCAAGTAGCTCTCCGACACAAACGCGCTGGGCGGCCGTCGAATTCGTCTTGTCCAAGGGAGTACCAGGGATGAACGAAATGAGCCTCACCACACGACGCTCGCCTCCACATGTCGTCACCACCGGCAAAAACTGACCTTGCAGGTCCCCGAAGATGCGAGGTGTCGGCAGCGCTGGCGCTCGCAGTTCAACGTGGTGCATCAGCGCGACTTGAAAATCCAGTTCGTCGAGACTTTCAGAGGGATGAGCGACCTTTAGCACGAACTGCCCGTTCTCCGCGCAATCCAGGAAGAATGTGTCGTCCTTCTCGGTTTCAAACCGCCTGGCTGAGCCCCTCCTGCCATAAAGTTGCTCAGCAATTGTCTCTGCTTCGGCCTTGCTGATGGGTCGTCGAGCTTCGGAAAGTTCCGAAGCCGGGGGGCGGGGTGACAGATGAATGTCATTATGCGGCATAGCGAACCTAGTTTGTTTCCCCATCGTCCTGGGAGGCGACGGAGGTGAAGATGGCTTGGCCCATCGGAATGAGGCATTTTGTACAACGATCTTGTTTTGTTGTCGAGCGGTTTCTCCTCGTTGGCGCTATGGAGGATGTGTTTTCCTGCAGCACCCACCATTCGAAGAAGGGGCAGTTTTCCTAAATAACGACCGAAATTCCGCGACTTGTAAGGTTTATGCTCTGATCTTGTGCACTCTCGCTTTAGGCCATCCAGGATGGCGCCCTGCCGTTGACCTTTAAAAATTTGTTGTACAATTATGTTGCAATAGCAATTTAATTGTGCTTCCTTAAGAGCGAAAGGCCACCGACATTTGTGGCCGTCCACCCCAAACAAGGATATGCCAATGACAATCTTCCGGCCCAAATACATCACCTTCGACTGCTACGGCACGCTGACCAACTTCGACATGGCCGGTGCAGCGCGGCGCGTCTACGGCGAGCGTCTCTCCCCAGAGGCGATGGCCTGCTTCGTCGAGGCTTTTAGGGGCTATCGCCTTGACGAGGTGCTGGGGCCATGGAAACCTTTACGCGAGGTGGTGCACAATTCCGTCCAACGCAGCTGCAAGCGCATCGGTATCCAGTTCAAACCTGAAGACGCGCAACGTATCTATGACGAAGTGCCAACCTGGGGTCCGCACCCGGACGTCCCGGCCGGCCTGTCCAGGGTGGCCAAGGAAATCCCACTGGTGATCCTGTCCAACTCGATGAATGACCTGATCATGTCAAATGTGGAAAAGCTCGGCGCGCCCTTTCACACCGTCATCACCGCCGAAGAGGTTGGCGCCTACAAGCCGCTGATGAAGGGCTTTGAATACATGCTCGACAAGCTCGGCTGCGGCCCCGAGGACATCACTCATGTCTCCTCCTCCTTCCGCTATGACCTGATGACGGCCTATGATCTGGGGATCAAGAGCAAGGTCTGGGTCAACCGCGGCCACGAGCCCGCCAACCCATTCTATGGTTATGCCGAAATCCCGAATATCTCAGGCCTGCCGGGCGTCTTCGGGCTCTGATGGAGGAAGGTATTGCGGGCGGTTTCCGCCCGCAGTCCTCTTCGGCTTGACGCAACATTTTCGCAGGCTGCGATTATCCCCTGAATGATGCGGATTTCCGCCGTCTTCTGAAGCTGCTTGGCAACAACCGACAAGGTCTCGTTGTTGGCAAATTTCTGCTGCAGGACTTTCTGCGCCATTTCCACCAATGTGAGTGACGACAATGTCTAGTTTGAAAGCGCCCTTCTTTACCGATGATGCCGTCGCCAGCCCCTTTTGGTGGGATGAGGCCCGTCCGAACGGAGCCAATGCCGACGATATCCCCTCCTCCACCGAAGTCGCAATCATCGGTGGTGGCTTTACGGGCCTCAACGCGGCTCTTGTTCTTGCAAGGGCTGGCAAGCAAGTCAGCGTCTATGACGCTGACGCACCGGGCTGGGGCGCTTCGTCGCGCAATGGCGGATTTCTGGGGCCTGGCTGGGCGTTCTTCGATACAGCGATGACCTCCTATGGCGCAGACATGGCCCGACGCGTCGTCGAGGAGAGCTTTCAATCCCTGCAATACGTCAAAGATGTTGTCGCAAAGGAACAGATCGACTGCGACCTGAAGGTGGTCGGATATTTCAAGGGGGCAATGACCCCGCGCATCTACGACAGCCTGGGCAACAACATAGAACGTATTCGCAAAGTGCTCCCGTGTGACGCCTATATGGTTCCCCGGTCCGAACAGCATAAGGAAGTTGGTTCCAATCTTTATCACGGCGGGGTCGCGATGCCTGGTTATGCTGGGCTTCATCCAGCAAAATATGTCAAAGGCCTGGCCGAAGCCGCCCAGCGCCTGGGCGTGCGCGTCTTCAGCAACGCCCGTGTAACCGATCTTCAGCAAAAGGCTGGCGCGTTTGCATTCAAGGTTCACGGTCGGGATGTCACGGCACGCCAAGTTCTGATAGCGACCAATGGATACAGCGGCGCGCTGCTGCCCTATCTAAGGCGGCGCATTATTCCCGTTGGCAGCGGCTTGGTTGCAACGGAACAGCTGTCGCCGGAGCTTATGAGCAAGCTGATGCCGAAGCAGCAGATGCTTGCCGGCAGCCAACGCGTGGTGACTTACTTTCGCCCTTCGCCTGATGGAACACGCATCATCCTCGGTGGACGCGTTCTCGACATGAGCGGCACGGTAAAAAGCAACACCGCGAACGCAGGCTATCTTCGCAGCCTGCTGGTCAAGATCTTTCCGGAATTGAACGCACACAAAATCAGCCACTACTGGCACGGCCAATTGGGCTTCACCTTCGACCATTTCCCGCACGTTGACACCATCGACGGGATGTTTTTCGCTGGCGGCTACAACGGCACAGGCGTCGCGCGCTCCAGCTGGCTCGGCGGTAAAATCGCCAACGAAATGCTCGGCAACGACCACGGCAAGACGGTTTACAGCGAACTCAGCTTTGAGACCCGCCCCTACTTCAACGGCAAGCCCTGGTTTCTTCCGTTGGCGGTTTGGTATTATGGAATGCTGGACAAATGGGATCAGCGGTGATCCGGCCATTGAAAGCCGGGCCTTGTCTCCGTACGGGCGCGGCACTCGGGATCCTTCTATTTGCAGCCGCTGCAGAGAACCTGCCGGAAAGTGCATGGCGATCCCAGGCAGGGACTAAAAACCACGAGCATTCGACGTTTAGTTCTGTTTACTCATGCGAATAGGCAGATTGAGCTGGGCGGTGCCGTCTACTGTCGGGCAATGGACGGCTCGACGTACAGGAACATTCCACATGACTTATTTTGCGGTTGATCAGGCGGCTGAAGACGAGAGTGAATGGGAGCAAATCCGTGCCCAATATCCAGCGCAGGAACCCTTCCTGAATTTGAACAATGCTGCGGTCAGTCCCCCGCCAGTGGTTGTGCAGGAGGCGGTGGTTGATGCCTATCGTTTCATCAGCCGCAATCCTGATTACAATATGTGGAGCAGGCTTGATGCCGCACTACCGGGAATCAAACGCGAGCTGGCGGAACTGATTGACTGCGCGCCCGAAGAGATCGCGCTGAATCGGAATTCGTCGGAAGGCCTCTCGACGGCGATCTTCGGGATACCCCTTAACAAAGGCGATCAAGTACTGATTTCGCCTTGGGACTACCCCAGCGTCTGTGCAGGATGGTTTCAGCGCCAACAGCGCGAGGGCATTGAGGTCGTAAACTGCGGTTTCGACCTTATGGACAGCGACGAGGATATCATCGACACGTATGTTGCAGCGATGACGCCGTTTACTCGCGTCCTGCAACTGACGCACATGTACCATTGGAATGGCCGCATCCTTCCCATTAGACGGCTCTGTGAGATAGCCCGGGAGCGCAACATCATCACGATTGTCGACGGTGCCCAGACATTCGCCCAAATGCAGGTCAGCTTTCGCCAACTCGATTGCGATTTCTTTGTTACAAGCCTTCACAAGTGGCTTGGCGCGCCCGTCGGTAATGGAATGCTCATCGTCAACAAACGCCAGATCGAGCAAACCTGGCCCTTGCTTGCCCCTTTCGACCAGCCAGCGGTGCATATAGACAAGTTCGACCACTGGAATCTGGGCACATACAATTCCGCGATACAGGCGGCAATCGCACCTGCTATTGAATTCCACAAAACCATTGGCGCGAGTAGAATGCATGCCCGGCTGCGCGAACTTACCCGATATTGGGTCGGTCTCGCCCAAGATATTCCCGGTTTCCGGCTACAGACAGTCACCGATACAGACAGCCTTGGTGCCATAAGTCTGTTTTCGATCGACAGTCTCGATATGCGAAAACTCGAAAGGGATCTTCGCGACAATCACCAGGTTCACGTAAAATATCGCACGGTCAAGCACGTCGAGGGCCTGCGCGTTTCACCGCACATCTACATGCTGAAGAGGGATCTTGATACATTCGTGACCGCCCTCCGAAACGCAGTGGAGGAAGGAAGTCGCCGCTTCTGAGGAGGATGCACGTGTAGAAGCCAGTTCCGCACAAAGTCCGGAAATTTAACAGGCCTCCGACCGACGTTTGATGCACAACGCGTAGAACTCGCGACCGCAATTCACAATGATTTCGCGCATGAACATACCTTGAGCACGCTGCAGGCGCGTTCTTTCGTGCGCTGCATGCAGACGACCTAGCATTACAGTTGCAATTTAGTTTTCAGGTGACCTCGCCGTGCGGCCGCCCGATGGGCGCGTCTCCAGCACGACCATGCGATGACGTAGGCGGGGGTTATGCGACGCTGGGCGAGTCTGATGGCGATGCGGCGGACTTCCTGGATAGACCAGCGGATCAAATCCGGATGGTCGGTATCCGCGGTCTTTTTTGGGGCGTCACGTCATTGGCGCGGTACCGGATCACCGCCATCATGGCGAAGGCGAGCATGACGAGGGATACGTGGCGATGCCAACCATGCCATGACCGGGTTTCGTTGTGATCGAGCCCGAGATCGTTCTTTGCGGTCTCGAAACTGTCTTCGATCGCCCAGCGATGGCCTTCCACGGAAACGAGCGATGTCCTCAGCAATTTGTAAGACCGTCTTAATGTCACGCTTCTGCGATCTCCTTGTCGCCGGCGAGAAGAAGCAAATACACAATCTCTCCTTGCCTCATGTAATCGACCCGATAGCCGGGTCCAGCATGCAATCTCCAAAGTTTTCCAATCCCAGGCTCCCATATTTTTGGTACACTTTTATTAATTGCCTCCCTCTGAATATTCGTGTACATAAATCCCATCAAATTCGTTTGGGATGAACCGAAGCGGATCGCGAATTTACAGAAGCACGGCTTGGACTTCGCTGACGTAGTCGATTTCGAATGGGAAACTGCCGTGATCGATGACACGCATTCGAACCGAATGAAGGCTATTGGCTACTTCGCGGACGGAACCGCCGTTGTGGTTTTCGCCACGCTTGGCACTGAAGCAATCTCCATCATCAGCTTCCGACGTGCCAGCGCCAGGGAAAGGAATCTTCTCAATGGGCACTGAATATCGAACCAAGAAAGAATTCGAACCGGGTAACGGCTATACGAAAGACGACTGGGATATCGTTGATAGTCCCGAGCTCACGGATGACGAACTCGCTCGGATGAAGCCTGCCAAAGACGTTCTGCCATCATCATTCTTCCGAGGCTTGGCAGGGGCTCGTCGAGGGCGCGGGCGGCCTAAGGTGGAAAAACCATTGGTGCCTGTCACGTTGCGGGTCGAGCCGGATGTGCTGGAAGCTTTCAAGGCCTCCGGCGAGGACTGGCGGGTGCGGATGAATGAAGCACTAAGGAAGGCGGCTGGACTCTAGCCGATTGTCACATGTTGCGTCCACGCATGGCCCTTGTGGTGATCCTGGATCGGTCGAATGGCCCGGAAACGCTGAGCTTCTGCACTTTTCTCGCCTGGTTCGCTGGATTCTCGCCCCAGCTCGCGCGGATGTCTCGCGAGCAATCTGAGCCGTGAAAGGGCTTCAACCGACAGTGACGCCCCTTTCGCCTTACCCCCCGTATTTGGGCCTGCGCCCACACCCTTGTTTGATGCTACGCTGGAGCCCAGTCGTCGATTGGCAGGGGGACGATGATGCTGACCGAAGAAAAATGTTTCCCCGACAAAAAGGGGTGTTCACCCTCATTGCGACGCCAAGCGTTGCCAGCGGAGAAACTGTCGCGAGCGCCCGCCTACATACGGAGAAGGCCGGGGTTGAACCGGCCTTCTCAACATTGTTGATCAGTTAGCTCAGGCCTGCAGATTGTCTGCGGACATCTTGCCGGTCTTGCGATCCTTCACCAACTCATAGGTAATCTTCTGGCCATCGTTAAGGCCGCGCATTCCGGCCCGCTCTACCGCGGAAATATGGACGAAGACG
>UCOA01000195.1 GCA_900474095.1 Hyphomicrobiales bacterium | reverse complement strand
GGCCTTGATCGCCGGCTTGGTCATGAACATGCGCGCGAACGCAACCGCCTGCGTCTGCTTTTGACCGTTCAGGTGGCCGACCGATGCCTCGTAGCCGCAATTGACGATCGCGGCGAAAATTTCGCGGCGATCGCCGTACTCGCTCGCCGTGTAGTTCGAAAGGTCTGGCCCCGAATAGCACTGGCCGCCGCCCGTCGTCGGTGAACCGATCTCGCCGTTCGCCGAGGCATGGTTAAGCAGCGCCGCGGTGTTGAGCTCGTAGCGATAGACATCGTAGGCGGAGGGCTGGCTCGGCGTTCCGCTGGCCGTGGGCGGATAGCTGGAATAGTTGCTCAGGATCGCGCTGACCGATGGCGCCGTGCCGCCCTGTGCGACGCCCCAGTAATTGCTGTACTGCCAGTTGTTGGCGCTACTGACCTTGCCGCCGCCGAGGGGGGTCATGGCTGCGCCGTAACCCAACGGCACCGCCTTGGTGACATCGCCAATCACGTCGCCGACTTTCACCGGGTCGTAGCCCTTGCAGGCGTCACCTCCGGTTTTCGTCTGGGCGGAGCGCACGTTCTGGGCAGGGCGATAGCGACCGTCGTTGCGCGCGTTCTTGAACGATCCCTCGTAAATGCCGAAGCGCGTGTTCACGCCGGCCTCCACCGGTCCGGCGACTGCTCCCGTCTTGGTATCCAGACTATCCTGCGTATAGCAGGCGCCCGGATTGCCGGTGGCAAGAGCCTCCGCCAGCACGTTTGCGCCATTGCCCAGAGGGGTTCTCAGGAACCCGAAATTGCCAGGCCCGGGATTGGACGAAGACGTGCTGTGCATTTCGATTTGCCGGCCGTAGAGATTGCCGGCTGCGAAGTTGGTGTGGAGATCCGCCGCAGCCTGTTCGTTGGCGGCCTCGTTGGTATTACCCGCCGGCTCATAGGGATTGCAGATGAAGATCGGCGTGATATCACAAGCACTTGCGTGATAGACGGCAACCGCATCGGCGGCAACATTGATCGTATCCCGATTGAACCCGACCGGCAGCGGGAAGATGGTCTGCATCGCCTGAGGCTTGGCCGCGACCCAGGCATAGGCTGCCTCGTTTGGGTCCGTCGTCACCATCGACCCGGGAATGGGCGTGTCATCGTTATCCGGAATAGTCTTGAGAAACGTAACGGTGACCGTGCTCGCGGCATCGCTATCGGCATCGTAGGACACCGTGAGGCTGGAGCCGAGCGCCATGCCCGCGCCACCGCCGCCAAACGCAGCGGTATTGGTGAGTTTCTCGATCGCCGCTTCGGCACGCGTGATCGCATCGTCGCGCCCGTCGAGCTCGCGGGCACCGGTCAATGCCATCGCGTCGACGGCATTCTG
>UCOA01000011.1 GCA_900474095.1 Hyphomicrobiales bacterium | reverse complement strand
CGAAGGCCGCGACTACCTCTCGGTCAAGCTCGACGACCCGAGCTTCCCTGCACCAATTTACGCAACCCTGATCGAGGCTGAAGGCGAGGAAGGTCTCTCCCTCATCTGGTCCCGGCCCAACCGGGACTGACCGCAAGGAGAGCCTCGCCGAAAGGCGGGGCTCTCCCCGGTCTAGGAATCACTTGTTCAATGCATCCTTGAGCGCCTTGGCAGGCGCAAAGGTCAGCTTCTTCGAAGCAGTGACCGTCATCTTTTCGCCGGTGGACGGGTTACGGCCTTCGCGTTCGGGCGACGCCTTGACCTTGAATTTTCCGAAGCCGGGGATGGACGTTTCAGCGTCGGAGCTCGCAGCATCGGCGATCGCCTTGAAGACGGCCTCGACGATGCCCTTAGCCTGGATTTTCGTCAGGCTGTTGTCGGCTGCAATCTTGTCGGCAATTTCATTGGTGGTGGTCATAGTATCCCCTCGCATCAATTAAGAAGACGGAATCCGTGTCAGCTTGCGAGGGCTTTGTCATTGACGCGCTGCGATGACGAATGCCGGATTTTGCGGATTTCCACAGCTGGTTTTGGTCTATAGCCTCGTTTTCGCTTTTCTCGGAGAAGTTCGAGGAACAGACCGACGGCGTGCTTCTCTTCATTGAAGACATGCACCTTCTGCTGGCCGTGTGTTCCGATCCTTCCCCACCTGCGCACCAGGGACACTTCTCCAAACAATGTCGGCTGGACGGCGAGCGCATAGAACCGTGCCATATTCTTATCTGGCTCGATACGCTCGACATAGAGGTGGTAGGGCTGAACGATCATCCACGCAGAATCGCGCTTTCAGATCGCGGCGTCCAATGAGAGTTTTGAATCGAACCGACAGCATCGATTCATGTGCGTGATGGAGGCATCATTCGCACCAGCTTCGCCGCGATCCGTCCCACCGCCGTGCAAGACCCTCGGCGACGAGCATGTCGCCAAACGACGTTCCTTCCCGGTAGACATTTCTAAGCTTGCGGCCATAGCGATCCTCGTCTCTGACCCCAGATGCCACTGAGAACGATCCCTGGTTAAGCAGATCGAGGAGACGTTGCTTTGCCGCAAGCCCGAGCTCTCGTTCGCGCCTGCATCTCGGCGGGCTCAATTCCGGAGTGTCGATGTCGGCGATCCTGATTTTTTCGCCCTGGAACCAAAACGTATCTCCGTCGATTACGCAGTTGATCCGCGGCCCATTTCTGCAAATCGAGAATGAGCCAGAAGCGACGCCGTTCGGTTGTTTGGCAAAGAGCGTCGGTGTGGGACTTAGGCACGCAGCAAACACGGATATCACCGTGAGGACGGATCGAATTCTTAAACTCATTTTCTCTCAATCCTCGCCAAGCCCAACTGTTTTGCCAGGCACCACAGTGTCTCTTGCCGTTGTGTGAAAACGGTTTTCAACTACGGAAGCGATCATTTCTTTTCGTCTGAACCAGATCGCTCGCCCACATCGGAGCGGTGGATGACCAGCGGTGAAGACGATCTGTTCATCCGTGCGCATGCGCAGCACTTCATGTGGTTGAATAAGCGGTCTGGCCGACAACTGCTTGGAACGGGTCCGGGACGATCCCGACATTTTCGAGCTTCTGGACATTTGATCGACCTCGACGGTCGTCATGCCGCTTCTCTTCGAAATGTAATCCGCGGTCTCCGGGTCGTTGACCGCTGCGAACGAGATCCAGGATGCGCTTTCGAACCATTTCGACGTGGCGTCTCGGCCGCCGTACGCTTCACGCATCTGGCCGATTGATTGATAGAGCATGGTCAGCGTGATCCCGTACTTTCGGCCGGCATCGCGGGCGGTCTCGAGAATACGCAGATAACCGAGCCTTGCGACCTCGTCCAGCAGGAACAGCGCGCGTCCGCTGATGTCGCCGTTTCGATTGTAGATCGCGTTTAGGAAAGAGCCGATAATGACCCGCGCGATCCCGGCGTGATTTTCCAACGTCTTCAAATCCAGATTGATAAAGACATCGACAATGCCGTCCGCCAGATCGTCGGTGTTGAAGCTGGAACCGGACACCAGTGCGGCGTAGTTCGGGTAGGACAACCAGTGTGTTTCCTTTGCTGCGTTTGCATAGACGCCTGAGAATGTCTCCGGCGTCATGTTGATAAATGGCGCGACGTTTTCCTTCACGAATGTCGATTTCGACCCATCGTAAATATCCTGTAGCCGGGCGCGGAGCTTCGGCTCAGGTTCGGAAAGATTGGCGCGAACCTGACGCAGGGTCTGGTTCTCTGCTTCCGTGTTTCCAGACAAGCAGACATCGGCGATGATGGCGGTCAGAAGCTGAAGTGACGAAGCGCGGAAAAAGTCATCCCGCACGGCGTTCTGGCGCGGGCTGTCGCTGACGATCCATGATGCCACCGCTGCGATATCTTCTTCCTTCGTTCCACCAAATCGTCCGATCCAATCAAGAGCGTTGAAACCAACGTTCGGCGACTTGGGATCGAGGACATGAACCTCGCGTCCGGCGCTCATGCGATGTTTCATCACCATTGGAGCCACCTCGTTAGATGGATCGAGCGCGACAAGGGTGCCGCCCCATTTCAGCGCCGTCGGGATCGTGACCGACGTCGTCTTGTAGCCGCCCGATCCGGCGAACACCATGCCATGTGATGAGCCGAACGAACCGTTGAAGCAGAGTAACGGCACCCGTCCTCCAGCACCCCAGGTTGTTGTGTCGTCGGCTCGGAAGGCGACCGTCGAAACACTGTCCCGATCGACTCTGTAAGCCTCTCCCACGACGATGCCACCCGTTGCTGGAAAGACGCGTGCGGCACCGGCTGACGTCATCCAATCGGAATCGCCATGAACAGCGCGCTTCCCTTTGATTCGTCTCGGTGTTGCCGATGCAAAGGCGGCATTGCCTTTCTGGGCGACCCGTATTCCAAATAGACCGGACAGCGTGACGATTGCCGTTCCAACGGATGTGGCCGGATCGAGATAGTTCCAAACCGATTCACCTGGTACAATGTGGCCTGAGAGTCTTGAAAGGCGAATGAGCTCGCAGGCGATTGTAATCGTGACGACCATCCCCGTTCCTGTCACAACGCCAAGCGCGACTGTGCGGATAAGGACGGCGCCCGCGGCGGAAAACAGGAAGATCACAGCAGCAGCACCAGCAGCGACATAGGGCAGGCCAATCCCAACTCTGCCAAGAAATAGCCTTGCAGCCGCAGTCTTTCCGAAGTCGGCGATCCAGACCTCATGGCCGGTCAGTGCGACACAGATGCCAACGGTCGATATGATCGGCGCTAGAAACAATACGGCTCTATGCGGGGTCATTGCCGAACGCCTCCGTGCCAATCGCCGTCAGCCTCCGCCGCTCAATTTCGTCGCCTTTTATACGGCTTCCCGCATCAATCAGCAGGCCGAGCAGGAGAGCGCGCTTCTCGTAGCGTAGACCGGCTTTGACGATGAGGCCGCCAAGTTCGATTTTCTCCCGAGTGTCCTTTTTACGGGCGTCGGCTATCGATGCACGGACCATGCGCTCAGCCCTCGCCACTCTGGCCCGAAGACCCACCAGCCGAGACCGGCGCCATCGACTTCGGTTTCTGAAACGCACCCTTACGAAATCGCGCGGCGAGTTCTTCGAACGCAGTTTGAAGCTCGCTCTCTTCGATCTCCAGATCGCCAAGGCCAGTCTTCAGGGCGATGCGGCCGATCCTTTCGGCGTCCCGCGATTCAGCTAACTTCAATTGTTCATGAAGCCTGGTGATTTCTTCCCTTATTTTCGAGGAAGGCTTCTTCATTCCGGATGATCCTTTTTTGGTCTTTTCCGCGATGCGACGGACCAAGACTCTCCCGGATGGGACCTGAATTCTACTGGTAGAAATGCCAGTTGGCGAAGCCAACGGTCCTGGAGATGATCCCGCCGTTCCGAAGGAGCGGATCCAAGGGCGCAGTTATACGTCGCGATGCGACGCCTGGCTCTCGGCCCCGGTTTGGGCCTCCGCTCCCGAACGAACACAGGGTTCGAAATCTTGTCCAGGAGACGGCCAGCTTGGCGATCACGCACTTCACAGCCCAGATCATCAGCCGCGGCGAGGGTCGCAGCGCCGTGCTGTCGGCTGCCTATCGCCACTGCGCCAGGATGGAGCACGAAGGTGAGGCGCGCGTCGTCGACTATTCGAATAAGCACGGCCTGATCCACGAGGAGTTCCTGCTCCCGCCCAATGCGCCGGCCTGGATTCGAACGCTGATCGCCGATCGCTCGGTATCTGCTGCGGTCGAAGCCTTCTGGAACAGGGTCGAGCAATTCGAAAAACGCGCCGATGCCCAGTTCTCCCGCGAGTTCATCATCGCCCTTCCGATCGAACTTTCTGCTGAGCAGAACATTGGTTTGTTGCGCGACTTTGTCACCGATCAGATCCTGGCGCGGGGACAGGTTGCCGACTGGGTCTATCACGACGAACCGGGCAATCCGCATGTCCATCTGATGACGACGTTGCGCCCGCTAACGGAGGAAGGGTTTGGCCCGAAGAAGGTAGCCGTGATCGGCGAGGATGGTCAGCCTCTTCGCAATCCGGCGGGCAAGATCGTCTATAAGCTCTGGTCGGGCGAGAAGAGCGAGCTGATCGAACAACGCCAGTACTGGTACGAGTGCCAGAACCGGCATCTTGCCCTTGCCGGTTTAGACATTCGGGTCGATGGGCGATCTTATGCCGAGCGGGGTATCGCCATCGTTCCGACAATTCATATCGGCGTTGCCGCGAAGGCCGTTGCGCGTCAAGCTAAAAGCGAGGGCAGGGACCCCGAACTCGATCGGCTGCGGATCCATGAAGAAACCCGGGCCGAGAATGCACGCAGTATTGTCGATCGCCCGGACGTCGTCCTCGACCTCGTGTCCAGAGAAATGTCTGTCTTCTCAGAGCGAGACATCGCCAAGGTGCTGCACCGTTTTCTCGACGACGCCCGTACCTTCCAGCAGTTGATGGCGCGCATTCTGCAAAGTCCCCAAGTCGTGCGGCTGGACGCCGAGCGCATTGATTTTTCGACGGGCTCCAGATTGCCGTCAAAGTACACGACGCGCGAACTGATCAAGCTCGAGGCGGAAATGGCCCGGCGCGCCGTCTGGCTGTCGGAACGCAACACCTTCGAGGTAAAATATCCGCTCCTTGCTACGGTCTTTTCTCGTCATTCAAAACTCTCCGAAGAGCAAAAGACGGCCATCGAGCATGTGGTTGCAGACGGGCGGATCGCGGCGATCGTCGGCCGCGCCGGCGCCGGCAAGACGACCATGTTGAAGGCGGCGCGCGAAGCCTGGGAAGCGGCCGGCTATCGGGTCGTTGGCGGCGCGCTGGCCGGCAAGGCGGCCGAGGGCCTGGAGAAGGAAGCCGGCATTGCCTCGCGCACGCTGTCATCCTGGGAATTGCGCTGGCAGAAAGGCAAAGACCGGCTTGATGACAGGACGGTGATTGTTCTCGACGAGGCTGGCATGGTGTCGTCGCGGCAGCTGGCATCGCTCCTCGAGATAGCGACGAGCACCGGCGCCAAGATCGTCCTGGTTGGCGATCCTGAGCAGTTGCAGCCGATTGAAGCCGGTGCTGCCTTCCGAGCCGTTTCCGAGCGCATCGGCTATGCCGAATTGGAGACGATCTATCGTCAGCGGCAGCCATGGATGCGCGGTGCCTCGCTCGACCTGGCGCGGGGCAGGGTGGCGGAAGCCCTCTCCGCCTATCGCCAGAACGGTAGGGTTTTTGGCTCCGACCTGAAAGCCCAGGCCGTTAGCAATCTGATCGATGCCTGGAACCGCGATTACGATCCGGGCAAGACGATGCTGATCCTCGCCCATCTGCGCCGCGACGTGCGGATGCTCAACGAAATGGCCCGGGCAAGACTGGTCGAACGCGGCATTGTCGACGCGGGACATCTGTTCAGAACCGAAGATGGTGATCGCCGTTTTGCCGCTGGCGACCAGATCGTCTTCCTGAAGAACGAGGGATCGCTCGGCGTCAAGAATGGCATGATTGCCCGGATCATTGAGGCGACCCCAACGCGGTTTGTCGCGCACGTGGGTGAGGACGAGCATCGCCGTCTTGTCGACGTTGATCAGCGGTTCTACCGCAGTGTCGATCATGGTTATGCCACCACCGTGCACAAAAGCCAGGGCGCCACTGTCGATCGCGTCAAGGTGCTGGCGTCGCTCTCGCTCGATCGCCATCTCACCTATGTGGCGCTGACCCGTCACCGCGAGGATGTGGCGCTCTATTATGGCCGTCGCTCCTTCGACAAGGCGGGGGGACTGGTCCCGATCCTGTCGCAGCGGCGCGCCAAGGAAACCACCCTCGACTACGAACAAGGCCGCTTCTATCGCGCCGCCCTTGCCTATGCCGAAAACCGCGGTCTGCACATCGTCCGTGTCGCCCGCACGCTTCTGTCAGACCAGCTGACCTGGACCGTCCGGCAGAGCTCGAGGCTCATCGATCTCGGCAACCGGCTTTTTGCCATCGGCAGGAAACTCGGTGTGCTCGATCGACCATCCGCCACTTCCAGCCAGGCATCGAAGGAGGCACTGCCCATGGTCGCCGGCATCACGACGTTCCCGAAATCATTGTCCGATACTATCGAAGACAGGCTCGCCGCCGATCCCGGTCTGAAGAAGATTTGGGAAGATGTCTCCACCCGCTTCCGCCTGGTGTTCGCGGATCCAGAAGCCGCCTTCAAGGCCGTCAATGTCGATGCCGTTCTCGTCGATCCCGCGGCGCGGAAAACCACGCTGTCGGCGCTTGGCGAAAGGCCGCAAACCTTCGGAGCCCTCCGCGGCAAAACCGGGCTGCTTGCCGGCAAGGCGGACAGGCAGGCGCGAAGTCAGGCGGAGGTCAACGTGCCGGCCCTGATGCGAGACATGGAACGGTATCTGCGGGTGCGAGCCGAAGCCGAACAGCGATATGATTCAGAGGAACGCGCCACCAGGCTGCGCGTCGCGACGGACATCCCGGCGCTATCGCCAGCCGCTAGCGCCATCCTTGAACGCGTGCGTGACGCGATCGACCGCAACGATCTGCCGGCAGCCCTGGTTTTTGCACTGAGCGACTTGGAGGCCAAGGCGGAGATCGACGCCTTCGGGAAGGCCGTTTCCGAACGGTTCAGCGATCGGGCCCTTCTCGGTATCGCTGCAAAGGACACGAGCGGACAAACTTTCCGTGAGGTGACAGCCGGCATGAATCCCGCTCAGGCCGCAGCGATCGACGCGGCATGGCCGGCGATGCGCGCCGTGCAGAAACTGGCGGCCCACGAACGGTCGGTGGAGGCGCAGAGGCAAGCCGAGACCATGCGCCTGGCTCATCGCCCGGGGCTCGGCCTGAAATGAAAGGGGATGCAATCAGTCAGTCGAAGGCAGCGCTGCGCCTTATCCTTGTAGGGATAATCGCCATGGCCACGCTCCTAAGTCTAGGCTGGTTCGGTGGATACAGGATCAATACGACGCCGAGCTCCGCATTGGGTCTCTGGCGCGCTCAGCCGCTCACCCGGGGTATTCGTGTTGGCGACCGGGTGTTCATTTGCCCGCCCGACAATGATGTCTTCAGATTAGCCAAGGAGCGGAGCTACCTTCGCCTCGGACTTTGCCCGGGAGGATTTGGCCCTCTTATCAAAACTGTTGTGGCGACTGGCGGGCAGCGTGTCGGGATCCAGGACTTCGTCACCATCGACGACAGACCGCTGGCCAATTCCCCAATCGCAAACCTTGATAGTCGACGCAGACCGCTTTCACGATTCACTGGCGGCGTTGTTCCGCAGAACTTTGTCTTCCTGCATTCGGATTTTGCCGGATCCTATGACTCCCGCTACTTCGGTCCTATCCCGCTAAGTGGGGTGCTCGGCCTCGCTGAGGAGGTGTTAATCTATGCACCGTGAAGCGCTTGTCTCCATCGGATTGCTTGCGGGGGCAGCTGTTGCAGGTACATCCGGCTGGAGCGGCCAGGTCCTTTGGTTGCCACTGGCGCTCCTCTTCCCATTGCTGTGGTCCCGCGCGCCTTCGCGCGCTATCGCAGCTATGATCGCGGCTAACTATTTTCTCGCCTCATCAAGGGGCCTGCCCCAAGGCGTCGCCAACTTCTATGGATCGGGGGAGGCGTATGGTTGGGTGTTGTGGTTGGCTGCCGCCGCCGGATTCGTGCTTGCTCACACCGTTTGCTGGACGCGGCGATCGGGTTCGCGGCGCTCTGCAGGGTATGCGATCGCTTCTATCCTGATGATCTTTCCGCCGTTCGGCATCATCGGCTGGGCTCATCCGCTCACGGCGGCAGGCGCCTTATTTCCAGGCTGGGGGTGGTCGGGACTTGTTGCGACCACGAGCGGCTTGCTCGGTTTGACGACGAAACGATGGCCGATCGCGGTAATCTCCTTGGGAGGCTTTTGGGTCTGGTCCGTCGCATGCTGGGAGCCTCCTCCTTTGCCGAACGGATGGGCGGGTGTCGATACACATTTTGGTCAGTCGCTTGGCCGCGGTTTTGATCTCGCGCAGCAACGCTTGCTTGTCAGGGCGCTGCGGGAGAAAGCAACACTCGGCGCGCGGGTTGTCGTTCTTCCCGAAAGCGCGCTTGGCTTCTGGACGCCGATGGTCGAGCGATATTGGCGAACGGCTATGCAAGGCAGCGATGTCGCGGTTTTGGCTGGGGCTTCGGTGGTTAAACCCGACGGTTATGACAACGTCATGGTTTTAATTACCAGGGATGGCGGATCGCCGATTTATCGCGAGCGCATGCCGGTACCGGTGTCTATGTGGCAACCATGGCTGGCGTGGTTGGGGAGAAGCGGCGGCGCCCACGCCAACTTCTTCGCCAATCCCGTCGTGGATGTCGCCGGTACGCGCGTAGCCACTTTGATTTGCTACGAACAACTGATCACGTGGCCCGTCCTGCAGTCAATGCTTCATAGGCCAGATGTGATCGTTGCGATCGGGAATGGATGGTGGACGACGGGAACCTCGATCGTCCCTGTTCAACGCGCCAGCGCCATCGCGTGGGCTCGTCTATTCGAGACGTCCATCGTTTTTGCCTTCAACACTTAAGCCTTTGGAGCACTCATGTTTGACCCCGCCTTGATCACCAAATGCGCCGATCCCGATCTAAAGCCCGCTATCGTCGAAAAATTCATTGCCCAGGCCGGCTCGCCGAACCCGCTGATGGTCACCGTCAGATCTGGAGACCGTCTTATTCTTGTGCCTCTGGCGAAGACGAGCGAGGAAGCGATGGCAATCCTATCGAAATACGTGGGCAATGCAGTCGTCAGGGTCGGAGTTACGCAATATCCGGCCGGGGTCGGCGTAAAAGACGCCTCGGAGTTGAAACCCGACTTGGTCGATGCCTGCCAAAACATTCGCAGAGGGACCACTTTATTCGGCAAGGTCTATCGGATCGTTTCGAAATGGTATGGGTCCGAACCGCCAGAAGCATTCAACGATGCGATCTATGCTTGGAGGACGGGATATTTCGAAGGCAAGTCCGTCTTCCAGGCGGCTGACCCAGAGAAGCCAGTCGCATGGGCACCAGACCTGTCACCGGAAGGTGGCGGGGATGACGAGCAAACCCAAGGGGACACAAGCGGCACCGAAGCGAATTCTGACCTGATCGATCCTGCCAAGTCCGACCTCAGAATCGATCTCTCAAGCATCAATGGGGGGAGGTGAGTGCCTATCGGTAACTAGGCAACTCAGCGGCCGTTATCCATCACCGGCCCTCGCGGAGACTGTCCACCACATCAGGTCAGGGCACTTACGCTGACGAGTCTTACCCCATGGGAAATGTTTTTTGATCGCCTGCAGCTCCCACTTAACGGCGCCAATAGCCTTAAAGCTCGGCAATCGTGTAAGGCAAAATTGTTCTTGTGTCATGGTCCACTTCAAGTTTCCGCATTAAAGGCGGGACCGCTCTTTGTGGACATTTTGGTCGCTCGCAGATCCGGCACGATATTCCTATTGGCGCGAAATTCGTCTTCGCCGAAAGATCGAGATCATCAGCATAGACAAATGCGTGCGCGTAGGAGATCTCGCAGCCAAAAGCGATCGCATAACGGGGCCGCGGATTATGATATCCCGCTCCGGATTTCGTGATTTGCGTCGCCAGACAAAGGTAGCGGACGCCGTCCGGCGTCTCCGCCAGTTGTCGAATGATTCGCCCTTGCGCTTCAAATGCCTCATGAACATTCCATAAGGGGCAGGCAGCTCCAAATCGTGCGAATTGAAGCTTCGTAGAGCTGTGCCTTTTAGTTATGTTGCCGGCGCGATCGATCCGCGCAAAAAAAATCGGTACGCCTTTGTTTCCCGGACGCTGTAGGGTGCTCAGCCGGTGGCAGACCTGCTCAAGGCTTGCGCCGAAACGGGCGGCGAGGAGATCGAGGTCGTGGCGCAAGCTGTTTGCCGCTGACAGAAACGCGGCATACGGCAACAGCAAGGCGCCTGCGAAGTAATTCTGCAAACCAATTTTACAAATTTCCGCCGCTTCGACGGTGCGAAAATTCGCCTCGCGAGCGATGGACTGAATAAGATCGGGGACGTGAAGTTGAGCGACCTGGAAGGCAATTTGGAAATCCCGCGTCGACGCCGGCGCGTAGCGATTTATGGAGAGCGTCCCGGAAGATCGGTTAAACTGCCGGAGCGCATCGTTGTCCGGCTCTGAACGCCTCACCTCAATGTGATGCTGCGACTTCAGGAATTGCGATAGAGCCGAGTAGCTGTCTCCGTCTCCCAGGCCAAGTGCACTTGCCAGTCTTTCGGCTTCAACGTCGAGTGCATGGATGTAATTGTCGACGAAATGGAAATAATCTCGGACTTCCTCGTATGGCGTTGTTTCCGCCAACGAAGCTGACCGACCAAGACTGTCGCTCAGACCTACGAGCTGCTCGTTGTTGCGTTTGTATCCTTGGTGCGCCCGGATTAAGGCACGAGCTAGGTTTGGTGCGCTCTGGGTTATAAGTTTCAGCTCCTGAAAATTCGGGGTGAGATTCTCAAACAAGGGGTCTGTCAAAGCCTCGGTGAGAGCAGACAAAAGTCTGTCGTCTTCACCAGACGAGAGTTCGCTCATATTGATCTGGAACTTTTCAGCCAGAGCGACAAGCACTGCCGCAGACACCGGCCGTTGATTGTTTTCGATCTGGTTCAGATAACTCGTGGAGATCCCAATTCGCTCCGCAAATTGGGCCTGGGTCGCTTTGTTCGCGTCCCTCAGTTCCCGGACTTTGCGACCGATGAAGAGTTTTCCAATAGCCATGTTCACAACTTTGCAAAAGTTAGTTTGCATTTTTATAGTTTACACAAGCGCGCACGATCAAGTGTTTTGTGAACCTCACTACTCAGTTACAAATGCACTCAACATTGACGCGTTCGAAGTGGAAACTACATGCGGTCCGTTCTTGAGCAGCTTGAGTCGCGGCGAGCCGAAGCACGGCTTGGCGGCGGTCAAAAGCGCATCGACGCTCAACACAGCAAGGGCAAGCTTACTGCGCGCGAGCGGATCGAGGTTCTCCTCGATGAGGGTTCATTCGAAGAGTACGACATGTACGTGACGCACCGTGCGGTCGATTTCGGCATGGCGGAGCAAAAAGTTGCCGGCGATGGTGTCGTCACTGGCTGGGGCACGATCAACGGTCGACAAGTCTATATCTTTTCCCAGGATTTTACCGTCCTCGGTGGTTCGCTATCGGAAACACACGCGCAGAAAATTTGCAAGATCATGGACATGGCGCTCAGAAACGGCGCGCCGGTGATTGGCCTCAATGATTCAGGCGGAGCCCGTATTCAAGAGGGCGTCGCTTCGCTGGCCGGGTATGCAGACGTCTTCAAGCGAAATGTCGAAGCCTCCGGCGTTGTGCCCCAAATCTCGGTCATCATGGGTCCGTGTGCTGGTGGTGCGGTCTACTCGCCTGCCATGACCGACTTCATTTTTATGGTTCGGGACAGCTCCTATATGTTCGTGACCGGCCCTGACGTTGTGAAGACTGTCACCAACGAGATCGTCACCGCCGAGGAACTGGGTGGCGCTCGCACCCACACTACAAAATCATCCGTGGCAGATGGGGCATTCGAAAACGACGTGGAAGCACTCGAGCAGATCCGCATCCTTTTCGATTTCCTGCCGCTCAACAACCGCGAACAGGCGCCGGTGCGACCTTTCTTCGATGATCCCGCCCGTATAGAGGACCGCCTCGACACGCTGGTCCCGGATTCGTCGAACAAGCCCTATGACATGAGAGAGTTGATCCTGGCGATTGCGGACGAGGCCGACTTCTTTGAGATCCAGGAAGCGTTCGCGAGAAACATTTTGACTGGCTTTGTACGGATCGAAGGTCAAACGGTCGGAATCGTCGCCAATCAACCGATGGTCCTGGCGGGATGTCTGGATATCGACTCTTCGCGAAAAGCAGCCCGTTTCGTCCGGTTCTGCGACGCTTTCAACATTCCCATTCTAACATTGGTCGATGTTCCCGGGTTCCTTCCCGGCACGTCGCAGGAATATAGCGGCGTTATCAAACACGGTGCCAAGCTGCTTTTCGCCTACAGCCAGGCGACAGTGCCGATGGTCACTTTGATCACGCGTAAAGCTTATGGCGGAGCGTATGACGTGATGGCGTCCAAGCATATCGGCGCCGACGTCAACTATGCTTGGCCAACTGCTGAGATTGCCGTCATGGGTGCAAAAGGAGCCACCGAGATCCTCTATCGTTCAGAGCTTGGTGACGCGCAAAAGATCGCAGAACGCACCCAAGAATACGAGGCACGCTTCGCTAACCCCTTTGTCGCCGCCGAACGCGGCTTCATCGATGAAGTGATTATGCCGCATTCTTCCCGTCGTCGCATTGCACGCGCCTTTGCATCGCTGCGCAACAAGCAAAGCGAAGTACGGTGGCGTAAGCACGACACGATACCATTGTGATCGCCATGCAGAGCACTTTTGATCTGAGAAACGCGATTGCCGAGGATGAAGGGTTCGTGTTGCGGCTGGAGGAGTTGTCGCTTCGCAAGTTTTCGGACATGAGGCACTTTGTACCGCGGCCTGGGATGGGCGACGAGTTCCCCGGCAATTGCCGGATTATTCGATACGAAAATGCGGATGTGGGCTGTCTGACGGTGTCCGAGGAAAACGACTGCACGCACATCGATCAACTGTATCTCGTTCCGCAGGCCCGCGGGCTCGGTATCGGTCGCCGGGTTGCCGGCTACCTATTTTCGCAAGCGGAAAAGCGAGGACAGCGCGTGCAAGTGACGATTTTAGCGAACTGCGATGCAGCCGGATTTTTCTTGGCGGTTGGCTTTCACATGGTCTCGAGAACATCGATGACAATCAAAATGGAATGGTCGGCAAAAACTCAAGCAGGCATGACTGGCGGAATAACCAATGTTTAAAAAAATTCTGATCGCCAATCGCGGCGAAATTGCCTGCCGGGTGATCAAGTCGGCAAAGAAGCTCGGCATCAGGACGGTTGCCGTCTATTCCGATGCGGATGCGGATGCGCTGCATGTAAAGATGGCCGACGAAGCCGTGCATATCGGGCCCGCGCCGTCCAGCCAGTCCTATATCGCCATCGACAAGATCCTCGACGCAATCAGGAAGACCGGCGCCGATGCGGTGCACCCGGGCTATGGCTTCCTGTCGGAAAATGCCGCTTTTGCCGAAGCGCTGGAGAAGGCGGGTATCGCCTTCATTGGCCCGCCGGTTAACGCGATAAAGGCGATGGGCGACAAGATCACCTCGAAGAAGCTGGCAGCCGAAGCCGGCGTCTCTACCGTGCCCGGCCACATGGGTCTGATAGCGGATGCTGAAGAGGCGGTGAGAATCGCCGGCGAAATCGGCTATCCGGTCATGATCAAGGCGTCGGCCGGCGGCGGTGGCAAGGGCATGCGCATCGCCTGGAACGACGCGGAGGCGCGCGAGGGTTTCCAGTCCTCGAAGAACGAGGCGAAAAGCTCGTTTGGCGACGACCGCATCTTTATCGAGAAATTTGTGACGCAACCGCGCCATATCGAGATCCAGGTGCTCGGCGACAAGCACGGCACCGTGCTCTATCTCGGCGAACGCGAATGCTCGATCCAGCGGCGAAACCAGAAGGTCATCGAGGAAGCGCCCTCGCCCTTTCTCGACGAAAAGACCCGCCGCGCCATGGGCGAGCAGGCCGTCGCGTTGTCGAAGGCAGTCGGCTACCATTCGGCCGGCACCGTCGAATTCATCGTCGATGGGACCAAGAATTTCTATTTCCTCGAAATGAACACCCGCCTGCAGGTCGAGCATCCGGTGACGGAACTGATAACCGGGATCGACCTCGTCGAGCAGATGATCCGCGTCGCATCCGGTGAGAAACTGGCTTTCGGCCAGAACGACGTGTGCCTCAACGGCTGGGCGATCGAAAGCCGGCTCTATGCCGAGGACCCCTACCGCAACTTCCTGCCCTCGATCGGCCGCCTCTCGCGCTACCGCCCACCCAGGGAAGGCGCCCATGCCGACGGCACGGTCGTGCGCAACGATACCGGCGTCTTCGAAGGCGGCGAGATCTCGATGTATTACGACCCGATGGTCGCCAAGCTCTGCACCTGGGCACCCGACCGCCTGACGGCCATCGACGCGATGAGCGCTGCTCTCGACGACTTTGAGGTCGAAGGTATCGGCCACAACCTGCCGTTCCTCTCGGCCGTGATGCAGCATGACCGGTTTCGCGCCGGACGTCTCACCACTGCCTTCATCGCCGAGGAATTTCCGGATGGATTCCACGGCGTCGAGCCGGACCCGGCATCGGCGCGGAAACTCGCCGCCGTCGCGACGCTGATCCACCAGGCGCTGCAGACCCGCGCCGCGCAGATCTCCGGCACGATCGGCCATCATCGCCGGGTGATCGGCAAGGACTGGGTCGTCACCTTCGCCGGCCAGGAACATTCCGTGACGCTCAATGCCACGGCCGACGGGGCCTATGTGCAGATGACCGATGGAGCCGCCTTCGCGGTCGCAGGCGACTGGACGCCCGGCCGCAGCCACGCCACCTTCAATGTCGACGGGACAGTGATGGGCGTGAAGATCGATCTTGCCGGAACCGCGATCCGCCTGCGCTGGCGCGGCATCGACTTGCGGGTCCATGTGCGCAGCCCGCGCGTTGCCGAGCTTGCTCGGCTGATGCCGAGGAAGCTGCCGCCGGATACCTCGAAAATGCTGCTTTGCCCGATGCCGGGCGTCATCACCGCAGTCTTGGTTGATAGCGGTGAATCCGTCGAGGCCGGCCAGGCGCTCGCCATCGTCGAGGCGATGAAGATGGAGAATACACTTCGTGCGGAAAAGCGCGGGACGGTCAAACGCGTTGTCGCGGCGACCGGTCAGAGTCTCGCGGTAGACGAACTGATCATGGAGTTCGAGTGATGCCAACAGACAAGACACTTGCGGACTGGCAAGCCTTGGCGGAGCGCGAGCTGAAGGCGCCGGTGGAAAAGCTGGTCTGGCATACGCCGGAAGGCATTGACATCAAGCCACTCTATTCCCAGGCGGACCTTATTGATGTCGGCCATCTGGATTCCTTGCCCGGATTTGCCCCCTTCATCCGGGGCCCGCGCGCCACAATGTATGCCGGGCGCCCGTGGACGATCCGGCAATATGCCGGCTTCTCGACCGCCGAGGCGTCGAACGCGTTTTACAAGCGCAATCTCGCTGCCGGCCAGAAGGGGCTTTCCGTTGCATTCGATCTCGCCACCCATCGGGGTTACGATAGCGATCATCCCCGGGTTGTCGGCGATGTCGGCAAGGCCGGTGTTGCGATCGACAGCGTCGAGGACATGAAAATCCTCTTTAACGGCATCCCGCTTGACGAGATGTCGGTGTCGATGACCATGAATGGCGCCGTGATCCCGATCCTGGCAAATTTCATCGTTACTGGGGAAGAGCAGGGGGTCTCGCGCGAAAAACTGTCGGGCACTATTCAGAACGATATTCTCAAGGAGTTTATGGTTCGCAACACTTATATCTACCCGCCGGAACCCTCGATGCGGATCATTGCCGACATCATTGAATACACGGCAAAGGAAATGCCGAAGTTCAACTCGATCTCGATCTCCGGCTATCACATGCAGGAGGCCGGCGCGACGCTTGTGCAGGAGCTTGCCTTCACGCTCGCCGACGGCCGGGAATATGTACGGGCCGCACTTGCCAAAGGGCTGAACGTCGATGAGTTTGCTGGCCGGCTCTCCTTCTTCTTTGCCATTGGCATGAATTTCTTCATGGAGGCGGCCAAGCTTCGCGCGGCGCGTCTACTCTGGTCACGGATCATGGAGGAATTCGCGCCCAAAAAGGCTTCGTCGCTAATGCTTCGCACCCATTGCCAGACCTCCGGCGTTTCGCTTCAGGAGCAGGATCCCTACAACAATGTCATTCGCACCGCATACGAGGCCATGTCGGCGGCGCTCGGCGGTACACAGTCGCTTCACACCAATGCACTCGATGAGGCGATCGCACTACCCACGGCATTTTCCGCTCGCATCGCCCGCAATACCCAGCTCATTCTTCAGCACGAGACCGGCGTTACCAAGGTGGTCGATCCATTGGCCGGCTCCTATTACGTCGAAAGCCTGACGGACGAACTTGCGAAGAAAGCCTGGGATCTGATCGAGGAAGTCGAGGCACTGGGCGGCATGACCAGGGCAGTGGCAACTGGCATGCCAAAGCGAATGATCGAGGAGGCCGCCACCCGTCGTCAGGCCGCCGTCGACCGTGGCGAAGAGGTCATTGTCGGAGTTAACAAATACCGGCTGGAAAACGAAGACCAACTCGACATTCTCGATATCGACAACGCCGCCGTGCGTACTGCCCAAGTGAACCGCATTGAAGATACCAAGCGCCGTCGCGACAGCGCAAGAACTAACGCCGCCTTGAAAGTTCTTACCGACACTGCTCGCAGCTGTGAAGGCAATTTGCTGGCGGCTGCCGTCGATGCGGCACGTGAACGAGCTACCGTCGGAGAAATCTCTGATGCTTTGCGTGTCGTCTTCGGTGATCATTCCGCCACACCCGAAGTTGTCGCCGACGTTTATGGCGCAGCCTACCGGGACGATCCGGAATACTTAACGTTGGTTGGCCGCCTTGACGAGTTCGCCAGAGCGCTGTCGACCAAGCCAAAAATCATGGTCGCCAAGCTCGGACAGGACGGCCATGACCGTGGCGCCAAGGTCATCTCATCCGCTTTTGGCGATATCGGTTTTGATGTCGTTGCGGGCCCCTTGTTCCAGACGCCCGATGAGGCCGCCGAAATGGCTGTAACGAACAAAGTTCATGTCGTTGGCATGTCATCCCTTGCCGCCGGGCACAAGACTCTCGCACCGCAGCTTATCGAAGCTCTCAGGGCGCGGGGCGCGGAACACATTATTGTTGTCGTCGGCGGCGTTATACCCCGTCAGGATTACGATTTCCTGCTCGGTAAGGGTGTTTCTGCGGTGTTTGGGCCTGGATCCAATGTCCTTGAGGCCGCTCGCGCTGTCTTGGACTTGATGCAGGGAAAGTTGCGCAATCGTTAAGGGGGGAGTCCCGGACGCCACCGAGAATGCCGCCGGGTCTGACGTTTTGCTGCCGTCGAAAATGACTCGGTCGACGGTGATATCGCCTTACCACATGCCTTGGAGCGCACACGATCTGCTCCAAGGAACAATGTTCTCCGTCGAACTGCCGGGAACGAATTTAGACCATTAACAACCCATTATCTCAGCCCGACAATCCGCGAAGCGAGAGATGAACTCCGCACCCGCAACTTCGAACCGAACAAGTCTACGGCCGAACATGTTGACATTGCCCGTAGTCAGACGCAGCGGGGAATCTGCCAAGGAATAGTCCTGCAAGCGGGTGCAGGTACGTTGTGCAAACGAGGGCTGATCGGGCGGTTGAGTCGCCCCGTCGGACTAGTCTTTGATACCCATCGCTTAGACCTGGTAAGAAGCGTCCCGTTAGTCGCTCATGCAAAGTTGCTTGACGACGCGCATGAGGAGGTCGGCACCGCAGGCCATGTGTTCAAACTCGGCCCATTCCCTTTCGTTGTGGCTTATGCCGTCACGGCAAGGGATAAAGATCATGCCTGTAGGGCATAAACCTGCCATGAACTTTGCATCATGGGTCGCCCCTGAGGCTATTTTCATGTGCTTGATGCCCGATTGATCGGCATGTTTTTCGATTGCGGCCATAACGTTGCAATCGAACTTGACCGGCGGTGAATTCAGGGTCGTCACCGCGGTAATCTCACATGGAGATACAAAGTTTTTACAGCTCTCAGAAATTCGAACATGCAATGACCCAAGTCTTTCCTCATCGGGATGACGCAGGTCGATCGTGAAGACCACTTTCGAAGGAACAGTGTTGGGAGCACCCGGTGCGACAGTAAGCCTGCCGATAGTGAAGCGTATTTCGTCTTCGGTGTCGTTTGTCAGCGTTCGTATCTCATCAATGAGTGCAAGTGCGGCAGCGAGTGCGTCTTTGCGGCGTGACCTTGGTGTCGTGCCAGCGTGGGCCTCTTCTCCAATAACGGTAACGTTGAACTGAATTATACCTTGAATGCCAGTGACGACACCGATGGGGGTGTCGGCGCTCTCAAGCAAGGGACCTTGTTCTATATGAGCTTCAATATAACCAAAGGATTCAGTTCCAAGTGGAATCTGAGTGAGCGAGCCGAGGTCATTTAAACGTCTTGCCAACTCATCTTCAAGACGCAGGTCCTCGCCATCTCGGCTATTCAAGGCGTCAGCCAGCGAAAGCGCGCCAGCGTGGACGGCCGATCCCATAGTGGTTGGTGCGAAACGCGCGCCTTCCTCGTTGTTCCAGATTACAACCTCGACAGGCCTGATAGAACTCACGCTCTGGTCAGCTAGCGTTTCCAGGACCTCAAAGGCGGCCAAGACCCCATATACGCCATCATAATTGCCTCCGGGGATTTGGCTGTCGAGGTGTGATCCAATTCGCAGGGGCGCGCTATGGTTCTTGATTCCAGATCTTCGAATGAACAAGTTTCCGATTGGGTCGACGCTGCATGCGAAGCCGCGCTCGCGAGCAATGTCCAGTATCGCTCGACGCGCTTGTGTCTCCTCAGCACTCAGTGCGGGCCGAATAACGCCACCGCGACCGGTGTCGCCAAACGTTGCCATCAAGGCATGTCTTTTGAGCAACCGATCTCGGTTTATTGTTGATGACGCCATAGCGTTGGTCTCACTGTTTGTGGGGTTAGATTGTGATCACGATCTTCCCCACGTGCGCCTTTGAAACGAATTCGGTATGTGCATCGCGGAGCGCTGCCAGCGGGTATGTCTTGGCTACCAAAGGCCGAATCTCGCCGCGTTCGATGTATCCGACCAAGGATGCAAACGTCGATTTTTGCGGATTTCCGACGCCCCACATCTGCAGGTCTTTGTAGATCAAGTCGCGCAAATCAATTTCGGGGCAAGGTCCTGCGATCGCACCCGCAGAAACATAGCGGCCGGCCCGGCGAAGAGCTCTCAGCATCTGCGAAAATGTCGGACCGCCAGTTACGTCAGCGACTGCATCGATCCCTCGTCTACCCACCAATTCCTCGATGGCCCGGGCAAGATCCTGACGTTCGCGAGGTATGAATTCATCCGCGCCCAGGTCGCGAACGAGAGCTTCCTTGCTTTGGCCAGCAACTGCGATAACGCGCGCTCCCCGACGTTTTGCGAGCTGGACGTTCGCAGAACCCACCCCACCGGATGCACCTGTTACCAGGACTGTCTCGCCAGCCTGCAGATTAATTCTCACGAGCATTTCTTCGCCAGTCGAGTAGGAGCAGGCGAAGCTTGCGAGTTCTATGTCACTCAAGTTGGTATTTACGGTCATCGCATTTTCAGAAACGACCTTGGTGTATTCGGCATACCCGCCATCGCATTCACTTCCAAAATACATTACCCCTTGGGATAACGACGGAAGAGAAGGATTACGGATGCACGGGTCAACCATGACGCGCTCGCCGATCCGACGGCGGTCAACGTCACGCCCGACTGCGACAATGACACCAACAGCGTCTGCGCCTTGAATTCGGGGGAACTTCAGTGAATCTCTATCCCAAGTCCCGAGCTCTTCTGCATCTGCGGGCACACCGTTAACGCCGATATCCGATGTCAACGCCGTTTTTACATGAGGTGAATACCATCCCGTTCGAGTGTTAATGTCGGTATTGTTCACGCCGCATGCAGCGACCTTGATTAACACCTCTTCGGGCCCGGGTTGCGGAACGGTAACGTCCTGATAGATGAGTTTATCAAGACCGCCGTGGCCTGTCAGAACCATAGCCTTCATGGTCGCGGCCGAAACGGCAGCGTTAGGGATACCCATTTTAATCTCCATAGTTGGTTGATGCTCAACCCAACAGTTCGTCAGACCGTGCGAGCTGCATCAGTCCAGTAAGGTGCCCGTAACTCTCTCTTGAGAACTTTGCCAAAGGCGCTTTTCGGAAGAGATGCGACGAAATCAACTGTCTTTGGCTTTTTGTAAGACGCCATCCGCTCGCGAGCGAACGCGATGAGCTCTTCAGCTGTCGCAGTTCGTTCGGGATCGAGGACCACTACCGCCTTTACAGATTCGCCCCATTGCTCATCCGGAACGCCGATGACGCATACTTCTGCGACCGCGGGATGTTGGAGAAGCACTTCTTCGACTTCGCGCGGATATATGTTCGCTCCACCCGATATGATCATGTCCTTGATGCGGTCGGTGATAAAAAGATAGCCTTCGTGGTCGAGGTAACCGACGTCCCCTGTGTGAAGCCAACCATTTTTCAATGCTTCCGCGGTGGCATCGGGACGGTTCCAGTATCCTGGCATGACCAAATCTGAGCGGATAATCACTTCGCCAGGAGTTCCAGCCGCAACCTGTTGTCCGTCGGCATCTACCGTTCGCACCATTACGCCTGGCATCTCACGTCCTGCAGAGCCCAACCGGGTGTAGGCGATTGGATCGTCTAGACGATGCTCAGATTTGTGAAGGCCGGTGCAGGTCATCGGCGCTTCGCCTTGGCCATAAATCTGGCTGAAGACAGGGCCGAAAATCTCAATCGCCTTTCTGAGCACCTCCACGTACATCGGGCCACCGCCATAGATGACGTTCTTGAGGCTCGACAGGTTATACCTGTGTGCTGTTTGCGACTGCAAAAGCATTTGCACCATTGTTGGGGCTAAGAAGCTCGCGGTTACCTTCAAACGCTCGATAAGTTCGAAAACCTTCTCGGGTTCGAAGCTCTTGCTGATTGGAAAGGTTTGAGCTGCGCCAGCCGCCAAATGGGCCAGGCCCACACTGGCCGTTCCGTGCGCGATTGGGGCGAGGTGGAGCATGACGTCGAATTCGTTGGTATCGGCTAGCAATGTCTGGCGAAACTGCTGCACCATAGTCAGTAGATTTCGGTGCGTTTCCATCGCGCCTTTTGGTTTACCTGTTGTTCCGGATGTGTAGAAAAGCCAGGCAAGTGAATCTGGCTCTATCGTCACAGGTGGAAGCTCAGAGGATCCTTGCGCGAGCAGGGCGTCGTAGGAGAGCGTTGCTGCTGATGTGCCTGCATCCATCTCGATCCAATATTCAACGCCGGCCAGATCCTGTCGTATTGTGTTCAGTGCCTCGGAATATTCTGGACTGAAAACGACAAACCGGGCCTTCGAGTCGTTTAAAACGAACGCGTGATCGGTCTGATGACTTTTTGGATTGAGCGGTACAGCCGCCATCCCTGCATTCATCGCGGCAAGATAGACCTCATACGCCTCGAAGCGATTGGAAGACAGAATAGCAACGCGATCCCCCTGATTGCCCAGGCCGAGAAGTGCATTGGCCATCTGATTGAGGCGTTGCGAACCTTCGCGGTAGGTGATTGTTTTGTCGAAATCGAGCCAGAGGGGTCGATCTGGAAAACGCTGAGCTGAGCGATGTACAAGGTGAGCGACGTGCATGATCAAACTACCGCATCGAGGGAAATTGAGGTGTTCTTTTCTCGAGAAACGCTTCCATGCCTTCGCGAGCGTCGGGCTCCATAAAATTCAAGCCTTCGTACGCTACAGAAAGGTCGAGTATCGGAGCGGCCTGTCGGAGCCAGTGATTTAGGCAGCGCTTGGTCCATTGTATGCCGCGCTGGGGCTTTTGCGCTATCCTGTCAGCCAACTCCACAGCCGAGGCAAGAAGCTCGTCCCGAGGCTTACAAAGAGAGACGAGGCCGATCCTTTCTGCCTCGCGCCCATCAAGCAGGTCAGCAGTCAGGAGATAGAGTTTGGCCTTCGGGATGCCGCAGAAGAGTGGCCACATCATCACTGCGTGGTCACCTGACGCAACACCGATATTGGCATGCGCGTCAGTGATACGAGCATCTTCCGCGATGATTGAAATGTCGGCTGATAAAGCAACCGCAAGGCCGGCGCCCGCTGCCGGCCCATTGATCGCAGAGATTACCGGTTTGTCGAGATTGATCATGTTATAGACGATCGAGAGAGCTTGCTCCCCCATCGATATAATGGGTTCAATCTTGCCTAGTTTACCGATTTCTTCATTGAGATCACCCCCCACGCAAAAGGCCTTGCCAGCACCCGTGATCACGACAACCCGAACCTCGGGATCGTGTTTGACGGTCAACCATATTTCAGCAAGTTCTCTGTGAAGGACGTTGTTGGCGGCATTCAGTTTATCGGGCCGATTTATGGTGACAAGAAGCACGCCGTTTGCACGATGCTCGAACAATAGAAGCTGATACTCGTCATACTTCATTACAACACCCCCGCCCTGGTCATCTCATCCGTGAACGTCGCAATGGTGCGCTTTAGGCGCGTCACCATGTCATCGATTTGACTTTCCGTGATAATGAGGGGTGGGCAAATGACTGACCATTCGCCATATCGCCCGCCGTTTTGCCGACGCGAATACAGCATCAGTCCGTTATCAACGCCAATCTGCCGAATTCGATCGCTGGCGTAGATTTCGCCCGAGAAGACTTCTTTTGTCTCTTTGTTGCGAACGTATTCAATGGCCATCATTAGTCCTTGACCCCGAACATCCCCGACGATCGGCGATTGCTCCATGATTTCGGTCAGGCGTTCGCGCAGGAGGTTCCCCAGTGGTGCGGCGTTGGCGATGAGATTGCGGTCTGTCATTTCTGAAAGAACGGCGAGTGCACCGGCGCATGTGATCGGGTTAGCGTTATATGTGTGCGACAGATTGAAACCCGTCATGTCGGCCAATTCGTCGACAAGCGACGCTGGCGCAAGAACAGCACCAATCGGTGTATATGCCGCGCCCAGGCCTTTGGCAGTAACAACGACGTCGGGCTTGCAATCGGGATAATGGTGTGCCGCCAGGAATGAGCCGGTTCGGCAAGCGCTCACGATCTCGTCGAACACCAGAAAAATGCCGTGCTTGCTACAAATCCTACGGACTTCAGTGAAAAACACGGGATGAGGAACATTTGCGCCGGTGGACTGTCCCCCGACGGGCTCCATCATAAACGCAAGGACGTTTTCCGGCCCGAGTTCGATGATCTTGGCTTCAAGCGCAGCGGCCGACCCTCGTGCCCCTTCTTCAGAGGACGTCCCGAATGGAGGGCGATAACTCAGAGGCGCGGGGATCTTCTCGCCAAACACCGCCATGGGTCCCCAAACAGTCGCAGCGTCTTCGTCCCCCGTCCAGCCGATCGTCGCCAATGTCCCTCCATGGTACGACGGCATAAGCGTGATGATCTTGGTCTTTTGCTGCTGGCCCGTGGCAAACGCATATTGGCGCAAGAATTTGATCGCCATCTCAACGGCTTCTGATCCCCCAGATGAGAGATGAACTCTTTCGAAGCCCGGCCCGGCCATAGAGGCGATTTTTTCTGTGAGTGCTGCGTTTGGCAAATGGCGGGACACTCGAACGTAGGAAAATGTGTGTTTGATGCCCTGGTCGTACATTGCTTGGAGGACGCGCTTGTTCCCTTGCCCGAGAGAGGCAGCCATTGCACCGGAGATGACATCAATATACTCGCGTCCATCGGCGTCGTAGACGTTGATGTTTTCGCCGCGGACAATTGTCGGCAAGCCTTTTGTATTGGCAGCCGAATAGAACAAATCCTGCGGCCCGCCCACAGCTGGGCGAGTGTTGAGTTGATCTGCCATTGCTTTTCCCCTTACGCCTTGGATTTGCGCCGGCTGACTGCCGGAGCGGTAATGCACAGAAGCTCGAACAAGAGATTCGCCCCGTTGAGCGCCGTAATGCCTTGCGGGTCCAAGGGAGGGGAGACCTCGCACATATCGGCGCCGACAATGTCTAACCCGTTGAGGCCGCGAAGTACGACCTGCGCATCTCGCATAGTTAAACCGCCTGGTTCCGGCGAACCCGTGCCGGGTACGAATGCGCTATCGAGGGCGTCGATATCGAATGTGACGTAGCACGGACCATCCCCCACGACGCGCTTGATCTCGTCGATAACAGCGGCTCTGCCAAGCCTCTCGAACTCGTCAAGATCGATGACTCGCATGCCGTTTGCGTTATTGAAATCACGATCGTGCCGACTGAAGCGCGTTCCACGCAACCCCACGGTTACTGTGCGGGCAGGGTCAATCAAACCTTCCTGTACACCGCGAGTGAGAAGCGTTCCATGATTGTAGCGATCGCCGTAGAGTTCTTCACTCGTGTCGGGGTGAGCATCGAACTGTATGAAACCGATGGGGCCGTCGCGCACGATCCCCCGTAGCACAAAATAACTTACGGCATGATCGCCGCCACATGCGACCGGAATGATGCCCCTATTGGCCATTTCAGCGAAAAACGCTGACGTGTCTTCAACCGCGCTTTGTGGATTAAGGGGATTGAACGGTGCATCACCCATATCGGCAATTGTGCATTGGTCGAACGGGGACTCGCCCCCACTGGAGGGAAACCTCCGGATAAGTCGCGACATTTCGCGCACTTGGGACGGCCCATGTCGCGTGCCGCCGCGGTTTGTCGGAAAGTCGAAAGGAACTCCGACCATACCGATATCCAGGCCGGTTCCCTCCGGCACGTAGGGCAACCTCATGAAAGTGGAGATACCCGAGAACCGGGCAACCACGAGAGAATCTACAGGTTTGGCGGAATTGCTATCAATGGACATCGGACCCATCCTCTGCTTGTTCCAGCAAACTTAGGATGACCTCGGGCGCAAGCCTATCAGGAAGCGACGAACTTTAGTTCGCGGATTTCTTCGAGCTGCCGCCAAACGCGATGCCATGGCTTTTTGCCAGCTGACGCAGAAAAAGATCAATCATCTTTACGTCGTGGTTCTTCGTTCTCGTAACAGCTACGACCTCATTCGCGCTTCGGCCCCGACCGTCATTATCCATGTACCGCATGTGGCCGGCTGCAATGTGAGGCGCTGCTACATGTTCTGGGATAAAGCCAATGTTCCGTCCTGATAAAACGAGCGCCAGTTGGGCTTGGGCCCCCAATCCTATGTCGCCATCTTGGCCGGATGCCAGCGCGCCAAGAAAGTTTTCGGGCTCCAGGTGCCCTCGACTGGAGTACTGGTATTGTTGAATAAATTCAGTGTCGATTTTTGATGACGGATCAGAAAAACACTCATGGCCACGAGCGCAGCACAAACGTAGTGTCTCCCCGAAAAGGGCTAGATACTCCAGTCCTCGCGTTTTGGTGCGGTCTACAGCGACAGTGATGCCGATTTGGGCGGAGCCCTCGGCAACTTTGCTCAAGACCTGATAGCCGGCCATGATCTCGAGTTTGAGCCGCACCCGTCGGCCGTGCGCTTTCAAAAACGCACCGATCGCGGCGGGGATCTGGCATGCCGGATTGGTCATAATGTCGTCCTCAAGTGCGATTGATAAATCGCCGGCGAGCCCCTCTCCCACGTCAGACAGGTCGGTCTTGAAATCTTCGACAGCAGCGAAAAGTCGCTTGGCGGACTTATAAACTTGCTCCCCTTCAGGAAGAACGCGAAATCCTCCCGGTCCACGCTCGCACAACCGAATCCCGAGGCGAATCTCAAGCGACTTGAGATTCTCACTTAGAACCGATTGTGAAATATTCAGTTGGCCTTGGGCGCCGGCGAAACTGCCCTGGTCGACGATGACGACAAATACTCTGAGCAGTCGAAGATCGACATCGCTTAACTGCCTTAGCTTCGACATTGTTCACCTACCATTTTGGCCTTGTCATAAACGGGCCAGATTCTACCGGGGACTCTCCCCAGACAGAATAAGGATTAAACGCCGATGGTTTCAAGGGAATCTGGTGACGGTTCTCGACAATATAAAATCTTGGAATTTCCGGGAATACCAATCCATGTATCAGCGGCCTTCCGGCGTCCAGAACACATCGCTGTGGCAGTCCATACGGTCGAGACCTTTGGCCAGTAACACGCGCCGACAGGTTTCAATCATGATCGGGGGACCACAGAGATAAGCCTTCATCCCCGAGAATTCCGTGAAATCATCATCCAGTGCTTGGGCTAGAAAACCGGTTCGCCGCTCGCTTGGGCCGCTGGGTGCGGACAGGACGACTGTCGCATTAGCGCCATCGATCGAGTTGACGAGGCGCAGAATTTCTTCTTCAAGATAGACATCTTCTTCAGCGCGGACGCCGAAATACAGATAGACGTTTCGTGGCGAACGAGTCGAGGCGAGCGTCCGCAGAATCGAGGCTACAGGCGCCAGGCCCGATCCTCCGGCGCACAGAATGATCGGGCCCTGGTGCACGTCGCGCAAATAGGCAAGACCACGTGGACCGCGCACGATGGCTTTGGATCCGGTCTCTAAAGTTTCATAGACGACCGGACTGACCTTGCCGCCCGGAACGCTACGAATGTGAAATTCTGCAACTTTGTCCGAAGGGCTGTTGGCGAATGAAAAATAACGCTCATCCAGTTCGCCGAACCGAATACCGGCATATTGTCCCGATTTAAAGGCAAAAGTGATATCGCGGTCGAAGGCTAACTTCACAACTGCGATGTCTTTTGTGGGGCGTTCGATAGACAGGACCCTCGCAGTTTCTTCAATCAGAGGCGCGGGGCTTGCGGCGTCCATGTCAAGCAGTTGAATTTCACAGCTTGTGGTGGGCCTCGATCGGCAGGCCAGAATGAACCCCTGTTCAACCTCTTCGGGCTCGAGTGCAACTTCAAGATAGTCATCCATATGCACCTGACCCGAAATCAAAGCGCACTTGCACGTTCCGCACACGCCACTGCGGCAGTCGGACGGGATGTTGAGGTTTGCACGCAACGCCGCGTCGAGCAATGTCTCGTCTGGCTCGACCTCGACTGTCGTGTCGAGCTGCTGTATTTTTACGGTGTATGAGGCCACGACTGCTCCGACTGAAAAATGAGCTAGGGTCGAATTAGTCGATCAATCGATAGCCCAAGGCAACACAAAGGTTCCGAAACTTGGTTCTCGACCCGCCGAAGCTTATGGGAGGCGGCCGAACGAATCTCCGGAGACTGCCGAACATAGGTTCGATCATGACGGATTGAATAATCGACACAGCTCGCCAATGCTCACGCCATAACAAAACGAAAAAGGGTGAACACGACAATGTCAAACAAGGTTATTATTGGTGCGCTCGTGGCTTCGGGTGTGATGATGTCCAGTCTTGGTGCGCTGGCCCAGGAAAAAATTACCATCGCCGAATGGGGCGGTGCTTCGCAGGCGGCCGACCGGGCGGCGTTCTTTGAGCCATTCACTAAGGCCACGGGGATCGCGATTGTCGACGACGTGTGGCAAGGCGACATGGCTACAATTACCACACAGGTCGAGACCAAAAGCTATAAGTGGTCGTTGGTCCGCGGAGAGAGCGCTCTGGTGAAGAGGGGCTGCGAAGACGGGACGCTTGAGAAATTTGATCCCGCGGTTGTCGGAACAGCGGAGAAGTATCTTCCGGGCGCCTGGAGCGAATGCGGTATCGCGTACGCGAGCTTCTCCAGCAACATTGCCTACAATGCCGACAAATTCAAGAACGGGGCGAAGCCGGAAACCGTTGCCGATTTCTTTGATCTGGAAAAATTCCCCGGCAAACGCGGCATTCGCAGGAACCAAACATACTTGCTGGAACTTGCACTCCTCGCCGACGGGGTCCCACCTGCCGACCTATATAAGGTCCTGAGTACTCCCGAAGGCCTGGATCGCGTTTTTAAGAAGTGGGATACTATCAAGGACCAGATTGTTTGGTGGGAAGCGGGTTCCCAGCCGCCCCAACTCCTCGCCGACGGTGAAGTCGTCATGAGCACCGCCTGGGGTAATCGCATCGTGGCGGCACAAAAAGAGGGAAAGAACCTTCAGATTGTGTGGGATGGTGCAGGCCTCGACTACGACTGGTTCATGATGCCTAAGGGCTCACCGGACAAGGAGACTTCGATGAAATTCATCAAGTACATCCTTGAGCCTGAGAACGCTGCGAAGATATCTTCAGTGGCCCCATTTGGACCAGTTCTTAAAGCCGCAATTCCACATCTAAAGCCAGAAGATATTGTCAATCTCCCTACGAACCCGAAAAACAGCAAGAATGCGTTCGCGTTTGACGCAGACTTTTATTCCGAAAACGACGCGGAGTTGGCCACTCGCCTTGCAAACTGGCTTCAGAAGTAAAGTGTTTGGCGGGAAGGAAGTTTTCCCGCCCGACTTACTTTAATTGGATCCGGGCGACCCCTCGAACCGGGGTCGCATTTATCATCAGGACCGCGCGCGACATTCGACTATCGGCGTGAGAGCCGGTTGGATCGCGGCAGGGGTAGGCAATGAGTACTCTTGACATCGTAGACGATACAACGGGAGTGTCGCTTGATCGACGTGCCCTTCGACGCTCGCTGCATCGAGTGGGACGGCGCCAGCGGCTCCTATCGCTCTCCTTAGTGGCACCTCTAGGCGCCTTTACCTTAGTCTTTTTTGTGATCCCAATCCTGGCTTTCTTTGTATTTTCCGTGGCGAATACAGAAGTGCCGCGAGGGCTTCCGCTCACAACAGAAGCAATAAAGGAGTGGCAAGGCGATGGCCTCCCTCCGGAGGGCGTGTTTGAAGCATTGACGAGCGACCTCGAGAATGCGGAAAATCGTACCGCCGTGATCGGAGCGGCCCGCCGACTGAACTACGATGTTGCCGGTTTTCATGGGCTTATGACAAAGACAGTGTCTGGGTTAAGTCGGGGTGCTCTCGAGGCTGGCGCGCCGGTGGAATCATCACCTGCTCCCGATGGGTTCTCCATATTCGGCAATGATACGACGCCGACCGAAAGCACCACTGCGAAGCCACAAACTCCAATAGAGCGATTGACGGGCATTGATGCTCGATGGAGCCAGGAGCGATACTGGAAAGCGATCGAGCGTGGCACATGGCCTGTGACCCCTCTTTACCTGCTGACAGCTCTCGACCTTCGTATTGGCGACGAGGGATCCATTGAACGAGTGTCGCCGGATCATCGTATCTACCTGACGCTGATTGCACGAACTTTTGGTGTCAGCGCTTCGGTCACCCTGATTGCGTTGATTTTGGGCTTTCCTTTGGCGCTTTTCATCAAGCGTCAACCAGCCAACCGAGCGAGCCTGATCATGTTTCTGGTTCTCGTCCCGCTTTGGACGTCGATATTGGTTCGCACCACTGCCTGGCTGGTCCTCTTGCAAGGCGAGGGCCTATTGAATGATCTCATCGTGATGCTCCATTTGTCGGAGACGCGACTACCCCTGATTCACAATCGCCTCGGCGTTCTCGTTGCGATGGTCCACATCTGTCTCCCATTCATGATCTTGCCGATTTATAGTGTCATGAAGGGTATTCCCCCGTCTTACACACGTGCTGCTGCGTCGCTTGGCGCCGCACCGGCGAGGGTATTTTTCAAAGTGTACCTGCCGCTGGTTTTTCCCGGATTGGCGGCAGGCGTACTTCTGGTCTTCATCATGTGTCTGGGGTTCTACGTTACCCCGGCGCTTGTTGGCGGACCTAGAGACCAGATGCTGAGCTACTTCATTGCCATGGCTGTCAACCGCGACCTCAACTGGGGGCTGGCGTCCGCTTTGAGCATTATCCTGATTTTGATCGTGGCGTTGACCCTGCTTGTCTTCAAGCGGTTCGCCTCTGCAACACTTGCACGATAAGAGGAGACTAAACAAAATGACCACGACTCCTCTCGAGCGTATCGCAGCATCGGCAGTCGCATCAGTTGCGATCATGGTGCTGCTGTTCCTTATCGTCCCACTTGTCGTTGCAGTTCCGCTGTCGTTCAACTCGGAGCCTTACTTTTCCTATCCAATGCCTGGGTTCTCCTTGCGATGGTATGGCGAACTTTTTGGGAACGATATCAAAGGGCTGGAGTGGCGAAACGCCTTCCTTAACAGCGTCTTTATCGGGATTTGCGCAAGCATATTGGCAACCGTACTCGGTACGAGTGCCAGTCTGGGCATTGCACGGGGTGATTTGCCCTTTAAGCAGGCTTTACAGGCGATGATGCTGTCGCCGCTTGTCATTCCGGTGGTCGTATATGCCACGGGTGTGGTCTATTTCTTCGCACGCATTTCATTGATTGGCACCTACTCTGGCCTGATAATTGCGCATGCTCTCCTTGGCACCCCATATGTGCTGATAACAGTGACGGCCTCCCTAAGTGGTTTTGACCGCAACCTTACGAAAGCGGGCTTAAGCCTTGGCGCTCCGCCGTGGATGGTGTTTCGGAAGATCGCGTTGCCGCTTATCGCTCCAGGGGTTGCCTCTGGCGCACTGTTTGCGTTCGTGACGTCCTGGGACGAAATCATCGTGACCCTCTTTCTGGCATATCCGGATCAGCAAACGGTACCCAGGAGGCTATGGGCTGGCGTAAACGAGCAACTCAGCCCTGTTGTCATCGCGGCCTCGACGATCCTATTCGTGATAACGCTTGGCCTGCTGGTCGTGGTCGAAGTGCTGCGCCGCCGTAATATACGTCTTTCTGGAACAATCTAGAGTTTGAGGTTCTGACATGCCCCTTAACAGAAACCAGTTTGTGCGGTTTGTGAACGTTCACAAAGCCTATGACGTCAACACGTTGGTTGTGAAAGACCTTAACCTCGACGTTGCCAACGGCGAATTCTTAACATTGCTTGGCCCATCCGGTTCCGGCAAGACAACAACGCTGATGATGTTGGCCGGCTTCGAGGAGCCGACAAGCGGGGACATCATACTAGATGGCAGGTCCATCAACGGCATACCCGCATATAAGCGGGGCGTGGGCATGGTCTTCCAAAACTATGCACTTTTCCCGCATATGACAGTGGGCGAGAATTTGGCCTTTCCACTCCAGGCGAGAGGAATGAGCCGCGCAGACCAGAAAACGCGGATCCTGCAGGCGTTGGACATGGTCAAACTGTCTGCTTTTGCGGACCGGCGTCCTGCGCAGCTATCTGGCGGTCAACAACAGCGGGTCGCGTTGGCGCGTGCGCTTGTTTTCGAGCCCAGCCTCGTTCTGATGGACGAACCTCTGGGCGCGCTCGATAAGCAGCTGCGTGATCACATGCAGCTTGAAATAAAACACCTACACCAGCGCATCGGGGTGACGGTCGTCTACGTCACGCACGACCAAACTGAAGCGTTGGTGATGTCTGACCGTGTTGCAGTATTCAACGAGGGGAGAATCCAGCAAGTTGCCGCGCCGGCTGAAATTTACCAAAATCCACAGACCGATTTCGTTGCTCAATTCATTGGAGAGAATAATCGACTGGAGGGAAGGGTTGCCGAGATCAGTCATAACGAGAGCACGATCGTCTTGAAAGATGGGACGACCGTCCGCTCCGGGTCTGTTGCCGGCACGACGTCGGGAGAGAAGCGCATCCTCTCCGTTCGTCCCGAGGCTATTTTGGTCGGATCTGACGCGGCAAACTTACCAAACAGCTTTTACGGAAACGTGAAAGAAATCGTTTACCTGGGCGATCACGTGCGCCTCATCATCCCCTTTGGCGGCCCCGAAGAACTATCGATAAAACTGACCCATCGGAGGGCGGCTGCGATCTCAGTGGGCGATCAGGTATCCTTCGGCTGGAAGCCGGAAGAGTGCCGGGCGCTGGTCTAACCCCGGGGAGCGAGGAATGAAAACTCCGGCCATGCCAATGCTTGGCGCGACAGAGCGTAATACCTTCATGGGCGTTCGCGAAGCCACGCTTGCGGAAACTCACGATTGTGACATAGCCATTTTCGGAGCGCCATGCGCGACCCCTTATGCTGGAGCGAGCGAATATAGCGCTGCCAACTTGCGGGCTCCACAAGCTATTCGAGACGGAATAAGAATGTGGGCGTCGGCGCTTGATCGCTACGATTGGGATTTGGGAGAGCGTCCTTTCCTTGACCGTCAAGATAGGGTCGTAGATCTTGGCGATCTGAACACGTCTTTGGACACTCCGGAAGCAAACCGCGCTCTCATACGATCGACTGTAAGCACGACTGTCGCGAATGGCGCTATTCCGTTTGTACTTGGGGGAGATGATTCCGTTCCCATCCCGGTTATTGAGGCGCTTGAACCGAAACGAAACGTTCATATCCTTCAAATCGACGCACATATAGATTGGCGCGATGACGTCGAGGGAGAGAGACACGGTCTTTCGTCGGTCATGCGCAGGGCGTCAGAGTTGCCTTGGGTCAAGGGCATAGTCCAAGTTGGCGCGCGGGGTTTGAGCTCTGCTGGCTACAAGGAGATCCAGACGGCGCGCAACTGGGGTGCCGAGTTCTACACCGCACAGCACGTATTCGACCGGGGAATACGAGAGATAGTCGGAAGAATCCCCAAGGGTGGATATGTCCATATCAATCTGGATCTGGACGGCTTGGATCCAAGCATCATGCCGGCGGTTTTCGTGCCCGCGCCAGGCGGTCTGCTCTACTGGCAGGTTGCCAAGCTGCTGATCGCTGTCGCCGAGCGAGCTAAAATCTGCAGTTTCGCGATGGTGGAGTTTGCTCCTGACAAGGATCGCGACGGAACTGCCGCGCTGACCGCTGCACGGCTGATGTCCTTAACTGCGGGCGCTGTCCTGCGCTCGAAATACGTGAAGAAGGAAAAATGGTGGATGATGCCCAGTCAGGTGCATCTTCACTATCCACGCGTGTAAACGTACCTGCCGATAGGATCAATATCATGAATGAGAAGCTAAACTTTTTCATAGACGGAGCTTGGGTTGCGCCGGCGAGCTCTCGCAAGAGGGAAGTGATCAATCCAGCAAGTGAAAAGGCTATTGCTGTCATAACGCTGGGATCTGAACAAGACGTTGACAACGCGGTTGACGCGGCGCGGAACGCATTCGCATCCTATTCGTCGCTACCGCCGTCCGAGCGGCTTGCTTTGCTAAAGCAGCTGAAAGAAATCTATGAGCGGCGCATGTCGGAGCTTGCCGAAGTTATTACTTTGGAGATGGGCTCGCCGATAACACGTTCGAAATCTGCACAAGCCCCCAGCGGCCTCGACCATCTGGTGGAAACAATTGAAGCATTGGGCAGCTACCAGTTCGAAGAGCCCCATGGCTCCTACACGATATTGCGCGAACCGATTGGTGTGTGCGCTTTGATAACCCCGTGGAATTGGCCGGCCAACCAAATCATGGCAAAGCTGGTACCTGCCCTAGCGGTAGGTTGCACAGTGATCCTGAAACCAAGCGAAATGGCGCCCCTGTCGGGAATACTGATAACCGAAATGATCGAAGAGGCAGGATTCCCCCCTGGCGTTTTCAACCTGATCCATGGGGATGGCGCTGTGGTTGGAAATGCGCTCTCCAGGCATCCCGGCGTTGATATGGTGTCGTTTACAGGCTCTACAACCGCAGGCATTGCTGTGGCCAAGAATGCAGCGGACACGGTCAAACGGGTGTCGCAAGAGTTGGGTGGAAAATCGCCCAACATTATACTCGATGACGATGGTCTCGCCAAAGCCGTGGAAAATGGCGCGCTACGCTGCTTTGGCAACAGTGGTCAAACATGCACGGCCCCCACTCGGATGCTGGTTCCGGCAAGCAGGCTCGAAGAGGCCGTCGCGATCGCGGTGGGTGTCGCAGACCGGCTCATTGTCGGTGACCCTCAATCGCCTGATACTGAAATCGGCCCGCTGGCAAATGCCGCACAGTATGCCAAGGTCCGAAGCTTGATTGAAACAGGAAGCAAGGAAGGGGCTATACTTGCGACGGGGGGACCAGATCGACCGACCAACACGACCGAAGGTTATTTTGTCCGTCCCACCGTGTTTTCACACGTGCGCTCAAACATGACCATCGCGCGTGAAGAAATCTTTGGCCCGGTTCTATCGATCATCCCGTACGATAACGAGAATGAGGCCGTGTCGATTGCGAATGACAGCGTGTACGGACTGTCTGCAGCCGTCTCAGCGGAGGATCATCTGAAAGCCGCTAAGATTGCACGTCGTATCCGCGCAGGAATGGTGCACATAAACGGCGCGCCACTCGACGCTGGCGCACCTTTTGGTGGCTATAAACACTCTGGTAATGGGCGCGAACAAGGTCGCCATGGGCTGGAAGATTTTCTGGAGACGAAAGCAGTGTTCGGCCTCTAAAGGGTGAAAAACGTCAAAGTTGCCGACCGCAAGTAAGTCGCATCGCATCGACAACATCCCGGGCCTGCACAACGCTGGCAGGCCCAGGATTTCCGCTCTAAGGTGCAGTCGGGCAAATGATCGAACCAAGCGGCATCCGGCGTTCCTCCGCATCCTGGTGTGCACTTGCCACGTCTTCCAATCGGTAGACTTTCCCAACGGGCATTGAGAAGGCACCGCTTTTTTCCGCCTCAAGAAGATCAACAACATTCTTCCTGAACATCTCCGCTGTCGCGTTGTGCGCAAAGACCGAAGGCCGGGTGAGAAAGAGACATCCATTTTTGTTGAGGACTTCCGGGTCTATTGCTGGAGCGGGTCCAGAGGCCATGCCGAACACCACCACCGTGGCGAATGGAGCAGCGACGCTCAATGAATCGAGAAAAGTTGCTTGGCCTATCGAATCATAAACGACCGTCGGGGCAACGCCACCCGTTTGCTTTAACAGTTGCTCTGGCCAATCATTTCGCGCGTAATTGATCGCATAGTGGCATCCCCGGGAGAGCGCTAGCTCGCGTTTATCATCGGAACCGACCGATCCGACAACCGTCGCTCCTAGCCGTCGTGCCCATTGGCTCATCAGCGACCCCACCCCGCCTGCAGCCGCGTGGATCAGGATTGTATCATCCGGACCAACGCGCACTGTCCGTCGAAGAAGATATTGTGCGGTGAGGCCCTTGAACAGCAGTGCCGCCAGCCGCTCTGGCTCCGTACCCGGAGGGATGAGCGCCAGTTTTTCATCTTTGACAACTCGGAGATCGGAATAGGCACCTGGTCCAGCTCCGATGTACGCCACCATGTCGCCCGCGACAAAGTCTGAAACGTTTGCACCCACGGCTTCGACCTGCCCGACCGCATCGTGACCCAGGCCGGATGGAAGAGTCAGCAATCCAGGCGTCCGACGCTGGACAACGTCGATGAAATTGATCCCCACCGCTGTGTGACGCACCAGAACATCGTCTGCACCAAGTTCATTCAGCTGAACGGTTTCCAATCGCATCACACCTGGCCCGCCGTTCTGGAAAATCTGAATATGACGTGCCATTAAAAGCGCCTCCTCTTGGCTGGCTTTGCTACTCCAAGCCCATAGACATGATGCGCCGGGGCGCTTCCTATTCGGTCCAACTGCAGTCCCGAAAAAGGAAACTTTCACAGGCAACTGCTCGGGCAAATGCTAACGTCTTAGGAAGCGAAAAAGGAGCGGCTTCTTCCAAAACAAGGTTCTCCCTCGATTGGACAAGGGGATGCAAGTCTATCGCCGCGGGTCGTTTAACCGATCTCATCATAATTATCGATGTGCGGTCGAGCCGAACCAAGGTTCTCTTATTGATGATTGCCTATGTTTCGTTCCGTCATAGGCTGGCAGCACCAATTGTAAGCCACTCATTCTTGGAGATGAGGAATTGCGTGCAACCTGTCCAACGGGAGATGAACATGAATGCGCATGACAAAAGCTTTGTAGAAGGCTCCGCTCTTACAGCGGAAGAGTTGGCGATGCTTAATCGACCAACTTGCGAGGCCCAAGGTCTCCCTGGACGTGCATACTACGATCCCGCTATTTTCGAACTCGAGCGCCAGCGCATTTTCGCAGCCGGTTGGGTCGGAATCGGTTTTGCAAGTGATGTCCCGAATGTTGGCGACGTCGTACCGGTCAGCGTGGCCGGCTGGGAGCTTATCCTTGTCCGTGCCAAGGATAACTCGATCAAATGCTACCATAATATATGCCGTCATCGTGGGATGAAACTGGTGAAGGAGAAAGGCAACGTACGAACGATTCGCTGTTCGTATCACTGCTGGACTTATGGTCTCGAAGGAAATTTGCTGGCAACGCCTTCCATTGGCGGCGCGAACGAAGGTCAAGCTCCAGGGTTTGATCCCTCTGATTTGTCTCTTGTCAGCGTCCGGACCGGACAGTATCTCGACGTCGTTTTCGCCAACCTCGATGGTTCTGCGGAGGAGCTGGAAACATACCTGGCGCCGGTTCGCGAACGTATTGAGTCAACCTTCGACTTCAAGCTCCTCAAGCCAACCCCTCCGGGGACGGGCCGCGGAAGTCGAAACTTTGCGGTCAACTGGAAAGTCGTCCTCGAGGGCGGCATCGAAGATTATCATCTACCGTTTGTTCACAAATCGTTCGATCACAGCAAGGACTACTCGACGGAAATGTGCGGTGAGACATATTCTGGCTTCTCATCGCGCCGCTCTCTCAGTGAGGCCCAAAAACGCTACTCGACAAAGGCTGCCGATGGGCACGAGCTCCCATTCTTTCCAAAGATGGTCGAGACGGGGGTGGCCGAAACGGTCGTACTTTTTGTTTTTCCAGCCACGATCATCAGTTGCACGCCAAACTACGTGTCCTTGTCCCTGCAGCTTCCTCTCGGGCCGGAGCTGACGCACTATACGTCGAAGACCTACTTCATCGGCGACTCCGCAACGTCTGACGAATACAAGAAGTTGCGTGAGGAGAACACGATCTACTGGAAGCAGGTGCTTGACGAGGATGATGGTCCTTGGCGGGAAGTGCAAAAGATGGCCCGCAACAGGGAGGAAGTAGGCATTCCGAGCAGGTTCTCGCCGCATTGGGAAGTCGCCCTCCATAATTTCCAAAAGACAGTAGCCAGCAAGCTGAGTGCTACCAAGTAGCATCTTTAATTGGAAATTGCGTCACCCCGCGGGTTGACCATGGAAGGGACGAACTAAATGAGGGCACTGGTTAAATCCGGAAACGGCGTCGTGCTTCGGCACGACCTGCCAATGCCGGTGCCCCAACTGGGCGAGGTTCTAATACGCGTTCACGCCTTCTCACTGGATGCCAGCGATGTCACAGTTTCGCTTGTTCCCACCGATCGAATAGTCGGAAAGGGGGCGGCCGGCAAGATCGTTGCGGTCGGAGAGGATGTTCCTGCGTGGCGCCTGGGGGACCTGGTGATTGTCGATCCCGGGTTGGGCAGTCGACAGGGGACAAGCGGCCTCTTCGGCGTTGATCGGGATGGGGCCGCCGCAGAATTCATAGTAGTTAACGCGATCGACGCCTGCCCGATCTCCGCCGAGGTTCCTACTGAAACGTTGCCTTTACTGGCCTTCTATTACAGTTTAGCTGAGCGCGTCTTAACATGGGCACGTCTTTATCCAGACGAAACCATCTTGATTCTGGGCGCCGACACGCCTGTCGGTATCGCAAGTGTTGAACTTGCCCAACGCCGAAACGCCAAGGTAACGGTACAGGCTCATCGTGACATTTCTGATTTCTCCTCAGGAATCTTGAACGGGGTAATCAGAGCGATCGAAGATCATCGCGGTGCCACCTTTGACGTTGTCGCGGATTTTCGCTCTGTTCCCACATATTCCGACTGTATTCATCTTCTGCGTGAGGAGGGCGTATATGTTTCCCGTAATGGCGACGTGGTAAAGCCTCCGTCGGAGCCCGTCACAGCGCTGGTGGATGTTGATATTTTCACCGCAGAAACCCTCGAGCACATTGCTAGAATGGCAGAGTCAGGGGTTCTGGAACCCAGATCACCCATGGTGATTTTGATGCGTGACGTCGAAGAGCAGCTGAGACGTATTGATCTCGCCAACAGGCTCGATCCTCTGATCGTTAAGGTGGACGACCACTGACGGGTGGATAACGTTCCGACAGATCTCATCACCCTTTAAAGCCGGCAGCTATTGCGCCAAAAACGTCCTGGAGCGAACTATGCATTTTCAAGCAAATTGGAGCTTTCCAACCGAGGTGCGTTTCGGCGCGGGTAGAATTGTCGAGCTACCCGAAGTCGTTCGGTCAGCCGGGATGAAAAACCCTCTCTTTGTTACTGACAAAGCTTTGTCTCAGCTTCCGATTAGCACGCGAGCGATGGATATCCTGAAGTCAGCCGGTTTGAAGACCGCACTTTTCTGCGAGATCCGACCAAATCCAATTTTGCAGAATGTCGAAGACGGCGTGTCCGCCTTCAAAGCTGGGGCTCACGATGGCGTTGTCGCATTTGGAGGGGGTTCCGCTCTAGACGTCGGCAAAACAATTGCCTTCATGGCGGGACAGAAGGGTAACCTTTGGGATTACGACTTCTTGGAGGGCCTTTGGGACAAGGCGGACGCCAGCGCAATTGCTCCGATCGTGACAGTTCCCACCACGGCTGGAACAGGCTCTGAAATCGGTCGCGGTGCGATGATCACCGACCTGCAAAGCCACACAAAAAGAGTTGTGTTTCACCCGTTGATGCGAGCGAAAACTGTCGTCGCGGACCCGGAGTTGAGCGTCGGCCTTCCACGAACGTTGACCGTAGGAACAGCCATGGACGCGTTGGCGCACTGCATAGAGTCCCTTTCAACGACATATTATCACCCGATGTGCGATGCGATTGCGGTCGAGGGTATCCGACTTATTTTCGAAAACCTTCCCAAAGTCTATTCCAATCCAGATGATATCGAAGGTCGCGGGCATCTGATGAGTGCCGCTGCAATGGGCGCCGTAGCATTTCAGAAAGGCATGGGTGCTGTTCACGCTCTTTCCCACCCGGTAGGCTCACTGTTTGACACCCATCACGGGATGACGAATGGCGTCTTTTTGCCATACGTCCTGCAAGCCAATCGCTCCGCTGTGGAGGATAAGTTCGCCCGCGTCGCAGCATACATCGGATTGGATCGCAGCTTCGATGCATTCCTCAAGGCACTGCTCGAGCTTCGCAAAACGACGGGTGTGCCCCATACGTTGAGCGAGCTTAAAGTGACCGTGGACAAGCGAGACGAGATTGCTGAGATGGCGGTGATCGACTCTTGCGGCCCGGAAAATCCAGTCCCGTTCACCAAGGAACTCGCCCTGAACATCTTCGACAACGCTATGACTGGCACAGTTCGTGATGCCTAACACTTCAGAAAACCAGGTGCGTGCTTGCTTGCTTTTCGCGCAAAGCAGCGGCCGGCACCTAGCACGTACCTGCCCTTGGCATGTTTGATTGAAATGGATGGAGGACCTGATGGGCTCGTGGAATGATTTTCGGCAAGAGAAGATACTCGTTGGTGGCCAATGGATAGACGCTGATAGTGGCGAAACCCTCAACGTGATCGACCCAGCGACGGGAGAAACAGTCGGATCTGTACCCAACGCCGGTGCTGGCGAAACCAAACGGGCGATCGACGCAGCGTCTTCTGCATTCGAGACATTTAGCCAAACAACGGCCGCAGAGCGGGCGGTCTTGCTTCGCAATCTGTCGGCAGCCATTCTCGACAATCAGGACTATCTCGCTGAGCTCCTGACACGGGAACAGGGCAAACCCCTTGCTGAAGCTCGAGGTGAGGTCGGGATGAGCGCGGCCTACCTTCTTTGGTTCGCGGAGGAAGCCCGTCGTGCTTACGGAGACACCATCCCTTCGCCCTGGCGCGACCGCAGGATCATGGTCACGAAGAGCCCAGTGGGCGTGGTCGGAGCCATTACACCTTGGAATTTTCCCTCATCCATGTTGGCTCGCAAGATCGGCCCAGCCCTAGCGGCCGGTTGCACTATTGTTGCGAAGCCCGCAAGTCAAACACCGTATTCTGGTCTCGCCTGGGGTATGCTCGCTGAGCAAGTCGGCATTCCTGCCGGCGTCATCAACATCGTAACAGGCAAAGCTCGGGAGATAGGTGGCGAGCTTACGACCAATCATCTCGTAAAGAAAATCACCTTCACTGGCTCGACATCTGTTGGCAAGACGCTTCTCAAGCAAGCTGCTGACACTGTCAAGAAAGTCTCGATGGAACTCGGAGGTAACGCGCCCTTCGTCGTTTTCGATGACGCCGATCTCGACCGCGCTGTTGCGGGGGCAGTTGCTGCGAAGTTTCGCAACGCAGGTCAAACATGCGTCTGTACGAACCGTCTTTACGTCCAGAGTGGAATATATGAACGGTTTGTCGAAGCGTTCGCCATTGCCGCAAGCAAGCTCGTCATAGGTTCGGGACTTGAGCATGGAGTCACGCTTGGCCCGCTCGTGGACGATGCAGCGGTCTCCAAAACGGAGGATTTTTTAAGAGACGCTGTGTCAAAGGGTGGGCGTATTGTTACCGGGGGCAGACGTCATGAACGAGGCCAACGCTTCTTCGAGGCAACCGTACTGGCCGACGCAACGGCATCCATGAATTTCGCTCGCGAAGAAATTTTCGGCCCGATCGCACCTGTTTTCAGATTTGACACTGAAGAAGAAGCCGTAACCCTCGCCAACGACACGGAGTTCGGGCTTGCAGCCTATTTTTACACCCAGGATCTCGGGCGAGCGTTTCGCGTTTCTGAACGGCTTCAATACGGCCTCGTCGGTATCAATGAAGGCATTATCACGACTGAGGTTGCACCCTTTGGCGGGGTCAAGGAATCGGGGTTTGGAAGGGAAGGTTCAAAGTACGGTCTCGATGACTACATGGATGTGAAATACATCTGCGTCGGTGGATTAGGGCTGTAATGATGGATAAGGTAACGAAAGAGTATAAGATAGCTCTCATCCCCGGTGACGGTGTCGGAATCGAGGTGATTGGCGCCGCATGGCGAGTATTGAATGCCGTTTCAGATAAATTTGGCTTCAAACTTGTTTCGGAGTCCTTTGATTGGTCCTGCCAGTATTATGAGAGGACAGGCAAAATGATGCCTGATGATGGCATCGAAACGCTTCGAAAGTTTGATTCAATATTGCTCGGTGCCGTCGGTTGGCCCGAGCAGGTGCCTGATGCTATTTCACTTCATGGTTTGCTCTTGCCAATCCGCAAAGCTTTCGACCTCTATGTAAATGCCAGACCGCACAAACTGCTTCCAGGCACCTCTGGCCCGCTCAAAAAAGAGCACTTTGACATTCTCTGCATTCGCGAAAATACTGAAGGCGAATACAGCGGTGCAGGCGGAAGGGTTCATGTTGGTACCGCAGACGAAGTCGCGGTGGAGACGTCAATATTCACGCGCCGCGGGGTTGAACGAATACTGCGGTACGGTTTCGAGCAGGCGCAGAAACGCAGCGGGAAGCTGGCGTCCGTAACGAAGTCCAACGCGCAGAGACATTCAATGGTTTTCTGGGACGAAGTCACCCGAGAAGTGGCTTCTGACTATCCCAATGTCGAAGTAACGCGCTACCATATCGATGCTATCGCAGCTCGCTTTGTGATGCAGCCTGAAACCCTTGACGTTGTTGTGGGATCCAACCTCTTTGGAGATATATTGACTGACCTTGGCGCAGCAATACAGGGCGGTCTTGGCTTCGCAGCATCAGCAAACATCAATCCGGCCGGCGGTGTGCCCTCGATGTTCGAACCGGTCCACGGCTCAGCGCCTGACATCGCGGGACAAGGCATCGCTAACCCGCTGGCAGCCATTTGGTCCGGCGCACTGATGCTTGAACATCTGGGCGAGTTTTCAGCGGGAATGGCTATGCTCTCGGCAATTGAATCGACGACGTCGTCAGGGAAATTCAAAGGCCGTGATCAGGGTGGTTCTGCCACCACGGATGAAATTGCATCAGCGGTCGTGGCTGCTCTGTAGTCGCCATAGGCCTGATGTCCCAACGCGGACGTTAAGTTCAGGACACACGTTTAAAATGTCGGAAATCCATATTCCTTCACAGTCTCAATGGATTGAGCAAAAAAAACGCATGCGACTTTTCGACGAGATCGATCTCGCCTACATCGAAATCGGGGATGATCCGGGAAAGCCGCTTCTCATGATTCATGGTTTTACGGATACGTCTCGAACCTGGTCATCTCTAGCAGGCTTGTTACCAAACCGGCGGCTAATCGCAATTGATCTCCGTGGGCACGGCGACAGTAGCTCACCCGAATCTGGCTACGCTGTCGATCAACTAGCAAGGGAGATGTCTGAGTTTCTGGACAGGTTAGAAATCGACCGGGTCGATGTCATTGGGCACTCGCTCGGTTCGCTGATCGCCCAGGCTCTTGCCGCCTTTTTCCCCGATAAAGTCGACAAATTGATACTGGTGGCATCTGGTGTGCGAGCGCCAGCAGGCCCTGGAGAACTACTATGGGAGAAGATATCTCCGCTCCGTTTCCCGCTCGATCCGCAAGATGAATTTATAAGCGAATGGTGCCGCGACGCGCTATACGTTAATGCTGAGTTTGACCATCTGTCCCGTTGGGAGGTATCGAAGACACCACGGCATGTGTGGCGTTCAGTTTTGCAAGCGCTGAGCATCACTGATCTCTCGCACATCCAGCACCTCATTCAATCTGAACTCTTGATTATTTGGGGTGATCAAGATCGGGCCTTTAGGCGGTCCGATCAGGACGATCTGATCAATGCGCACCCGAATGCTATTTTTCTACCGGTCGCGGGATCAGGGCACGCTCCTCATTGGGTAGTCGCAGACATGCTCGCACAGAAAATTGAATCATTTCTTTCTGGCCGCTTGCGATCTTACTGCAAAGAACCCGAGGTGCTCCGCCCCTAGTAAGTTGAAACCGTCGCCTAGTTCGTCGTTGGCGGCTTACAGGATCACTTTACTGATGAAAAGCAACCATTCACCTCACCTAGAACCGAACCAAAGTTCGGAAAATTTTACACAAATCTCGACGTAGGTTTGCTAAATTGGCATCTCATTTCTGAAGCAATCTTGAGGCCGGGATGGCCGACTATTCTCAAGTCATCTGTCCTCAAAAGTGGATTGTAGGGGGCACAGATGGACTTCGACTTTTCCCTCGCTGAGCGTTTCGTTAGAAATGAACTTTGCCCTCTTCAGAGGTCAAGAAGTGAAACGCGCGAATCCCGGCACTCAATCTTCTACTGGTGTTTCATCGGAGCAATTCCTGGTCTCACGTTGCTTGCAGCGTTGGCTTCCTCTTTTTGATAGGAACAATCTTCAGCATCAGTGGCGTTACCTCTTTACCTCTGGTTTTCCGAGCCCGGAAACGCCCAGTGAATAGCGGGCGTTAAATGATGCTTACCTTTTCATGATGAAACTTGCGCTTCGCCCGCTCTGTTGGCGGCGTGCATTCACCTGAGAACTAATCCCCGTAATGCAGCGCTTGACCAGCATCCGCAACAGGGACGTCACCCTGGTCAGGTAAGCGGACCGGTTCCCTCACCGATCGGCCGGTCGAACTGACGGTGGGCTGTTATCCGTCTACTTGAGGAGGAAAGCGCTGCACCCACCTCGTCTCGCGATCGTAAGCCGCTGCCAGTTGCAGGCAACCAAATTCTTGGTGGTTACGCCCGACGATCTGCATCCCCGTGGGAAGGCCCATATCGCTGAAACCCACGGGGACGTTGAGGGCAGGACATCCGGACATTGTGATGGGGACGACGACCTCCATCCAGCGATGATAGCTGTCCATGAATTTACCGTTGATTTGGCTTGGCCAGCGGATGTCCGATGCAAACGGGAATATCTGAGCAGAAGGCAAGAGCACATAATCGTACATTTCCATAAAGCTCCGTAGTGTTCTGTACCAGTCCCCGCGCCCGGCGTACGCCCTTTGAAGTTCGTCGCTCGTGACCGACATGCCGCGTTCAATCTCCCATATGGCTTCTGGCTTGAGCAACTCCCGTCTTGCCTCGTCCTGGTAACGTGGTTTCAGCCAGTCAGTGATGCCCCAGGAGCGGATTGAAACCCAATTTTGCCAAAGACCCTCGTAGGCGAACGAGGGAAACGCGGCTTCCACCGTGCATCCAAGGTTTCTGAAAACCTGCAGCGCATTTTCGCACAACCGCAACACTTCCCGGTCGATCGGCAAATGACCTCCGAGGTCGCCAAGCCATGCGATCCTTAGCCCATGGAAATCGCGGTCCAGGCCCGCGGTAAACTGTATGGGGTCTTCCTTTATCGAAAGGGGTGCTCGACTATCATATCCAGACATGACCGAAAGCAGCAGGGCCAAGTCTTCGACAGTCCTAGCCATCGGCCCGTTCACAGTCATGCTCGGACTGAACGGATTGACATCCTCCGTCGGAATTCGGCCAATCGATGGGCGAAGGGCAAATACATTGTTGAATGCCGCAGGATTGCGCAGGGAGCCACCGTGATCGCTGCCGTCGGCGACGACCTGCAGGCGGGCGGCCAGTGACACTGCGGCTCCGCCGCTGCTTCCCCCGGCTGTTTTGGTGCCGTCGTAAGCGTTTCGAGTGACGCCAAAGACAGGGTTGAAGGTTTGTGATCCCAGCGCAAATTCGGGGATGTTGGTTTTGCCAATTATGATAGCGCCCGACCGCTTCAGCCGCTCTACGAAAATGGCGTCTTTTTCCGGAATGTAGTCAGCATATATCGGTGAGCCGAATGTTGTTCGAATACCCTTCGTTTCGCTGGTGTCTTTGATCGCGATCGGAAAGCCATGCAGTAGGCCAATCGACTCATCACTCGACTTAATTTGATCAGCTTTGCGGGCTTCCGCGATTAGTTCGTCATTGTCGCGAAACGAGACGATCGCATTCAGTCCGGGGTTTAGTTTTGAAATCCGCTCAAGATAGGATTCCATGATTTGAACACAGCTTACGTCTCGCGAGCGGATCGCTGACATCAACTCTATCGCATTCAAATCGGTTATAGCACTCATGGAAAATCAGTCCCTGACCGATGATATTTGTTTTCCGCACACTACGCGCTTGCCTGGTTCTCTTGCCAGCCGAAATCAGCGAAGATTGTTTTGGACAAGGCGCAAAATCAGTGCAAATCAACCGATTTCGGACAATCGGACAAGGCAAAAACCGCGCCCACTTCTTTCCCACCGTCAACCGGCAGATCAATCCTATCGCCGTCGTAAAATTTTTCGCGTTGGAGATCTTGCAGACAGCGATCTGCCGTTCTGCTGTTCGGCTATTAAATCCCTTGCGGCCATTTCGTCCTGACCGGCACCGGATCGTTAATCTTGTCACTCTGGTTGATGGGCCTAGGATTGGCCGAATATTGGTTCGGACCGTGGCGATAGTCTGCCACGATCGGGAGCGCTATCGTTTCTCATTGGGATGTGAGTGCCGCTGAATTTGCCCTCACAGATGGCGTTCATCCTCGATAAGACAGGCCGTTTACCAACGCTCTTCCTCTCTCGGAAACAGGCAGAAGGAATGAATCATGGACAGCAGTGAGGTCGCCGGCCGCTCGCACAATAGATTTGCGCTTCCAGAAATTGAAGCAGACGATGTCCTGCGCGCAGACCGCGATCACTATACTCATGCGTGGCCCACTTTTCGCTCCGCCAAAGAAACCAACTCGTTGGTTGTGACGGGCGGGGAGGGCGCTTACGTCTATGACTCCGCCGGCCGGCGGTATCTGGACGGCATGGGTGGTCTGTGGTGCGTGAACATGGGATATGGCCGAGACGAAATTTGCGATGCCATTGCTGAACAGGCTCGCAAGTTACCTTACTACAACCCCACCGACGGGTTGGCTAACGTGCCTGCGGTCCGCCTTTCAGAAAAGATAGCATCTCTCGCGCCCGGCGAACTTAACCATGTCCTTTACTCCTGCGGGGGATCCACGGCCAACGACTCTGCAGTAAGATTGATACAGTTTTACCAGAGTGTTCGTGGGAAACCTGACAAGCGATTTATTTTGACGCGCGTGAGGGCGTACCACGGCAGCACGATTATGACCGCCTCGATGGGAGGAAATCCACCGGAACGCAGCCCGCATTTGCGTTTCGTCACTGATATCATCCGGCAGGTCTCGTGTCCAAACCCCTACCGTCGACCCGAGGGGATGAGCGAGTCCGAGTTCTGCGATTTTCTCGTTGATGAGCTGCGGACCACCATCCTTGATCTGGGTACGGAAAACATCGCGGCTTTTTTCGCAGAACCCATTTTGGGTTCGGGTGGCGTCATAGTCCCGCCGGATGGCTATAACTACCGGACATGGCAGCTCTGCAAGGAATACGATATCCTCTACGTAGCCGACGAGGTTATCACTGCGTTCGGCCGGCTCGGATATATGTTTGCTTCAAAAGAGATGTTCGGGATTGAACCTGATATCATCACCTTTGCAAAAGGGGTCACATCCGGCTATCAGCCATTGGGAGGTTTGATCTTCTCTGACAGCATCCACAACGTGCTTGTGAACGCAGAACCCCAGGCGACTTTCATTAACGGTTACACCTATTCGGGCCATCCCGTGGCGTGTGCTGCCGCTTTGGCGAACATCGCTTTGATGGAGCGGGAAAATATCTGTGCACACGTGCAATCAGAAGGTTCCTACTTCGAACGGAAGATGCGCGAGTTAGGCGATCTCGAAATCGTGGGCGACGTGAGAGGCAGTCATTTCATGATGTGCGTGGAAAGCGTCAAGGACCGATCAACGAAGGAATCCTTTGGCCCCAGCGTAGGGGTAGGTGACATCATTGCAAGGCATTCGGGCGAACTGGGCCTCATTGTCAGGCCGCTGGGGACCATGAACATCATTTCCCCTCCGCTGATACTCAGCCGCAGTCAAATTGACGATTTCGCTCGGCTCATGCGAGATGCGATTGTTCTTACACAGCAAGAGCTCGCGGCATCCGGTGACTTTGATATCAATATCGTAGATGGTCTTTCAGGAGGATGAGCGGCTCATATTTGGCGCACAACCGCCACCGAACTTTGGAAGCCAGGGCGCCTCTTCGAAGTGGGTCGCGGCTCCGGACACATAACCCGGCATTTTGCTGGACGCTTTTAGGAGGCAGTTCTTTATGCTTACCGACGTCGCCACGAATGCCGCCTCGTCGCGATCATCGCGGCGTCAGCCGACTAACTGATGTGGACCGGATCTTCCAAGTCCAGAAAAGACGTTTGAGCCACGCTCGGTATCCGTATCAACGCGGCGGCTTTATCTTGAATCCCTGATGGGACAAGCGAGGACGAGCGGGGAGAGCGTCATGAAAGCGAGGGGCGGAAGCGTGATCTTCGAAGCAAAAAAACGCGGGAGGGTATTGTGATAAGCTGGCTTAACCATGTGGCGATTGCTGTCCCGGATCTTGAATACGCGTCAAAGCAATACTCTGCTCTCGGGGCGAGAGTTTCAGAGCCAGAAGATCTTCCCGAGCATGGTGTGACGGTGGTCTTCGTGACGCTTCCAAACACGAAAATCGAATTACTTCATCCTCTTGGAGAAAATTCTCCGATTGCGGGCTACCTTGCCAAGAACCCGAGGGGCGGCGTCCATCACCTGTGTTTTGAGGTGGAGGATATAGGATCCGCCTCCATCAAGGTCGCTGAAATTGGAGCTCGGATTCTTGGTGACGGCCAACCAAAACTCGGAGCTCACGGGAAACCCGTTGTGTTCGTGCATCCTGGGGATTTCCAAGGGACATTGGTTGAACTCGAGCAAATGGAAGGAAGTACAATCTAATATTCGATCGCCTTCGACGTGATACGTTCGAATGCGTTCATCGTCCTTGTAGGAGAGACGGCCGTTCCAGCCGCGCCGACGGAGCAACCCCCCAGGAATCTCTCAGGCAAAATGACTACCAGGGTGAACCATCTGGAGAGAGACACTTTTCAAAGTGTCCACCGAAGGGGACCTCCCGTGGGGGAGGGAAAGCTCTCAGGTAAACAGACAGATTGGGGGCAGGGGACAGGCCAAGTCCCATACCACTGTTGGAGGAATTATGCCCCGTATTCTGATTCTAGGCGCTGGCGTCACCGGCGTAACCACCGCTTATGCACTTCTTAAGAGAGGCTACCAAGTTACGATCATCGACCGACACCGCTACGCAGCCATGGAGACCTCATTTGCCAACGGTGGCCAGCTCTCCGCGAGCAATGCCGAAGTGTGGAACAGTTGGTCGACAGTTTCCAAGGGCATGAAATGGATGCTGAAACGGGATGCCCCACTCCTCCTCAACCCGAAGCCTACATGGCACAAATACTCATGGCTGGCTGAGTTTCTCGGATGCATCCCCGATTACGAGAACAATACCGTGGCCACGACAAGGCTGGCAATTGAATCTCGCCGTCATTTATTTGCGATGGCGCAAAGCGAGGGGATCGATTTTGATCTTGAGCGGCGCGGAATCCTGCACGTGTATTACGACAGAGATGGCTTTGAGGACGCGGCAAGGGTCAACAATTTGTTGCAGAAGGGGGGCCTTGATCGCCGATCCGTGTCCGCTGAAGAGATTCGATCCATCGAACCCACACTGACCACCAAATTATTCGGTGGTTTCTTCACGCCATCGGATTCTACGGGTGATATTCATAAGTTCACGAGGGGCCTCGCCGAGGCTTGCAAGCGACATGGTGCAACCTTTCTCTTCGATACGGACGTGTTGACGATTAAGACCGGCAATCAAGTTTCTGTAGAATGGCGCCCCACCGATGACCCGAGATCGGACCCGACGACGCTAAACGGCGACGCCGTTGTCGTATGCGCTGGCGTCGGGAGCCGACAATTCGCGGCGATGCTCGGAGATCGGGTAAATGTGTACCCGGTGAAGGGCTACTCGATCACAGTCAATCTGGAAGACGACAAGAGCCAAGAGAGCGCCCCATGGGTTAGTTTGCTTGACGATCGCGCCAAAATAGTTACGAGCCGACTTGGGAAGGACAGATTCCGCGTCGCCGGCACTGCTGAATTTAACGGCCATGATCGAAACATCCGCTCGGATCGGATTCGACCACTTACGGACTGGGTGCGCTGGTTATTTCCCAACGTATCCACATCTCGCGTTGAGCCCTGGTCGGGCCTGCGCCCGATGATGCCCAACATGATGCCGGTCGTGCGGCAAGGGAAGCGCCCGGGCGTTTTCTACAATACCGGTCACGGTCATCTTGGATGGACGCTGTCTGCAGCGACATCAGAGCTGGTTTCCGACCTAATCGACAGCAGTCGCCGCAGGGGACCGCCTTCGTAATGACGCGTAAGCCCTCTCGCCTCCTTCGTCCCTCCAAGCGCGCTGTAGCACTCTGACGTCTTGCCGCAGCATCATCTTATCAATCCTTAGCTTCGGTAAAACCGAAGCCTCCGGTCCGTTTAGGTCAAGGTTGGGAAAGGATCGCTCGAAGGTTCTAATGGGCGCGACGCCAACTCATTACTATAACTCGACGTTATATCGTCGTGAGCCACAGGATTGCGGCTCGTCGGGTCGAAGTCTAAACACCAAGGCGATCCAACGCGACTGCGCCGCTTATGCGATGTCGCCCCTTTCAACACTGTCACACAGAGGTACGCATGCCTTACGCCATCATGTTTTCGGACGATCCCGGTGTTCTTGAGAAGAAAAAGGCGATGCGTCCCGTTCACATCGAATACGTTACCAAGAACGCCCATCGTATTATCGCTAGCGGCGGTTTCTTTCCCGATGATGACGATTTTCCGAACGGCGGTCTCATTTTGTTGGACACCGACGTCCGCAAGGACGCAGTGGACTACATCGAGAACGACCCCTTCTTTCAGAACGGCATTTTCAGCAAGTACACAATCACCAAATGGCGCAAGTTCATTTTCGATCACAAGCGCATTCCCGTGTGAAGCCGAGACGCCGATTTGCCGTAAAGCCGACCTGCGGAACCGCGCGACGAGCGCTCGCAGGATGACGCACATGAGTGGCGCCGTGCCGCCTATCATGGAACGCTCCAACCTTCCGGCCTAGGCTTGAACGCTGGACTTGCGTTGATTTGCGGGACGGTTCTCACAGATCCCGCTTAGTCAAACCCGGCAACGCTACGGCGGCCGGGTTCTTTTTTGCCGAATATGGCCGCACGCCACAGAGGAAATCCGTCCGCTTGTCCGTTTCGATCCATCGGGATAAATCGTTGACCTGAACTGGATTCCACCGTCGTCCATTCAACGGATGCGTTCCCCGGTTTTTCTTCGGCGCCGAAAGTCTCACTTTTCGAATTTGCGGTGAAGCGAGATGTTGCTTCGAGCATCGGTTTCTATCCTCTTATAAGCCTATCAGGGACCGCCTCACTCAAGTGAGGACGCGGGCCGTGTGTCATGACTTCGAGTTCCGCGTTCACTCAGGTGCGTTATACCGCCGTAGCGCCGTCCAGAAGATCGTTAATCTCTGTTTGACAACCACTTGTCCCTAGCCTCGGGGACATCCGCACGCATCTTAGCCTGTTCAGGGCCGCTATGTTTGGCGCGTACATCGACGCTGGGATCTCCTGTTTGGCTGCCCGCCTATCGCTACGCATAGCCGTTGGCTTGACGCCGCGAAGCCTGACCTGACGGTTAAACTTCGCCCTTGGCGGAGCTGGCGCTTCCCTATTCGGCCAACGCTTGGTCTTTTTTTCGCCGAATGGTTGGCACCACCATGGCGGCGAGAGCAATGGCACCCATTAAGAGGAAGACAGCGCTGAGCGGACGTTCGACGAAGACGGTGACGTCGCCGTGCGAGAGAAGCATAGCGCGCTTGAGGTATTCCTCCATCATAGGACCGAGAACGAAACCGATCAAAAGAGGAGCGGGCTCGAATTCCAGCTTGATCAGGGCATAACCCACCAACCCGAACACGGCGGTTTGATAGACATCGAAGACTGAGTTGTTAATGGAATAGGCACCGATGCCACAAAAAACCAGGATCGCGGGATAGAGGTACTTGTAGGGCACTTTTAGAAGCGACACCCACACCCCGACGAGCGGCAGATTAATGATCACGAGCATCAGGTTGCCGATCCACATGCTGGCGATCAACCCCCAAAAAAGCGTAGGCTGTTCGGCGATCATACGAGGACCCGGCTGGATACCCTGGATCATGAGCGCGCCTATCATCAAGGCCATCACGGCATTGGCGGGAAGGCCAAGCGTGAGCATCGGAATGAACGAAGTCTGGGAGGCAGCGTTGTTGGCGCTTTCCGGGCCTGCCACGCCTTCGATCGCTCCACTGCCGAATTCATGTCGATATTTGGAGACCTTGCGCTCCAGCATGTAGGACGCGAAAGTGGAAAGCGCGAGGCCTCCTCCAGGCAATATCCCTAGCAAGGATCCCAGCGCGGTCCCGCGCAGGACCGAGGGCACGGCGCGTTTGAACTCTGTCCTGGTCAGCCACAGTTTACCGACGCTCGAGGCCGTGCCCGAGCGTTGTTCCGGACATTCCAGGTTGCGGATGATCTCCGCGATCCCGAAAATCCCCATCGCAAGCGGGACGAAGCCCACACCCTCGAAGAGTTGCGGAAAGCCAAGTGTGAAGCGCAGCTGGCCGCTCTGAACATCGGTGCCGACCAGCCCAAGCGCGACACCCAACACGATCATGGCAAGGGATTTGAACATGCTTCCCTGCGCCAACACCGTCGCGGCGATCAGGCCAAGAAGGATCAGCGAAAAGTATTCGGCGGGTCCGAACGACATCGCGACAGCTGTGAGAACGGGTCCAGAAGCGGCCACCACCAGTGTCGCCACGGTTCCCGCGAAAAAAGAACCGAGGGCAGCCACGGCCAGCGCCGCTCCTGCGCGCCCAGCCCGTGCCATCTTGTGGCCTTCCAGTGTCGTCACCACAGCGGTGACCTCGCCCGGCAGGTTTAACAAGATCGCCGACGTCGATCCGCCATATTGCGCGCCGTAATAGATGCCGGCAAGCATGATCATCGAGGTGATGGGGTCGAGACCGAATGTCAAAGGCAGCAGCAACGATATCGTCGCGACGGGTCCGACACCGGGCAGCACGCCGATCGCTGTTCCGATAAGACATCCGATAAAGGCGAAACCCAGATTCTGAAAGGTGACGGCCGTGGAGAATCCAAGCGCGAGATTTTCGAGCATCGTCGGCTCCCTCAAACGTTGTTCAGGAAGGGTGGAAAGAATGGCACCCGTATCTGTAGTCCCCAGCTGAAGACTAGCCAGCAGATGATAAGCAGGACGACAGCGAGTCCGGCGAGACCTTTCAATGTCTGAGTCCGGTCGGCCAACCCGCTGATAACGACCATCGCGATGATACCGGCGGCCATGCCGATATCCTCGAGCAGTGCCCCGAAAATCGCGAACGCGGCAAGGATGAGGACCAGCTCGCGCCAAGCCCAGTTCTCAAGCCGACGCGGAGCGCCTCGGAACCCGGACACGGTGACACCCATGCCCAAAATACCCAACGTCACGAAGGCGATCAGGGGCATGTATCCCGCACCCATGCGGCTTGCGGTTCCCAACGGGTACTGCAGATTTATCGAAAGGCCCACTGCAGCAAGGACGAGAAGCATGGCCCCGCTTGCGATGTCCGTTGCATTGACTTTGCTGCTCATAAATAACCTCTGGTAGTAATACGCGGGTTCAATGGAAGGATCGTCCACCGTCAACGGCCTGAGCGGCCCAGTCACTTAGGACGAATCCCCCGCTTCTCAGAAAATGATGGCGCTGTCGATTTCGTCGGGCCGCGCGGTTAGGTGTTCGTACACGCTTCGCCACGCTACCTCATGATGAACGGATTGCCGGGCACTGCCTCGGCGATTGACATGATGACGCTCTTTGTTTCGAGGTATTCATTGACGGCTTCGATGCCGCTCTCACGACCTAGTCCAGAGCGTTTCATGCCGCCGAACGGCACCATGTAGCTGTACGCCCGGTATGTGTTGATCCACACCGTGCCCACATGTAGCGCCTTGGACATGCGAACCGCTCGACCAATGTTGGTCGTCCAGACGCCTGCGACCAAACCATAGTCGATCTCGTTGGCGATCTCGATCGCCTCCTCTTCGGTGTCGAAACCGATGATGGAAAGGATTGGGCCAAACACCTCCTCTTGCGCTATGCGCATGTTGTTCTGTACGTCGGCGAACACGGTGGGCTGAACGAACTGGCCACCGGTCAGCTCAGGACCTTCCGCGGCTTTGCCGCCCAGGATGCACCGGGCGCCGTCTGCCTGAGCGATATCGAGGTAATCCATAACTTTCTGGAATTGGGGAGGCGTCGCGATCGGGCCGACGTCCGTCTCCGGAGCCATGGGGTCGCCGAGACGGATATTCCGCGCCAAATCGAGAAGCCTTCCGGTAAACTCCTCCAGTATCGAACGCTGTACCAGCAAGCGCGAACCCGCCGTGCACATCTGACCGGACGCGCCGAAGATGCCTGACACGGCTCCCGATGCGGCTAGATCCAGGTCCGCGTCTGCGAAGACGATGTTCGGCGACTTGCCGCCAAGTTCGAGGGATACCCGCTTCATGCTGCGCGCCGCTGTTTCATATACCCGCGCGCCGGTGACGTCGGATCCAGTGAAAGTGATCTTGGCGACCTTGGGATGCTCGACCAGCGCGGCGCCCGATTCCTGTCCGAGCCCAGTTACGACGTTGAATACGCCCGCAGGCAAACCTGCTTCCTTAACGAGTTCCGCGAATTCGAGCGTGCTCGCGGACGCGAATTCCGAAGGCTTCACCACCACCGCGCATCCAGCGGCCATCGCCGGGGCGGCCTTGATGGCCGCAAACCAAAGCGGAGAGTTCCAGGCCGTCAGCGCGGCAACGACACCGACGGGCTCCCGCGAGGTAAAAGCGAGCGCGTCAGGTTTCTCGATCGGGATGGCGTGGCCCTCAATCTTATCCGCCAAGCCGCCGTAATAGCGCCAGCACTCCGCGATCCCGCCGAGCTGGGCCCGCGTTTCCCTAAGCAGCTTGCCGTTGTCGCGCGTCTCGATTTCCGCCAGACGGTCCCGGTGCTGTTCGACGAGATCCGCGATAGCGTTCAAAGCCTTGCCTCGCTGTGTCGCAGTGTACCGCGACCAGGGGCCTCTTGTCATCGCGTCGTAGGCGGCGCTCACCGCGCGGTCAACGTCAGCGGATCTGCCGCGCGGGATCGTCGCCCAAACTTGACCCCGGTAGGGGTCGACGGTATCGAGCAGTTCTCCGGCCGCTGCATCTGCAAAGTCGCCAGCAATAAACATCTGGTATTGTTTCATTGGACTTCCTCTTGGGGCTCTGCGATCCCAAGCCCATGCATTCCAGTTGATGTGGCGCGTCTTGGAGGGATCTGCGGATCACGTCATCGGGTTGGCGATGAGAATTCCGTTCAAGTACGTATGATCTATGTCGGCTATCAAATATCGAGCGCCAGCTCAGAAGACGGGATATACAGCGACGCCTACAGCAAACGCGATCATTTTCCTCCCAGGTGACCAGTTGCGGGGCGGACTGTAATTGACGCTTCCCGCATTCGCTACCTCAGACCCCGAACGACGGCAGAGAGGTATAACTTCCGGTTATTGGGGAGCCGCCATCATGCGATCCACCTGTTGTTATGGGTTCGCCTCCGTCTGCCCGGTGCTAAGATCGCCGCGGCGACCATGAGCCTGAAACGCCTGGCGGCGCGACCGGAACTGCCCGGACCGAGCGCCGGTGTAAAGGAAGACGAGCACGGTGCGCCGTGAACCAGGAGAGAGACAATGCTTCCCGCGAGCCGCCTGAGGATCGATCCTAACAAAATCCTCTATCTCGCGACGATCATCGAACACGGCAGCTTGAAGAGTGCTGCGAAGGCGCTTGGGTTGTCCCAGCCCGCTCTGTCGACCTCGATGAGCAGGCTCGAAGCGGAACTGGGCATGTGTGTTCTGGAGCGTGGCCCGTTGGGCGTCGTGCCCACGCCAACCGGGGAGGTCTTGTACTGCCACGCGCGCTTGATCCGCGATGAGATGGGGCTCGCCGCTAGGGCTCTTTTGAACGCGCAGGGCGGCAACCCGGGCGTCATTCGGGTCGGCGCCCTTCCGAGTCTGGCTAACTCGATACTGCCAATCGCGCTGACGCGCTGGCGCGAAAGGTTCCGCGAACGTGAATTGCAGGTGGTCGAAGTACCGCAGATTGATCTTCTGACCGGACTGCTTCGGCGCGAGTTCGATTTCGTTTTCGGCTTCACCGAGTGCTACGATCTCGAAAACGGTTTGCGGCAAAGGGTGCTTTTCCGGGACAAGCTCTTCGTCATCGCCCGGGCGGGACATCCTCTCGCTTCCGAGCTGAACCTGAAGTGGGAGCTGCTCGTCACATATCCCTGGGTCTGCCCGACCGCAAAGCGTTCCCACGTGATCCTGGACGCGGCGCTCAAAGCCGCAAAGGTCGCGTCGCCTGAGCAAATGACCGTCCGCGGTTCTGTTACCTTGTTGAAGTCTCTCGTCATCGACAGCGATCATCTGGCGGTCCTGCCAGCTCACGCTGTGCGGGAAGAGCTAGAGGAGGGGCGTATGGTCTGTCTGGATGTAGTGGACGCCGCGCTGGATCGGAACATCGCCGTTTTCTCCCGCGAGGGATATGTTTTCGATAATCTCTGCCGGGAGCTTATCTCTCTTGTCGGTTCAGTCGGACAGGAGCTTTGCAACCGCGGACGGTCGGCCGTCCCTGCCGAAAGAGTGGCTGCGGTTTCAGAGCGGTCCGACCATGACGGCTGACGACCGCTCGGTCAGCATACAGCCCACCCGCACCTTCCTTCGAGTCCACAACGGTGACGCACGTCCGCGGCTTTCCTCGACGACTACAAGGTTCGCACCAGTCGACCGACCTCGCAGATGCGGTCCTCGATAGCCGACCGCGCTGGGTTCAAACCTTCACGACGAGCGGAAGTGTCCAGGTTTTCAGCCGGGGTATAACTGTTGGGTATACCACCACTTCAATTTCAACGCGGAAATAAGCGTTTGTTTTGGTTGTGTAATTTTGCAATGACGCTCCTTTCGGATTGCGCCAGACACACGGCGGCCCCTCGTGGCATCGATTGACAAGGGACATAGCTGACCAAATACCTTCCACGCAGCGATCGTAGCGCGTCGCCGGAGCCATCGGAAACGACGATCGGATCCGCAAGGCGCTTCGAGAATGCGAAGTGGAGGAGCAAGAATGAATCGTTTCGAAAACCGTACGGTAATCGTGACTGGGGCGGCAAGCGGTATCGGTGCCGCGTGCGTGCGGCGACTGCATGCCGAGGGTGCCGACATCGTGGCGGCCGACGTCAGCCAGGAGGCCGTCGACAACATCGTTGCGGAATTCGGCGGTAGCGAGCGCGTCAAGGGTGCAGTCATCGATGTCCGCGACGCGGCGGCCGCGCGCGCCCTGGCAGAAGAAACTCGGACCCGGCTCGGACGTCTGAACGGCCTGGTCAACTGCGCTGGCATCACTGGCGTCGCCAATATCCTAGATGTCGAGCCGGACAAGCTGGAACGAGTCATGGCGGTCAATCTCGGCGGAACCGTCAACATGTGCCAAGCCTTCGCACGCGCCGTTCGCGACGACACGGGATCCCGCGCGATTGTCAACATCTCGTCCGGGGCGGGGGTGATGGGCGTTCCGAACCGACTGCCGTATGTGGCGTCGAAATTCGCCGTCTCGGGCATCACCAAGTCCATGTGTCCGGAGTTGGGTCCGTTGGGAATTCGCGTCAACGCGATCGCACCGGGCATGACCAGGACCCCGTTGGTCGAATACATGCTGCAGGACCCGGAGGCCGTGGCACGCATCAAGGCGGCCCATCCTATCGGCCGCATGGGCGAGCCCGAGGAGATCGCTGCGGTCATCGTCTTCCTGCTGACTGACGATGCCAGCTTCATGACGGGTGCCGTCGTCTCGGTCGATGGCGGCCAGACCGCGTGCCTCTGAACCTCGAGCCTAGCGTTGCCGCGGTAGATATCTGCGGCTGAACGGGAGCCGGGGAACGGCGAGCAGATCCAGTAATCAACGCCACCGGCAAAGCTGGGGTGCAACTGCCCGGCGTGCGCGCCGGGCAGGAGAATGTCGCCATGCCCGGATCACCGCAAGGCTGAGCGATCGTGCATGGCATGTCCTGGGAGGAGGCACGATGAAACACGTCGACATAAGCGCAGAAGGACCACCCGGTGGAGCCGTCTTTATCTCGGCGCGAAATCTGACAAAGAGCTTTGGAACACACGAGGTCCTGCGCGATGTCAGCCTCGATATCCGGGCGGGCGAAATCCTCGTGCTGCTCGGGCCGAACGGAGCGGGAAAATCCACGATGCTCAATATCGTCGGCGGCACGCTGCGGCCGAGCTCGGGAACACTGGCCGTTGACGGCGAGCCAGTGGATTTCGAGCAGCACATATCCAAAGGCTCGCGGGTCCGCGGCATCCAACGGGTTTTCCAGGAGCTTTCGACCTTTCCGAATCTGACCGTGGCTGAGAATCTCGAGCTCACAGCCAGACGAAGCGGCGCTCAATCCCGACGTGAAATCGTTCGACACGCGGCAGAACGAATGCAGGTCTTCCCTGGAAACCGCATCGACGTCTGCGCGGAGGTCGCCCAGCTCTCGGTCGCGGAGCGCCAGATGGTCGAGATCGCACGGGCGATGACGGAGCCAAACACCAGACTGGTTATTCTCGACGAGCCGACTTCCGCACTTTCACCGCACGAGGCCGACCAACTGGCCGAACTGGTTGCGAGGAAGGCGGCGGAGGGCGTCGCGATAGTCTATGTGACCCACAAGCTGGAAGAAGCCCGCCGCCTAGCCCATCGTGTGGTGGTGCTGCGCGACGGGAAACTCCACTTCGACGGGGACGGCCGAAATCTCACCCATGACGAGCTCCTTTCGCTTTTGGGCGCTACAGTCGAACCGCAAAGCTCGGTCAAGGCTGTGTCCGTCGCCAGGGTCTCCTCCGACCTGCTGAACGTCGAGCATCTTTCTTCCGGGTGTCTTCGTGATGTCTCGATCAGGGTAGGGGCGGGGGAGCTCGTGGGGATCGCGGGGCTGGAAGGCGCGGGCCAGCGGGAACTTCTCCAGTCTATATTCGCCGCAAGGGCACGCGACACCGGGGCGGTGCGCTCTGTCAGCGACATCGCGTACGTCAGCGGCGATCGCAAGCGCGAGGGGCTTCTCCCGCTCTGGAATGTCGAGGAAAACGTCGCTATCTCGGCGATACGCCGCTTCTCTAACGCAGGCATCGTGGATTTCTCAGGTCTCAAGGCCAAGGCGAATGAATGGCTTTCCGAACTGGGCCTCAGCCAACGCGCGGACTCTCTCATCGTCAGCTTGAGCGGCGGCAATCAGCAGCGCGCGCTGCTTGGTCGAGCATTGGCGAGCGAAGCGCCCCTGCTGCTTCTCGATGATCCCACCAGAGGCGTCGACGTGACCGCCAAAGTCTCGATCTACGCGATCCTCGACAAGCTCAAGGAGAAGGGGCGTAGCGCGATCCTTCACTCGACGGAGGTGGCGGAGTTTCACAAATGCGATCGCGTCTATGTCATGGCCCGAGGGCGAGTGGTCGCCGAATTCGACGGCACGGAGGTTACCGAAGAGCGGATTGTGCATGCCTCCTTCCAGCGTCCGAAGGACGAGACACCACAGTCCGGCGAGAACAAACGGCCGTCTGGGGGGCCGCGAGAAGCTTCGTTGACACGGCTTCTTTCATGGCGCTCACTGCCTGCCGCGCTGCTGATGTGTTCCATGTTCGCGCTGGCCTTCTGGCAACAGCCGAATGCCTTCAGTTCGTTCGGTCTCGAACTTCTCCTTCAGGCCTCTTTGCCGCTTGCTTTTGCGGTCCTGGCCCAGATGCTCTTCCTGCTTGGTGGTGACATAGATCTGGGCCTCGGTTTCGCGATAGGCCTCGCGAACGTGCTGGCGGCGACCTATCTGGTCGACGCGCCAATGTTCGGTATCCTGGCTTTGTCGGCAGTGGTCGTGGGATATGTGCTGCTGGCGCTTATCGTCGAGCTTCTAGGCGTTTCGTCGGTGGTCGCCACCTTGGGCGCTTCCTTCATCTGGCTCGGGATAGGGCTGACGATCCGCGAAACCCCGGGAGGGAAGTCCCCCGAATGGTTGGCGGCGGCAATTCAGGTCAAGTTGTGGCCGCTTCCCCTGCCCTGCGTCGTCCTTGTGGCCGTGGCCATAATCGGTCTTTGGATCTGCCGCGGATGGGGCTACAGCATCAGGCTCCGCGCTATGGGACACAATCGGCGAACCTACGTCTCGCTCGGTTTTTCGGCGCTGGCGGGACGGGTGACGCTTTACGCGCTGGCGGGGGTTTTCGCGGTGTTGTCAGGCTTATTCCTCGTGGCCGCGACCGGAGCGGGCAATGTCCATGTTGCGTCCAGCTTCACGCTCGCGACCATCACGTCGGTTGTCGTGGGCGGTGCAAGTTTCGCGGGCGGGATGGTTTCTCCGGTCGGCGCGGTGATGGCTGTCGTCGGAATTTCGTTGGTCACTACGAACCTCACTTTCCTCGGGATCAGCTCGGAATACTCCACTGCGATCGGTGGTCTCATCCTGATCCTTGCCTTGAGCTTCCGTTCGCTCGCGAGGCCTATCGAGCCATGACCCAGCCAACCATATCTTCGGACGGAAACTCGCTCTCGAGATCCTGGACCCTCGCGAGTATCGGGCGCGGTCTACTAAAGCGATCATGGGTCGGCGCATTAATCGCGGCGATTTTGCTGTGGCTGCTGGCCGGGTTGGTCACCGGCACGTTGTCGATTTCGTTCCTCCTCGCAAATGCGACCATCGCCGGTTTTCTGGCTCTCGCCGGGACGGCGCAGATGGCCGTGATCGCGAGCGGGCCTGGCAACTTCGACCTCTCGCTTCCCTATGTCGTCACGTTCGGCGCGTATGTAATGTCAGCGGGCCTTGTGGGTCACGACAACATCCCGGCTTCGGTCGCTCTGACCCTGCTGGTCGGAATCGCGGCGGGGGTGGTGAACGCGGCTCTCATCGTGCGGCTGCGCATCCCCGCCATCGTGGCCACCCTTGCCACGGGCTACATTCTTTACAGCTTTATCGTCGCCATCCAGAGCGGTGGTTTCAGCCGTGTCGGCGGCCTGTTCGAAGCCGCTCTCCGTCTTCGTTTCTTCGGATTTTCCGGCGTCCTGGCCGTGGCCGCGCTGACTCTCGTCGGGGTAGGGTTCCTTCTCTCACGTACCGTCTTCGGTGTGCAGTTGCACGCCTTGGGCCAGAATGGCGAAGCGGCACGGTTGGCAGGCGTGCGGAGGGGATGGCTGCTGTTGGGAGCGTTCGTCCTTTCAGGCGTGCTCGCCGCGTGGCTGGGCGTGCTTCTCGCCGTCTACCAGGGCGGCGTGTCGGCGGATCTCGGACGCAGCTATCTGCTCGGCTCGGTCGCTGCGGTGGTAATCGGCGGAACACGGACAACCGGGGGCGTCACCTCCGTGATCGGGACCGCCATGGGTGCGCTGGTTCTGACCTTGGCCCAATCCGACCTGATACTTCTGCAGTTCAGCATCGGAGCACAATACATCATCCAAGGTTCGATCGTTCTCGCAACGGTTTGCTTCATGGCGGTCCGTTCGCGAGATCGAATGTAGTCCTGTGGGACAAATATGGTCCACAAAATGAGGAGGAGAAGAAAATGCTGAGTCACATGAGACGGAACTTTATGGCGGCAGGTCTGCTTTTGGCGACGATGCTCTCCAGCGGGCACGCGCTCGCCGAGGAGAGGTTCGTAATCGGAGTGGCCGTGCCCTTCCAGGGCAATGGGTGGCAGAAAGGATTCCTCGCGGCGGCGCAGTGGGCAGCCGCCGAACTGAGTGCGAAAGGTAAGAAAGTCGAGCTGACGGTCGTGGATGCCGCTGGCGATCCGCAAACGCAGATCCAGCAGCTCAACAACCTGACGCTTCAGGGCGTTGACTTCATTATCCTGGAGCCGCTCTCCGACACCGCTTTGAACGGTGCTATCAACAATGCGGTGAGCGCCGGTATCCCCGTGCTGACCACGGCGCTAGGCTCGGTCACCAACCCAAAGGCGATCGATCTCCAGTTCGATTACAACGAACTCGGAGAGAAGTATGTCGGCTATATAGCGGAGCGCACCGGGGGTAAGGGAAACGCGCTTAACATCCGGGGCCTGGCAGGAAACGCCGCTGAGCAGGCTATTCAGGACGCCTATATCCGCGCGCTAAGCAAATACCCAGAGATCAAGATCGTCTCCGAAGTCTATGGTGACTGGAACCAGTCCGTCGCCCAGCAGCGGGTCGCCTCGATCCTGCCGACGCTGCCGACTGTAGATATCGTCTTCTCGCAGGGTGTCGCGGCATTCGGGGCTGCCCAGGCTTTCTTGGCGGCTGGCCGCGAAGTGCCCCTTCAGGTGTACGGATTTGACGGCACGGACGTTAATCTGCTGCTGGATCTGAACACGAAGTCTGGCTACCAGTCGGTGGCCATCAACACAGACCCTGGCGTGGGCGGCCTGGCGGTAAACGTTGCAGTGGCCAAGCTGAGCGGTGTCGACGTCCCGATGAAAATGGTGGCACCGATCCCCGAGATCACGCTGGCGCAGCTCAAGACCGACCACAAGGGCATGGCCGACAGCGATATCGTCTGGGTGAAGTACACCTACGACTGGACCCTGAAAAACGTCATCGGCGCGAAATGAGGACGTCACCGGCCTGGCCGTTCGGCCGGGCCGGTAGGGCGCCCGGCCGACGCGCGAATAGCGGCGAGATCACGCAGGCAATGAATCGAGGGTTTAAATGGTTTCCGAGCACTACGAGATCGTTGAAAAAGACTTCAGAAATAAGGTCGTGCCGATCTTTCCGCCGGAGGAATTGTTCAGCGGAGCCTTGTTCGCGGAAGGGCCAGCCTACTTTCCGGCCGGACGCTACCTCCTCTTCACCGACATTCCCAACGATCGCATCCTGCGCCTGGACGAGACAAACGACCATGTCAGCGTGTTTCGCCAAGATTGCGGCCATCCCAACGGTCAGACGGTCGATAGGCAGGGACGGCTGCTCAGCTGCGAGCACCGCAATCGCCGGATCAGCCGCACGGATCATGATGGAACAATCCTGACGGTCGCCGATCAATGGCGCGGCAAAAGACTGAATTCCCCAAACGACGCCGTCGTCACCAGCGACGGCGCGGTCTGGTTCACCGATCCGACCTATGGAATTCTCCATGATCTCGACGGTGGCAAGGCCGAACCCGAAATCGGCGGGTGCCACGTCTACCGAGTGGATCCGGCGACGGGCGAAGTGGAAGCCAAGATCACCGACATGGTGCTGCCCAACGGACTCGCATTCTCGAAAGACGAAAGCACGCTCTTTGTCGTTGACAGCGGCAAGAGCCATTTCGAAGACGGCCCTGCCCACGTGCGCGCGTTCACGGTTGGCGAAGACGCCCGCATTGGCGGAGGCGAAGTGGTGGCGGACTGCCCGATGGGCATTTTCGACGGGATGCGTCTCGACGACGACGGCAACATATGGATTAGCACGGGCGACGGCGTCTATTGCTACGAGCGGGGCGGGACTCTCCTTGGAAAGATCAAGCTTGGCAAGATCGTGGCAAATCTGACCTTCGCCGGACCGCGGCGCAACATGATGTACATTTGCGCGACGAACGGGCTGTATCGCGTCCGGCTGAAAATCAATGGACCCCGGTAGCTCGGACGGGCGCGCGTCCAAAGGATTGACGATATCGTCTCGGCCGAGCAATGTGTCTGATGCTTGACGGGGAAGTGGGAGCCTCAATGCAGGACCTTTTGCCCAAGATCGATCCAAGGAAGCTGCTTTATTTGGCCGCCATCATCGATCACGGCAGCTTGAAGGGCGCCGCTCGCGCCGTCGACGTGACGCAGCCTGCTCTCTCCCGGTCGATCAAGCGTCTTGAATCCGAGTTGGGGATCAAGGTTTTCGTACGAAGCTCCAAGGGAGTAGTGCCCACTGCGATGGGCGAGATTCTGTATTGCCATGCCCGCTTGATCCGCGACGCGCTAAATCTAGCGGAGCGGGAACTGCTCAACGCATGGGGCAGCGCTCCGGTTGCCGTTAGAGTAGGAAGTCTGCCAAGTCTCGCCAGTTCCGTTATGCCGCTCGCACTCAAGCGATGGGAAGAACTCTATCCGCATCGAGAGCTGCAGATAGTAGAGTGCCCCCAAATCGACCTGCTTGTCGGCCTGCTTCGCAGGGAGTTCGACTTCGTCATCGGATTTACCGAATGTTACGATCTCGAGGAGGGCTTGCGGCAGCGAGTGCTATTCCGCGACCAGCTACTTGTTATCGCCCGCGATGGGCATCCCCTCTGCGATAGACAGGAAGTGGATTGGCCCACTCTGGTCGGGTTCCCTTGGGTCTTTCCAACGGCGCGGCGCTCACACGCAATTCTGGACGCGGCACTAAGAGCCGCCAAGGTGCCGCCGCCGGAAAACGTGACCGTTTGCGGCTCGGTGACGCTGTTGAAATCCGTCGTTGCCAACAGCGATCACCTGGCTGTTTTGCCTGCTCACGCTGTGCAAGAGGAACTCGCCTCGGGTCGTCTTTGCAGCCTCCGCATCGATGACGCCGCATTGCATAGGAACATCGCCCTGTTTTTCCGAGAAGGGTACCAGCTGGACCAGGCAAGTCGTGATCTGGTCGCGAGCGTTGAGAGTGTCGGACAGGGAATTTCTCAAATCCGGGCCGGATTGCCCCCCGGATCGCACGAGAACATCCTACCGGATCTCTCGCTCGCGGATATTTGCCACAATCCCTGAGCTGACGTGTAAGGTCATGATCAGCCCGATCGACGCTGAACGCGTGGCGGAGGCGCTCAAGGTCGGGGCCGCGTCGAGCGGCGGCCCCGTGGCTGTTTCATTGGTCGAGCTTGATGCCCAGATCTCTGATCAAGGGTTGAAAGATCGCCTTGTCGTCCTGCCAACGCTTGCTGAAAGCCTGAGGATCGCTGCTGGCTGGGATACCGAGGCCGAGATCCCCATAACGGTTCTTCACCGTTTCGTCCTTCAACGCGAAAGCTAGCGCTTCCGTCAGACGGTTCACGATTTCGTCCGGAGTGTCATGGGGAACAACCATGCCCTGCCATGCCCCAGCGGAGAAGCCGGGCAGCACTTGCTCCCCGAACGTCGGAATGTCGGCAAGCGGTTCAAGTCGGGATTTGGAGAAGACCGCCAACGGGCGCAACTCGCCAGAACGGATGACTTCCTTGGCAGTCGTGTAGTCGATTACGATGCTCGGCACGACCCCGGCGAGCACGTCGGTCAAGGCAGGCGCCATTCCCTTGTAGGGCACGTGCTCAAGCTTGACCCCGGCGTCCCTGGCAAGGCGCTCCATCGCGAGATGCAGAGGACTGCCGATTCCGGGGCTCGCATATGCGATCGGGTTCGACGCAGCCTTTGCCTGCTCGATGAATTCCGCGACCGTCTTGAACGGTTGGTCCTTGCCAACTGCGAGGAGGATATTGACTTCGGCATAGAGGCCGACTGGCCGGAAATCCTTTTCGGGATCGTACTGCAGGTTGCTGTAGGCGACCGGGTTGATGACAAGAGTGCCGTTGTCGACGGCCATAACCGTCAACCCGTCCGGGCGAGACTTCGCCAGAGCCACGGCAGCGATCGAACTGCCGGCGCCGGGGCGGTTGTCGACAATGACCGTCTGTCCAATCTTGCTGGAAACAGGCCCGGACAAAAGGCGGGCAATCGTGTCGGTCGCGCCACCGGGCGGGTAACCGATGATCCACCGGACCGGTCCATCGTCCGCCATGGCTTTAGAGCCAAGCACGCTGAGTGCGCTCATGGCGATGCCGGCTGCGAGTAGTTGTCGTCTAGTCGGTCTGCTCATTTTCATGTTCCTCCTCGAACAATATCGGTGCGGGAAGCCTCAATCGGCTTCTCCCGCGATCTCCTCAAAGACACACCTGTTCGTGTCCCCTCCTTGAATAAAATGACGATAGCGGGCGCTGCCTTTCAAACAAGGTCTTGATATCTGGGGGCATAACTTAGGGTCATACCCCCCGCGCCGGGTACGTCGAACGCTCTCACCCGGCTCTTGGATCGGCTAGGCGAATGAATTGCTGAGTGACCCGATACCCGAAATGGTGATTTCGACGCGATCGCCAGAGGAGAGGAAGCGCGGCGGAGTGAAGCCAATCCCCACGCCCGCGGGCGTGCCTGTGGCGATCACGTCCCCTGGCCGCAACGTCAGGCCAGCCGAAATCGCGGCGATCAATTGGGGGATTTTGAATATGAGGTCGCTGGTATTTGCCTTTTGCCGCAGTTCACCGTTTACCTTGCACTCAATATCCAGATTGCCGCCATCGATCTCGTCGGCGGTCACGATCCACGGTCCCATCGGGCAGAACGTGTCGAGCCCTTTGCCCGCAAGCCACTGCTTGTGGTTGCGTTGACGATCCCGTGCTGTGACATCATTCACGATGGTATAGCCCCAGACGTGCCGCATGGATTCCGACTCCGGAATATTTCGGCCAGATTGTCCGATGATGACCGCCAGTTCCGCCTCGTAATCGACGGCCTCCGTGGCCTCGGGATGCATTTCGACAACGTCGTCGGGTCCCACGATCGCGGTGGGTGGCTTGGAGAAGATTGCGGGATATTCGTCGATCTCCTTACCCTTCACCGCACCCGCCTCGAAGCCGCTTCCAGCGAATTCCTTCGCGTGCTCGAAATAGTTCTTGCCGACGCAGAAGATGTTCCGATCAGGAATGATGGGTGCTAACAGCTTAATCTCCGAAAGGGGGATTCCTTGCAGTCCCTTGCCATCGAATTTGAAACCTGAGACCGAGAATCGGATGAGATCGGTCATGCTCGACAGATGGTCGTCGAGTGGGTGGATGACACTTCCGGAATCGTCCAAGACGCCGATCAGCGTTTTTCCTTCAAGGAGGAATCTGGCTACTTTCATTTCTATTACCCTTCGGGAGTTCGTTCGTGGTGGTTCCAGGCGCTCAGGTTGGTTTGTTGAGACCTTACGGAATACAGATTGGCATGGCATGCGTCGTCGTGGACCTTGACGCCACGTCATGCGGTGAGATCGCTGACAGGCTCTTCTCGAAAGCCGCTGGAGGACCTGCAGTTTTTTTCGTGTTGGTTTGCGTCCATACGTGATGATCCTCCAAGTCACACGGAACGCTCGTGGATACAATTTTAGAAGACCGGGCCCACTCGGGGAATAAGCGGATTTGGAAGGGTATAACTTTATCGCATCGCCGGAGATTAGATGATCGCTTTGCCTGTTGATTCCGGTTTCTCCTCGCGACAGATTTGGGCGCCTTCTGGAAATTCAATCTTGGAGCGTATCGCTGTGCGATTTGCAATTAACGACGAACCAAAAGTAGTTCGGCGTTCGAGCGGAGATACCGAAAATGCACGATCCCACTTCTTGGCCGTCGAATCCGTTGCTTGCCAAAATGGCGTCCGGCGATTTAGCCGTCGGCATGATTGTCCGGCTGATACGGGGGGTGGAAGTCGTAGCCATCGCCAAAACGGCGGGCTTCGACTGCCTTCTGCTAGACCAGGAGCACAACAGTTTCTCACTTGAAACGATCAGCCAGATCTGCATCGCGGCCAATCTCGCAGGAATAACTCCGCTGGTCAGGGTCGTCGATGCCAGTCATTCGTCGATTACGCAGGCGCTCGAATGCGGCGCAATGGGCATCATCCTGCCTCAGATTGAATCTGCGGAAGATGCGGCTGCCGCAATTCAAGCCGCAAAGTTCCCACCATTGGGCCATCGCTCATTGGCACCGTGCCTCCCGCAACTGTATTTCCGGCCCACCCCGGCTACCGAAGCGATGCAGAGCATCAACAACATGACCATGGCGGTGGTCATGATCGAGTCGGTTTCCGCATTGGAAGCAGTGGAGGAAATTGCCGCGGTCAACGGCGTCAACATGCTGCTCGTCGGGGCAAATGACATGTGCAACGCGCTCGGTCTGCCGGGTGACTTCGACCACCCCGAGTTACGGGCGGCGTTCAAGCGCGTCGCGGAAGCCTGCAAGACAAATGGGGTTCATTTCGGGGTCGGTGGTCTCGGTCCCAGACCTGACCTAGTCCAGGAGATGACAACTCTCGGTGCCCGCTATGCGACGGCTGGGGCGGACGTGACTTTCTTCACCAACGCGGCCATCGCGCAAGCAAGGAAATTCAGATGACGAACATCAGCAGCGAGCTTCAGGTCCAACCGGCGGGTTCCGCGTTGGCCGCCAGCGATGAAACCGTTGTGCACACTCCGAAAGATTCCGGTGTGCCGGAATGGGCACGCGATTTCACCGTGGCCGATCGCGTCGTTTTGATTACCGGTGCGGGGCAAGGTATCGGCAGAGAACTCGCCCGGCAGTTCGCCGCTGCGGGTGCGATCCCGGTTCTAGCAGACCTTAATGTCGTCAACGCTCAGCGCGTCCGTGACGAGATCATCGCAGATGGCGGAAGAGCCACGGCATTCCAGGTCGATATCGCCGACCCCACCTCAACCAGCGATTTGGTTCAGGCGATTGTTGCGGAACACGGCCGGATCGATATCCTCATCAATAACGCCGCGGTCTTTGCCACGCTCGACAAGCGGCATTTCGAATTGATACCTCTGGAGGAATGGGACCGGGTCATCCGCGTCAACGTGACCGGACCGTTCCTGTGTGCGCGCGCAGTGGCACCGATCATGCGAGCGGCGGGCTGGGGGCGGATCATCAACGTCTCCTCGGACGCGGTGCCCAAGGGTGTGCGCAACTACCTGCATTATGTGACATCCAAATCCGCGATGATCGGAATGACCAACGCGATGGCGCGCGAACTCGGTCCCGACGGCATTAATGTCAACTGCATCAGGCCCGGTCCGGTCGCTACCGAAGTCGAGCGCGCCGTCAATCCGACCATCGATCTGCGCCGCATGCAGCTTTCGCAGCAGTGCCTGCAGCGAGGCATGGTCCACACCGATCTTGTTGGCCTGATGATCTTCTTGTCTACGCCCGCGTCGGGGTTCATCACCGGGCAGACAATAGCTTGTGACGGCGGTTACACCCACAGCAGCTAGGCCGCAATAACATGACCGGCACCATTGGAAGGCTTCGACGTTGCCGCAGGTTGAGTGCCAATCTCCGCGCCAACAGGGGCTGCTTGGTAGGGTTTCGATTGTAACGCACCGTGCGAAGCTCCATTGCGAGCGCCGCTAGGAAGCTCAGGTTCATTCTGCTGTGACCATCCGGCATAATGGAATTGAGCTTCGACAAACCAGAAGCCCGACGTGGCAAGGTGCCGGTTAGGCTTCTTGGAAGAAACTTTCACTTGGAAGCAATGGACATGAAGGTCGGTTATATTGGGTTGGGGGCGATGGGAGGCTCCCTTGCGCGGCATCTCGTGAAGTCCCACGAGTTGATGGTTTGGGATCTGAACGCGAGGGCAGTCGCTGATCTCGTTGAAAGGGGAGCGAAAGCGGCTTCGACCGGAGCCGAACTGGCGCGCGCTTGCGACATCGTGATGCTCTGTCTCCCCCGCACATCGAACGTCCGCGAGGTGATTTTCAGTTCAAGCGGAGTGCAAGACGGAATTACCGCGGGGAAGCTCGTCGTCGATCAGACCAGCGGCGTCCCTCAAGAGACCGCAGAAATTGCCAGGCGCTTGGAGAAGCTTGGCGTACTGATGCTGGATGCTCCTGTCAGCGGGGGAATTCCGGCTGCGCAGTCAGGCACCGTGTCGATCATCGCTTCGGGGCCGGATGCGGCGTGGCAGATGGCCGCTCCGGTCCTCAATGCCATGAGCTCCAAGGTTTTCCGCTGCAGTGACCGCATCGGCGATGGTCAGGCTCTAAAGCTCGTCAATAACGCCATGGGTGCGGGCTACCGGATGATGGTACTGGAACTGGGCGCCCTTGGGCTCAAGGCCGGACTTACACTCGGAGAGATCACGCAACGCTTCAACGGGGGTTACGGTGCGAACTTCACTACGAAGAAGATGCTGGTTGCCAAGTTGGAGGGGAAGGCCTCGACGGACTTCTCCCTCGCTCTTATGGTGAAGGATCTCAACGAAGCTTTGGAACTCGGCTTGCAAACCGGTTCTCCAATGCCTGTTACTTCCGCGGCCCGAAATATCATGCAAGTGGGCTTGAACAGTTTGGGCGGCGAAGCGCGGCTCGAAGATGTTTTCCGAATCGTCGGTTCCCTGGCGGGTGTCGATTTCGACCGCGGCACCAAGGGCTCCGATGTTCCCGCTATGATCGAGAAAGATCGGAGCTCTGTTCTTGCCTCGATCGAAAGCGCCGTTGACGCCTGCAATCACCTGGCGGCCTTCGAATGCGTGGCCATGGGCCTAAAATACGGCCTTATGACTGGGCCGCTGGATGAAGTTCTGAATTCGGGTTCCGCTTGGAGCTTCGCATCCGAAACATTTCTCGGTTCGCTTTCCCATGGTAAGCCTTACAAGTCCCGAAAGACCATCGGGGAGACACTCAATGCGTTACGGCACGTGGCACGCTTGAGCGCCAGGCACGGCGTCCCCTTCATCGTCGGCAACGCAGTCCTTGCTTCGTTCGAGACAGCATCCAACGAGGTTGGAGACCAGTCCGACATTGGAATGATATTCAGATGTTTCGAGCGCGGCAAGGAGACAGCGTCCTCGATTTGAAGTTCGGTAACCCGGATAGTCTAATACCGTGCGTGCGGCGCCCGCGGCTGATGCAGGCAGACAGAGCTACACACACACATCCTCGTATTTCGGCTGTGGCAGCAAAGATCCTTGGCGTCCGGAGTTCGGTTCGAAGGGCCTGATCGGCGGAATCCCCGCGAGCCGCGAGATCCATGACGTCCTTCGTTTGGTCGTCCACCGGCTCGAAAGATGCCTGTCCCCGCAGCCGACCATCCCGCGTTCATCGGCGTCGCTTCCCATTCAACAGGCGTTTTACACGCAGACGAGAGTGTGGAATAGGTTGCAGTGAATGATCTGAGCCTGAAGCTCGGAGCAGACCACGCGATAAGTCCCTGGCATTTGCGGATTTCATCTGTCTGGATACCTGCCTGGTTTTTACGGGAATGCTCAATCGCGGGAACCGATGAGCATCGACCAAGAGCGCTCGGCTCAGAAAAACGCCTGAATTCCGGTCTGCGCCCGCCCCAGAATAAGGGCGTGGACGTCGTGTGCACCCTCATAGGTGTTGACGGTTTCTAGATTGGAGGCATGGCGCATGACATGGTACTCGATCTGGATGCCGTTTGCGCCGTGCATGTCCCGTGCCATTCTCGCGATGTCGAGGGCTTTGCCACAATTATTGCGTTTCACGATGGAAATCATTTCGGGTGCGAACTTGTCTTCGTCCATCAGCCGTCCAACGCGCAATGAGGCCTGGAGACCCAGTGAAATCTCCGTCTGCATGTCCGCCAGCTTCTTCTGGTAAAGCTGCATGCCCGCCAGCGGCTTTCCGAATTGCTTGCGGTCTAGTCCGTATTGGCGGGCGCGAAACCAGCAGTCTTCCGCGGCTCCCATGACACCCCAGGAAATGCCGTAGCGGGCGCGGTTAAGGCAGCCGAAGGGTCCTTTCAGGCCACTCACGTTCGGGAGCAAAGCTTCCTCGCCCACTTCCACTCCATCCAAGACGACTTCGCCAGTAATGGAAGCACGCAGCGACAGCTTGCCTCCGATCTTCGGTGCGGAAAGCCCCGGCGTGCCCTTTTCGATGATGAAGCCACGGATCTGGTTTTCGTGCGCTGCCGACTTTGCCCAGACAACGAACACGTCGGCGATCGGCGAATTCGAGATCCATGTTTTCGACCCTCGGAGGCGATACCCTCCAGACGTCTTCTCCGCCCGGGTTTTCATGCCGCCGGGATCGGACCCCGCGTCCGGCTCGGTCAATCCGAAGCATCCCACCCATTCGCCGGACGCGAGTTTGGGCAGATACCTCCGGCGCTGCTCCTCCGACCCGTACGCATAGATGGGATACATAACCAGCGACGACTGGACGCTCATCATCGAACGATAGCCTGAATCCACTCGCTCGACTTCCCGAGCTACGAGGCCGTAGGTGACATAACCCGCACCTAATCCGCCGTACTCCTCGGGAATTGTAATGCCGAGAAGGCCTACTTCGCCCATTTCCCGGAAAATGGCGGGGTCAGTTTCTTCGTGCAGATAGGCGTGTTCGACCCTCGGTTTGAGCTTGTCGGTGGCGAACGCCGCCGCGGAATCGCGCACCATCCGCTCATCGTCGGAAAGCTGGTCCTCAAGCAGGAATGGGTCATCCCAGACGAATGCTCCCTTTGAATCGTGATTCATTTGAGCCCGCATGTTCTTTCCTCCCGATCCGCCGCTTCCGCGTGCGATTGCCGTATCTGCCGCTTATTATGGGGACGAAGACAAGGATGGGGAAGGAGTGCATCTTTGCGTTTTGCGTGAAGATCGTGAACGAATATCGATGTAAATGCTGCGCCCTGGTTCAAAGTAAGTTAGCCCTCGATTGGGAGGCATATCGAACATGCAAGTCACGTTTTCAGACGCCCACGCGTTGGCGACCGACGTTTTGATCAAACATGGCGTGGACGGAAAACATGCCAAGATCGTCGCGGATCACCTGGTAGACGCAGCCGCGGCCGGGCATGCATTCGCAGGCCTGCCGCGGATCCTGGCACTCGTCGAAAACCTGAAAAACAGGCCCCCCGCAAAACAGATCGTCGTGACCGCGAAGTCCCCGAACTCGGCGGTTGTCGACGGAGGAGGGACCAACGGCTATGTCACGTCTTTGGTCGGAATCGACAAGGCCATAGAGCTGGCGACCCAAAACGGCGTGGGCATTGTAGGCATTTCCGATACATGGTTCAGCGGTCGGCTCGCGTATTATGTCGAGCGTGCCGCTCGCAAAGGCTTCATAGCGATGCACACCGCGAACACGATGGCGAGGGTTGCTCCGTCCGGCGGCATCGACAGGATTTTCGGCACCAATCCTATTGCCTTCGCCTTTCCTGCAGAGCCGGATCCACTGGTCGTGGATTTCGGTACCGGCATGACAACGTGGGGAGACGTCTTGTTGCGGCAAAAGCTTGGGCAGCCGCTGGAACCCGGCGTGGCTGTCGATCCGCACGGCCATCCCACGATCGACCCGACAAGCGCCCTCGAGGGCGCCTTCATGCCGTGGGGCGGCCATCGCGGATACGGACTTTCCCTTGTCGTCCAAGTTCTCGGTATCCTCTGCGGAAGCGCCACGATCGTGGAAGAAGTGTCCGATTGCGGGTTCTTCTTCCTCGTTATCAATCCTGAGCTGTTAATGCCGCTCGACCGGTTCCGGTTGTCGGTGACGAAGCTGGTGGAACAGATCGAGGCTTCGCGACCCGCGACCGGCGTTTCCAAGGTGCGAGTTCCTGGCAGGTCCAGCGCCATCAAGCGCAGGGAAGCTCAAAAAGCAGGTACAATCGAAGTCGACGAGGCGATTTACGAGGCGTTGCAGCGGATGCGGCGCGGAGACGCGGAAACGTAAAACATCAAAAGGTCATCCAGTGACGGGTGCTCGTAGGCGGGATCAGCGGGACGATGTCGTCGACCATACGACATTGAGGAGTCAGACAATGCGACTAAAAGACAAGATTGCGATCGTCACAGGGGGTGCCTCGGGCATCGGCAAGGCAATTTCTGACCTTTTCGCAGCCGAAGGTGCGACGGTGGTTCTCGCCGACAAAAATGAGAGCGTCATTCCGGAAGCCGTCGAATCCATCAGACAGTCCGGTGGCAGGGCATCGGGTTCGGCGGTCGATGTGACAAAGCGGGATCAACTTGCGGAGTTCATGGATAAGGTGGTCGCCGAGTACGGCCGCATCGACATTCTGATCAACAACGCGGGGATATCGCGTTACCGTCCCTTCGCCACAACCACGAGCGAAGATTGGGACATCGTTCTGGACGTTGATTTGAAGGGTGTGTTCTTCTGCACGCAGGCGGTCGCGCCGCATATGGTGCGACAGAACTATGGCCGGGTCGTCAACATCAGCTCTGCATTGGGCACGGGCGCGGCCCCGCACAGGACGGCCGGGTCGCCGGGTGGCAGCGCCGCGTACGTCTCGGCGAAAGCCGGAGTGATCATGTTGACGAAGACACTGGCGCGCGAGCTTGGCCCGAGCGGAGTGACGGTCAATTGTGTCGCGCCCGGCAGTTTCCTAACGCCGTTTTCGGCTTCGACCCGTACGCCCGAAGAGGTCGAGGAACACATGGAGCATCGCAAGAAAACCGTCGTGTTGGGACGGTTAGGGACGCTGCAGGAGCTCGCCGCACCGGTGCTTTTCTTCGCTTCCGACGACTCAAGCTACGTCACCGGGCACACGCTGTTCGTCGACGGCGGCCGCTCCGATCGGATGTGAACCAACCTATCCGAAGCAGCCGGCTTGGTCGGCATTGATTGCAGCAAGGAGAAACTCGATGTTGTGGGCAGTATATTGCGTTGATAGGGCGGACACCGCCGAGGCAAGGGCAGAGCACCTGGCGGTACATCGCGAGTACCTCGACATATTCAAGCCTAAGATCTTCTTCTCGGGACCGCTACAGAACGACGACGCTTCCGTGGCCCTGGGAAGTCTGTTCATCCTCAACGTGCCGGACCGTGACGGGGCAGAGGATTTCATTTCAAACGAGCCTTTCTATAAAGCAGGTCTCTTCGAAAAGATCATCATCTACAGAATGCGGAAGGGCAGGTACAATCCGGACCTGGTCGACTAGTCTGTGCGCGTTGCCTTGAGTGAACGATACAGAACACGAAGCGAGACGAAGAGCAGGAGTTGACGATGAAACTGTTTTACCAAAGCTTCGGCGTCTCCCGGGGTTCCCGAGACGGACTATATGCGCAGGCACTCAGAAGGATCATTCAAAAGTCCGCCGCTCCCGGCACGGAGATCACGGTGGACGGACTCAGTCCTCATCGGGCCATTGCCGACCAATACCGCTATCTTGAGCTGTTGGACACCGTGGAGGTGACGGAAAAGGGTCTGCAGGCGGAGAAGGACGGCTACGACGCCTTTCTGGTCGGAAATATTTTCGAGCCGGGGGTGCATGAACTCCGCGAGCTCCTGAATATTCCAGTCCTCGGCCTGCGTGAGTCATCCATTCAGGTGGCTTGCCTTATGGGGGCGTCGTTCTCCCTCATCAACGTCAATCCCAAGTTCGTGCCGCGAATCATGGAAGGGGTGCGCAACCAGGGAGTCATGTCCCGGTTGGCATCAGTCGAAACCATGACGGTCGAGAGGCCGGGCGTGTTCGATCTCGCCTTCCGAAATGACGACGCGAGGGCGGAGATTGTCCGCCAATTCACGGAGGCGGCTGGCCGCTGCATCGAAAAGGGTGCCGAGGTCTTGATCCCGGCAGGCGGCAGTCTGATGACGGTTCTGACAGAGGCTGGCATCCACGAAGTAAATTCGACGCCCGTGCTCAACGGGCCGCTTGCGCTGGTGAAGACTGCCGAGATGGCCGTCCAGATCAAACAGCTGACGGGTGTTTTTACCAGTAAGCGCATGACATATGCGCCCCCGACCGGAAAACTCTTGACTGATGTCAGGAATGCCTACGGCCAGAATGTCTATCCAGGAGCCTCCTAACGCTAAGGTAAACCGAGCAACTCAGGGAATTTCGAGGGGTGCTGTATCCGCGTTGTGCGCGTTACAGCATTTCGCTAGTTTGGCGACCACGTAGCGGCGGTGCTTGCGTTCAGGCATTTCCTCGACGACAAGAAGGGGAACCGGGTGGGGGAAGCAGTGGACGAACTCAAGTTGGATCGGGCGTTCGTTCTTGTTGTCGAGAACGGCAGCTTTTCGGCCGCTGCCCGGCATCTTAACACATCTGTGACCTCCGTCGCACGGCAGATCAATCGCCTCGAGACGACGTTGGGAGTCCGGCTGCTTAACCGTACGACCCGACGGCAATCCCTCACGGAAGTCGGCACCCTGTATTATCAGAAGCTGACTGAACTCATCCGCCAGATTGATGACGTGAAACGTGAAGTCAGTGGCTACCAGAAAACAGTCAAAGGACGGCTGCGTGTTCACCTCAGGATTTCCGTCGGAAACGAGATAATTGTTCCGGCGCTCAAGGACTTTCTCGCCGAGAACCAGGAAGTCATGATTGATGTCACTCTTACGGACGAGCGGGCGGACCTCGTCGCGCTCGGGATAGACGTCGCGGTGTGGCTCGGCAGTCTCGAGGACTCAAGTTTGATAGCGCGGCGCCTGAGCCCGAGTCGCCGTGTTCTCTGCGGCAGTCCGGCATATTTGGAAACGAACGGCTATCCCACAATCCCGCAAGACCTCGTGAAACACAACTGCCTTGTCTACCGGGCGAAGAATTACGACAACCGCTGGCGATTCACCAGGGACGCGACCACGGTAGAGATTCCGGTTTCGGGCAACCTCGAGACGGACAGCGGCGCTGCACTGTTCACCAGCGCAATGAGCGGTCTTGGCTTGGTCATCATGCAGGAGTCGACGGTCCGGGAAGCCGTTAGAAAGGGAGATCTCATACCTCTCCTGACGGACCACGAGGTAAGTCCTACCGAGTTCGACACCGCCCTTTACGCGGTTTACCCGAGCAGCCGGAAAGTTTCTCCGAAGACGCGGGCCTTTGTGGATTTCCTGGTAGCCTTGTTCCGTCATCATGACGAGCGTCCCGCCTGAGCGGACGTCTCCAGTCGGTAGAATCTTGCGGCGGTGCGCCAGAAGAGATCGTCCCTTTCTGTCGCGCTTGCCGCTGCCGCCAGCCGCTTCATCGCGTTCCAACCGGTGCCATAGGTGTGGCTCGCCCGGTCGGCTGGATAGTTGCTCTCGAACATGCATCGTTGAGTTCCGAAAATCTCGATGCACGTCTCCATCCATGGTCGCCAGGCCGTGCACAGTTCAACGGAGCCCGGCCCCCTTCCCACTTCCGCAAGGGGGAGACCAGAGATCGGCATTCCGAGACCACCGAGCTTGATTGCGACATTGTCGCAAGTTGCCAGTTCGCGTAATGCCTTGGACCACTGGGCGAAAACTTCTGCTTGGCGACCCGCATAGCCCCTGATGCCCAAGACGCCTCCACAGTGATCAACGACGATCGGAATATGCGGAAACGACCTCGCCAAAGCCGTCAGCCGGTCGATTTGGTGGTAGTAAAGCCAGGCGTCAAATCGGAGGCCGTATTTCGCGAGCATAGAGAACCCGGCTCGGAAACGGGCGTCCTCCAGCATGTCCGGAAATGTCGGATAGGCGCTGTTTAACATTCCCTGGTCGGGATCCCAGGCGGCGATGTGTCGAAGACCCCGCAGATTTCCCGAACCAATGCCGCCGGCCGCGCGGCCGTGCTCCCTGAGAACCTCTTCGACGCTTTCGCCCAACATCAGATCGGCGTGGCAGACAATTCCCGCGCAAACCCGCGTTTGGCATTCGGGATCGGCCGTGCACGCGTCCGCAACGCCTTTAGCGAACTCGGTTTCACCGACAGGGCGCATGGCTTCCGGACCCCCATCGCGGTACATCGCGCGGGCTTGGACGAACACCGTCGCCACGACGTTGTGTCCGCTTGCGAGATCTGCTTTGAACTCGTTGAACAGATAGCGAAGGTTTGGTCTTTCATAGAGGTGATGGTGGGCATCGACGATCGGAAGGCCGGAATCGATCGGCTCCTCGTCTTTCAAATGGAAGTCTGGATGCGCCCGGCTCAACGAGCGGCCTCCGGCGAGGAGAAGTCGGGATCGTCGAGTTCCGTCGCGATCGACCCCGGGATTCCTAGTTCGAATGCATTGAGGGTCACCGATACCAAGCAGTAGTAGCCGATGATCGCCACGAGCTCGACCATACCTCGTTCCCCCAGGCGGTGAATGCCTTGATCGTAAAGCGCGCGGGGAATTCGACCCGTGGAGAGGAGGCACAACGCGATATCGTGTACGAGGCGCTCCTCGTCGTCGGCCGTCTCGGGGCGCCGGCGAGCGGCAACGTCGGCGATGACCTGCGGGTTCAGCCCGGCGTCCAACGCGAGCCGTTTGTGTGCCGTCCATTCGTGATGGGAGGTCCAATGCCTGCCGCACACGAGGACCGCCAGTTCCGACAGACGCGGATGAAGTGTGGTGTCGTACCTGAGAAGCTCGCCGAGCCGCTGTGCCCTGCGCGCGAGTTCCGGATTTCTGAGCCATGCGATCATCGGAGCAGGCACGCGTCCCCGCTTTCCGGCGATCGCTTCCGCGCTCACTTCGGACTGCGCCGCGGTCATCTCGTCATTCGACAACGTTTCGAGGCGAGGCATGGATGCTCCTGTCAATTAGTTCAACCAAGCCGCAATATTTCGCGAGCCTGCGAAGCCGTGGCGACCTCGGCCCCAAGTTCCTTGACGATCCTCGCGGCGCGTTCGACCAATGGGGCGTTTCCCGGCGATAACTCGCCACGGGAAAGAAAAAGGTTGTCTTCGAGCCCAACGCGTACATGCCCCCCGAGGATAACCGACTGCGCGACCATGTGGAACTCTTTCGCGGCGATGCCAAACGCGCTCCAGTTGCTTCCGGCCGGGACCATCTGCTTCATGGACAACATTGCCTCCGTGGTTGCGGGAGCCCCCCACGGAATGCCCAGGCAAAGCTGGTACATGGCAGGTTCGGCGAATATTCCCTGCTTGAACAGGTGTCCAGCAAGCGCGCAATGGCCGAGATCGAAGACCTCGAGTTCAGGTTTGACGTTGGCTGCACGGACGGCTCGCGCGATACGCTCGATGTGTTCGGGAACGTTGACGAACGCGTGGGCGCCGAAGTTCATGGTTGCCACGTCCAGACTGCATATCTCCGGCCGCAGCTCGAGCACGTGCTCCATACGCTCCTCGGGGGAGGCGAGACCTGAAACCGCGTTACGGTTCGGATCGTCTTCGGCGGGTGTGAAACGTGCTCCCACACCCGTCGTCAGATTAATCACGACATCGGCTCCCGATTGCCGGATGCGTCCAACGACGTCCCGATAGAGGCGGATGTCGCGACTGGGTTTGCCCGTTTCGAGATCGCGAACATGTATGTGCACGATGGCAGCGCCCGCTGCGTGCGCACTGAGAGCTTCGTTGGCGATCTGTCCGGGCGTGATGGGCACATAGGGACTTGCCGCGGTGGTGTCTCCCGAACCGGTAACAGCGCAAGTGATGATAACTGGTCGGCTCAATTTTTCCTCCGCTCTCGGAACATAGGTTGTCCGGAAGTCATGCCGGGCGCGCCGCGGTCAGTCCGCCATCTACGACCAGTTGTGTGGCGGTGATGTAACGGGCCTCGTCGCTGGCGAGAAACATTACCGCGTTGGCCACGTCCCATGCGTCTCCCATGCGACCCATAGGCACGCTCGCATTCCTCTCAGCGATGAGCTTGGCGAGGTCGTCCTTGCCAAGCTGGCGAGCTAGCCTGTTCTCGACGAGCGGAGTGTGCATGGAACCGGGGATCACCGTGTTCACCCTTATGCCCTTCTTCGCAAACGCGATCGCGGTAGAGCGGGAAAAGGCCTCGACCGCCGCCTTCGAGGCCGCGTATGCGGCGCTAACGCGACCGCCCATCTGAAATGTCATCGACCCCACGCTGCCGATGTTGACGATCGCGCCGCCGCTCCCGCCCTCTTCGAACTGGCGGAGCATGACGGGGAGGACATGCTTGCAATTCAGGAAAACACTGTCGAGATTGAGAGCGATCTGCTTCTCCCACAACTCCTCGCTCATCGTGATCGGGTCGCCCGGAGCGCTGCCACCCACGTTGTTGACCAGGATGTCAATACGGCCTAGTTCGCGATCGCATCGCGCCACCGCAGCCTCGACGCTCTTGCCGCTGGTCGCGTCGCATTGGCAGGACGACCAATGCCCGCTGAGGTTCTCCCGCGCCATCGCCGATCCGGTATCGGTCAGCGCTTCAGGGTTTATGTCGGTGCCGAATACCTTCGCACCCTGACGGGCCAGAAGCACGGCGGTCGCCTTTCCGTTGCCCCAGCCTTCGCCGATCGATCCGGCACCCGTTACAAAAGCCACCTTGCCATGGAAATCGAGTGGCATCAGCTCAACAATCCCATTTCGCGCGCTTTGATCTGCAGGGCGATGTATTTGGAGTAGATGCGCGCGTGCGCGAAACCGCCTCCGGTAAACCAAAGGCCCCGCTGAGGCGTGGGCCGGAACATGTTGGCGAGTTCCCCATCGGGGGCGATACCCCAGATCGGCCCGATTTTGTCCGCGGTCTCCGAACCCAAAAGCTCACGGATGAGATCCTGCTGGCTCTGATAACCGGTGGCGGTCACGACGAGGTCGACCTTGTTCACCTGTCCGTTGGCAAGTTTCACGCCTTCCTCGACGAACTGGTCGATCTCTTCCCACTGCATGAGGTCGATCTCGCCATTGATGATCAACTCCGAGCATCCGCAGTCGAGATAGTAGCCACCGTGGCGGCGACGGAACTTCATCTGGTGTCCGGTTTCATCCTCCCCGAAATCCAGCTTGAAACCCCTTGCCTGCAAGCCGGCAAGAAGGTCGCGGTCGATTTCCTTGATCTTCGCGACGGCTGCCTGATAGCTGCGGATGAGCAGCGGGTAGGTGCTGGTCGCGGCAATCAGGTCGCAGTCTTCGACGGGCAAACCTTCGCTATAATAGACGGAATGGACAAGCCCTGCGGCAGTCACGCTTGTGACAGTGGCAGGTCCTCGTTGGACCAGGGTCACCTGCGCGCCGTGGCCGTGGAGATCCTGTGCCACGTCATGGCCGCTCGTGCCCGCGCCGAGAACCAGCACGCGTTTTCCGCGCCAATCCTCGCCGCTCGTGAAATCATGTGTATGTATGACCGCGCCCTTGAAGGAGTCCAGACCCGGGACCGACGGTTTCAGCGGGCGGCCCGCCACGCCGTTGGCAAAGACGATGTGTCTCGGCCTCAGGACCCGTTCCGATCCGTCCGCCCTCCGCACCTTGGCATTCCAGTGGCCAGTTTGGTCGTCGAAAGACCCTTCGACGAAGGTCGTTTCAGTCCAGACGTTGCACTCCATGGACCAGGCGTAGTTTTCCAGCCAATTGGCGATCATGTCCTTCGGCAGGTACTTTGGCCAGCTTGACGGCCAGGGCAAATAGGGTAGGTGGTTGAGTTTCACCTGATTGTGGAGCGCCAGCGAATGATAACGCTTGCGCCAGACGTCGCCGACCCGCGGCGTCTTATCCACGACCAGGGTATCCACACCCAGCAGTCTCAGTCTGGCGGCTATGCTCAACCCACCCTGGCCCGCGCCGATGATCAGTACGGCGGGTTCGCGGTCTGCGAACGCTTGCTCCTTCGCACGCAGGTCGCTCCAGTTGTCGCCGCCGAAAGTTCTCGAATAGGAAGAGCCGCTTGGCCGCCGATCACCGATTGGTTCCTCATGACCTTTGAATTCATCGAGCGATGTCATCAATGCCCACGCCGTTTCCGGCGCGTCGGCGAGCAGCCGTAGAAAGCCGTGGCCGCGCCCGACCTCTGTCTCGAATGTGAAGATCGCTTCGATCGATTCCACGCCGATACGGGTCACGCGGCGGGGTGGGGTGCGCTCTTCCGCCAGCTTGAAGTTTTTCGCCCGCACATCCGGCTGCGCCTTGAGAATGCCTTCGACGATCGGCTGCCTTAATTGGTGAGGCGTGATGTTCCATGTGAAAGCGAGGATATCTCGCCAATGGCAATCGTCCGCGAAATGCTGGCCAAGTGCTTTGGCATCTCTAGCTTCGAGCGCAGCTTCGAATGACGTCAACCACCTCGCGGCGAGCTCAGCCTCGTTGGCTGCAATATTGCTGACAATGTTCACGCCAACTTTCTCCCAATTCACCAGGCCGGGTCCCGGAATCATTCTCGGTCTGCCCAAGCATTTGCGCCGCAAGAGCGAAATAGGTCGGCGCGTTGATGCAAAGAAATAGCCGATACTGCCCCGGTCAAACATCTTCCCGAACGTCAAACATCTTGGCCGCCAGTGCAAATGTGAACGGGCCGGCTATGACCGCCGGCGTGAAACCAAGCGATTTCGCGCCGCGCAACCGTGGCTGACTTTTGTTGGGGGGATCCAACGCCTCGTCCAAGCCCGCAAAGTCGGACTCACAACCGGAAGTTCGCGGACTCGACTGGCGGTGGTCGAGGGAAGGCAACGACGCGATATCTACCGGCCATGGATGGCTCGATCTGCGGCGGCCCGACTGCTGGGAATGCTCATGCTGAAAAAATTCTCTGTGACGTGACCAACCATCCGGGTGCCCTGAAGCCCCAATTCGTGACCTACGAATGTGTCACGATCACCCAAGTATACTTTGGGGATCGCCAAGCGGAGTGGTGAACCAGCGTCGAGGGCCGCCTCTCAAAGAGCTATCCCGAGATGTTACCCCGACATGAAATCTTGCCCGAGAAATTCCGCGGGTACTTGCGCTCGCAACACTGCGACCGCGACGCCCCCGTGGGCGGTATGGCCGCCGAGGGGGAGGCAAAGCTAATCCGGCGGCGTTGATTTGTTCAAATTCGTGGCGAAGTCACTGCCACGATCACCAAGCCAATTGAATAACGAAGAAGCGGTCTAGTCGAATACGAAAACGCCTTTGCCGATTTTCCTCTGCTCGAAAAGGGTATATGCCTCCACGGCGTCCTCAAGCTTGAATTCATGCGTGAACAGGGAATCGACATCAATGCCTCGTTCCGTGACGAACTGGGCGCATTCGTCTTGCTGGTTTTTGCTAAACGTCAGCGAACCTACGAGCGTCTTTTGCTTCGTGATGACCTCGTTGCAGTCGAACTGCATGCTCCCGTGGACGCCGACCAGGCAAGTGGTGCCCCATTGGCAGACGCAGTTGACCGCCTGCTCGCGCGCGACCGGGTTCGAACTGCATTCGACCGCCTTATCGGCGCCGAAACCGCGGGTCAGGTCCTTGATGGCTTGGACGGGGTTGTCTTTCAATGGATTGACGAGGAAGTCAGCGCCGAATTTTTTGGCCATTGCGAGGCGTTCCTCGCCCGGGTCGAGCGCGATGACCCGCGCGCCGAAGGCCTTCGCGAACAGGGTGCAGCTCAATCCGACAGGGCCTTGACCGAAGATGGCGATGGTCTCTTCGGCAAGGAGGTTAATGCGCTTCAAAGCTCCATAGGCCGTTCCGCTACCACAGCCGATGGCCGCACCCGCCTTGAAAGAGAGCTCGTCGGGCAGCTTGATCACTGTGTGGACGGGGGCTTTCATAAAGTCAGCGTGGCTTCCGTGGCCATTGCCACCGAACGCAATCCGCCCTCTGTCGCAGTTCTGCGTCCAGCCGGAACGACAATTGGAGCAGGTGCGGCAGCCGTCATAATGGTGGATCATCACGCGGTCGCCGACTTTTGCTTCATGAGGCCTTACAGCCGAACCCACCATCTCGACGACGCCGCATGGCTCATGCCCCTCGATGACAATCTGGTCTTCGGTTCGCTTCGGCTCGTGGAGGTGGTTTAAGTCACTTCCGCACATTCCCGAAGCCTTCACCCGGATAACGACCTCGTCTGGCCCAGGTACAGGGTCGGGAAAATCGCGAAGCTCCATTTTGCCTTCGCCGAGGAAAACAACCCCTCTCATCGTTTCGACCTCCAACATCGATTTCAGTTAGCGCCGACGTCACGTGAGCGGCGCTGTTATCAAGCTGGGTCGCAAATCTGAATTCCTGAGACAACCGTTTTCGTCGCTTCTGTCCTGATCGCCGAGTTATGGCATAGCTTGATGTTATATGCCCATTCGTCGATGCGAGGGGATCTGTTGGCTCAGACCAGTCGACAACGCTCTACCGCAAAAGGGCTTCTGGTCTTGACCCTGACCGACATGGACCTGCGCGCGGCGTGTCGGCATAAGCTGATGTTATAACCCGGGCACCGGGACCTCTGTCTTGCAAAATTGCAGCATGTTAGAAAAATCCTGCACAGGAGGAGTGCAAGTCGACCCTTCGGTATAAATCTGAGTTCAACAGAAATTGCCGTCCTGATCGAGTTGCAAACCGAGGATCAATTGGGTCTGTCGGAGGAGCGGAGGACCCCGATATTCAGCAGATCCAGAGAATTGTCATATTTCGAAGTAGCGTTGCTTCATCGGTACCGCGACAAGTATTGGCTCAACCATGCGGTGAATCCCTCCTTGTTGTCGGTCGGAGCGGCTGCCGTCGATAAATATAGATTGCTTCGAGATCTGCGCGGCGACAAACGGCCCGGTTTCACAGTGCCGAAACCGAACAGCCAAACGCATACCGGCACGTTGCAGAACTTGCTCCAGGGAGGAACTCATGGGCGGAAATAAACTGAAATTCGGCGTGGCTGCTGTCGCTGCGCTTCTTTGCGCCGGAACGGCTGCCGCAAAGGATCTGACCTTCGGCTACGTACCTGCAAGTCTTGAGTACCCATACAACGTGATGACAGCCAAGGGCTTCGAGGAAGCTGCCAAAAAGGCAGGAGTCAAAACCGTCGTCCTCGATCCGCGTGGCAGTGTCGAAAAGCAAGGCAACGCCCTTGATGACCTGCTGTCCCAAAAGGTGGACGCTATCGGATTCCTGCCGCTCGACTCGGTGGTCGCTGAATCTTTCGTCGACAAGGTCAACGACGCCGGCATCCCGGTCGTAGCCATCGCCCTGCAGGTGGGCGACTCCGCGACGCGCAAACTGAGTGATCCCTATCCGGGTCTGTCAGCGCTGGTCGCCACCGACAATTATCAGGCTGGCTACGTTTCCGGCGAGATGGCCGCAAGCCTCCTCCCGAAAGACAAGAAAGCCAAGATCGCGATCGTAATGGGTGATCCGGCCTACACAATCGTCAAGCTCGACACCGATGGGTTCAAGGCAGCTCTCGACAAGGCCGGCGCAAATTACGAGATAGTAGCCGAACAGCCCACCAACTGGACGCCCGACGAAGGTGAAGCGGTATGCCAGAACTTCCTGACTGCCCACCCGGATATTGACCTGATCTTCAGCCACGCTGATGACATGGCAATCGGCTGCGCGCGGGCGATCGAGGCGGCGAGCTGGAAGGGTAAGCTCATCGCGACTGGCGGTGGTTCGAAGTTGGGTCACGACGCGATCCTGGCTGGAGAAATGCACGGCTCGGTGTGCACGCGTCCACAGTTGCTGGGCGAGCTTATGTTCAAGGCCATGCACGAAGCCGCAACGAATCCCGAAACGCCCAAGGGTCGGTTCGTGACCTACGACATGCCGCAGATCACTAAGGAAAAGATCGACGACTGCCCCGAGCAGTGGTGATAACTTTCCTTCGTTGATAGCAAACAGAGTGGGAAGCCTCAACTGATGCAAGACAACACTCCAATCATGCAGTTGCGCGGTATCGTGAAGGGGTTTCCCAACGGAACGCTGGCCCTGCGCGGTGTCGATCTCGACATCGAGCGGGGCAAGGTCCACGGCTTGCTCGGGGCCAATGGCGCTGGAAAATCAACCTTGATCCGGATTCTGTCCGGTGCCTACTGGGCGACCTTAGGTGAAATCATCTGGCGCGGTCAGCCCGTGCAGTGGGATAATCCCAAAGCCGCAAATGATATGGGTGTCGCGACGGTCCACCAGCATATTCCGCTGGTCCCGACTCTGTCGATCCTCGAGAACGTCTTCCTCGGAAACACTGGTCCTTGGAGACGTTCTTTATCTATCCGGAGCAAATTCAACGAACTCTGCGAACGCGTCGGATACAGGTTGGATCCGGACACGCTCGTAGGCTCATTGTCCATCGGCGAACGCCAGATGGTGTCCATTTTCCAGGCGCTGGGCACCGGTGCCGACCTGATTGTCATGGACGAGCCGACCGCTTCGCTTGCATCGGAAGAGCGCGAGCTGGTCTATGAAACCGTGAGAAAGCTGTCCAAAGGCGAGCAGAAGGCGATTCTTTTTGTGTCGCACTTTCTTGATGAAGTGATGGCTCTTACCGATCAGGTCACCGTTTTGCGCGACGGTGTCGCAGTACTTCGTGCCAACACCTGCGATCTGGATGAAAATCGCATAGCCGAGGCGATCGTCGGCAAACAAATCGTTGCTCTTGAGAGACAGGCGGAGAATCGCACGCCTCTGCCAGACTCTGCTACCGAGCAGGTTCCACGTCTCGAATTGCGGGATCTCGCCTCAAAGGGCAGGCTGCAGAAGCTCTCGATGAGGGTCGCGCGGGGAGAGGTGGTGGGCGTCGCCGGGCTCCTGGGATCAGGCCGCAGCGAACTGCTGCACGCAATATTCGGCTCCGACACGAACGCCACGGGAGAGGTCCTTCTTGACGGCAAACGCGTCGCTCGCGACACGGGCGCGGCGGTGAGGGCCGGCATCGGAATGGTACCGGAGGATCGAATGGCGCAGGGTTTGGTGCCCGATTTCGAAATCTGGAAGAACACCACCTTGCCCGCTCTCGGAAGCGTGTCCGTGATGAACGCGCTTCCGGTGGGCGAGCGTGAGCGGGAACGCGGATGGGAGGCAATCCGCATGCTGTCGATCAAAGCCAGTTCTCCGGAAATCCTTGTGAAGGAACTGAGCGGTGGCAACGCCCAGAAGGTAACGATAGCCAAGTGGCTTTTCAGCGACGTCAAGCTGTTCCTCTTGGACGAACCGACCGCGGGCATCGATATCGGAGCCAAGACGGATATCCTCCGGTTGGTCCGGCAACTGGCTAGCCAAGGCATGTCGGTCATAGTCGTGTCATCGGAATTCGAGGAACTGATCGCGGTTTCCGACCGCATCCTCGTGATGCGCGACGGCCAATGCATCGCGGAACGCAACGTTCACGACACTTCAGAGCACGAATTGCTCCTGCTGGCCGGAGGCCAGAGCGCAGCGCCCGAAGCCGCGCGCCATTGAATGGCGAGCCTCTCAAAGCGAGATTAGAACATGACCATAGTAACTGAAAATCATGTAACACCGAAGGCAGCGGTTGCTCAGGGCACCTCCGTGCCCAAGACGAACTGGAAGCGCATGTTCGGCATGCAGGAGATGGGGGTCTACTACGCCCTCTTGCTCCTCATCGTCGCGTTGACGGTTATCACCACCTATCTGGGTCAATCCAACTACCTGAGCGTACAAAACCTGTCGAATGTCGTCTATCAGTCGTCGCTGATCGCGATCATGGCGGTGGCCATGACTGTCGTTCTCATCAGTGGCAATTTCGACCTGTCAGTGGCCTCCGTCGCCGCGCTCTCCGCGGTTATGCTAATCGGCAATGCCGATGCGATAGGTTTCTGGCCCGCTGCAGGCCTTGCGATGGTCGTGGCTATGAGCATCGGCCTCCTGAACGGCGCCATCGTGCAGTTCGTCGGAATCAACGCCTTCATCGTTACCCTCGGGACTATGACGGCAGTTCGCGGACTTGTTTTGATCTACACCGACGGGCGCTCGCTTTCCGCATCCGACCCGGCGGTGATCGCGACCATGAAGGCGTTTGAAGGCGGCCGTCACGATGTTTTCTGGTTGGTACTAGCGGCAGGGGCTGCGCTTCTCGCGTTCGGCGCTTTTCGTGCCTTCCAGACCCGAATGGCCGGGAAGCGTCTCCGGCCCGCGGTATTGGCGATGGTGGTGATCGGCATCTTCTTCCTATTGGTGTCCTGGGCTTCTGGCGGGGAACTGATCCTCCGCAATCCTGTCATCTACATGGCCATCTTCACCGCAATAGTCTGGTTTACCCTGACTTTTACGATGGTCGGCCGTCGCGTCTATGCGGTCGGTGGCAATTCCGAGGCGGCGCGGCTCTCCGGCATCAGCGTGACCCGTTACAAATTGATGGCTTTCGTCTTCTGTAGCGGCGCCGCCGGGCTTGCCGGAATTCTGTTCGCCAGCCGTCTGAGGTCGATAAACCCCGCAGGCCTTCAAGGAGCGGAACTCACGGTCATTGCGGCTGCGATCCTCGGTGGTACTTCGCTGTTCGGCGGCGCGGGTAGCGTTATCAAGACACTCGCTGGCGCACTGCTGCTGTATTCTCTCACCAATGGCTTCAACATCCTGAACCTGGGCGCAAACTGGCAGGGGTTGATTGAAGGCGTTGTTGTCGTAACTGCGGCGGCAATCTACACCGTCGGCGGCTCGAAGACCAAGTCCAGGACAGGCGGCTGAAAACCAAAGGCCAGTTCTGTCGCCGCGAAATGGGCTTCATCAGCCGCGCGGCCCCTGTCGTCGTGGACAAAAAGAAACGGAAAAACGAAAATGACTGACATACCCAAGGTGGATTTCAACGGCAAAATCGCGTTTGTCACTGGAGCGGGAAGCGGTATCGGTCGCGCCGCGGCAATCGCGTTTGCCAAGGCGGGCGCGGCTGTGACGGCCGCTGACATTTCCGAGAAAGGCTTGAAGGAGACGGTCACTGAGATCGAGGGAATGGGTGGAAGGGTTTTGTCGGTCATCTGCGACGTGGCCAAGAGTTCTGACGTAAAGGCCGCTCTTGACAAGACCGTGGAAAAGTTCGGCCGCTTGGACGTCGCGTTCAACAACGCGGGCATCGAACAGCCCGCGCAATCGATCGCCGACTTGTCCGAGGAAGTCTGGGACAGGACCATCGCCGTGAACCTGAAAAGCGTTTTCCTCTGCATGAAATACGAGATCGAAATCATGTTGCGCCAAGGCGGCGGGGCGATCGTCAACACCGCGTCCGGCGCGGGTGTCCTGGCGATCCGCGGGCAGTCCAGCTATTGTGCCTCGAAGTTCGGTGTCGTGGCCGCGAGCAAGGTCGCCGCCCTCGAATACGCGGACAAGAACATTAGGGTGAACGCCATTTGCCCGGGAATCATCGACACCCCGATGATCGCTCGGTACACGGGGGATACCGACGAAGGCCGGGCCCGCATTATCGCGCAAGAGCCTGTCGGCCGAATGGGACGGCCGGAAGAAATTGCAGGCACGGTCCTCTGGCTTTGCTCAGACGCGGGGGGCTTCGTCACAGGCCACGCGATGGTCATCGACGGGGGGCAGACCGCTGGCATTTGATTGTAGGGCAAATCTGAGCATCAGACTATCCGGTATTCTAGTGCGCTGACCGCACGGTGCCCACTCGTTTCGTACCATGAGCATGTGCGAACGCCCCACCTTAGCAAACGATGAAACCGGTCGCTATTCTTCATGAAAGCGATCAGTACGGATACAGCGGGGGACGCCTGAAACCGCGACTTCGCGGCGGGAAAGCTGCTGAGGCAGACTACTGGCCTTCGGATACACCCGTCCACGCAATCTTTCGCCCTTTCTCCGCGGTCGATGGCTTCAAATAGAAAGGCGTTCTCACTGAGCGCCACCGGACGCCTGTATGGAGCCCCAGGCGTATTCCAGCCGCAGGTTACGCCTGGTGTTCTGGCGGAGAGAGAAGTTTCACAAGTTCAGTTGCATCGGGGAGCTCCTCGAGTCGACGGGCGAGGTCCGCTACCCGTGTCACGACGTCGTCCGCCATTGCGGTGACCGAGGCCGCCGCGCATTCCCTGAATTTCGAGCAGAGGTCGTCCCAGTCCATGGGATTGTCGGCATTGCCCGGAACGCTTCGGCCTTCCTCCAACCAACGGCTGCCGTCATGGGTAAGAATCTCGACTCGACCGGGCGGGAGTTCGAGTTTCCAATTCAGCGCTGGGTCTCTCACAAGGCTTATCTTGCTCGCGGTCTCGAGCACCACTCTGTCACGAAGGCCCCCTTCGGAAAAATCGGAGACGCTCATTCCCCGTCGGGCGATCGCAACAGAAACAAGAAAAGGCAGGCTGAACTTCGCATCCGCCAATGTCGCCGGGCTACGTCTCTCATCGAGAGGTTGGCACATCAAGTCGTGGTAATCGCCAACATGAAGCCTGATCTCCGCGATCTGGTCTGGGTGCAGATTGTTGTTCGTGACGATGTCGATCGCCGCTTTCATATGGCTATGCGCCGTACCAACGCAGGGCCAACGCTTGTAAAGCGTTCCACTTCCGAGAAACTCCCGCCCTAGATCGTGGACGATTGCTTCGCGATCGTAGCCGCCGCCGAAGTAGGTGTTCATGAAGCCATATTGCCCTTCGAACATTTGGTCGATGCCTGTGATGCCCTTGTCCGCCATCAAGGTCGCCAAGACGGCGCCCTTGGCAGAAAACCCGGCGTACATGCCTCTGAGATCGCTACCGCGTCCCGCCACCATCTCCATGATGCCGCTGCATTGCATGGTGGCGATGCCCATTGCGTTGGCGATTTGCCTGGATGGCTGTCCCATCGTGCGGCCCGCGGAAGCCGTCGCGGCGAATACAGCGAGCACCGTCGAGAGGTTCCAGTCTTTTTTCCAATCCACATTGCATCTCAGTCGTCCAAAGATGTCCTGACCAGTGGCAACAGCGGCAATCAGATCCTTGCCGGAAACACCGCCCTGGCGTTCGGCGACCGCGAACGCGGCAGGCACGATCGAACTTGCTGTGTGCTGTCCCCAAGGTGTTTGATCGTCATAGTCCAAGCAGTGCGCCATCGCTCCGTTGGCGAGAGCCGCCATGATCGCCGGGCGACGACCGCCGAACCCTATAACCGAACATTCCGGCTTACCGCCACTTTCATTGACGATTTCGACTACGCCCCGGACCGCGGGCTCCATTCCGCTCGCCGCGAGAATGACGCCCAGGGTATCGAGAATGCTTTTCTTGGCCGCTTCGCACGCGGCGGCCGTAAGATTGTCATACGAGAGATCCGCGGCGTGCTGGGCAAATACGTGCACGAGATCGGGTTCGCTGGGCATCGTGGCTTTCCTCCATGTAGACGTCCTGCCGACGGCCACCTTAAGCCGCAGCCATCGCACGTCGAACGCCGCCCCGCATCTATAACCTAATCCGACAAGGACTTTGAACCTGAGGCATATAACTAGAAGCTATAGGTCATGGTAGGTTAGCAGAATTCGAAGGTTCTCATTTGTTGCTAGAAATGGAATTTTGAGTGGAGGAACAAATTGGGAGGGCACGATGGCAAATCTAGCCGGGAAGACTGTGTTTATCACCGGAGCGTTGGGAACGATCGGCAAAGCCTTGGTGGCGCGCTATCATGTAGCGGGAGCCAGGGTCATCGCGTCGGACCGCCCCGATATGGAAAACGCCTCAGAAATAATTGACAAGCTCGCGCAAGGCGGCCGGTATTTCGGCTGCGACCTCAGCGATCTGGAAGCCACGGAGAAAGCCGTGACGGCGCTTGCCGAGGAAGTGGGCGGCATAGACATTGCGGTGAACAACGCTGCTTACGTCGTCAACAAACCGCATGAGCAGTTCACGATCGAGGAATATGAGAAGGAAGTCCGGATCAATTCGTCCGCCGCTTTCGTCGTCGCCAGGGCGTGCAGCATACGGATGAAGCAGAAGAAATACGGCAAGATCGTCAACATGACATCTGCCACTCTCACGGGGCACTGGGAGGGCTTCGTCCCCTATGTCGCCTCGAAGGGGGCGATGTACGGTCTCGTCAAAGCGCTTGCACGCGAACTCGGTCACCATGGCATCAACGTGAACGGCATTTCACCGGGTGCCGTAGTGTCCGAGGCGGAATGGCGCCATTTCGGGGAGAAAAGAGAAGAATATCATCGATGGATCCTCGAGCGACAGAGCCTCAAGCGCCGGATCGAACCAGAAGACATCGCAAATCTGGCGGTTTTCCTTTCTTCCCCGGAGGCCGACCTCATAACGGGCCAGGACATCCACTGCGACGGCGGCTGGTGAACGCGTCCAGCGCTCACCCGGGAGGACGAAGATGGCAACCAGAACACCCGCATTGTTCGCCGATGATTTCTTGTTTCTCGAGGCGCCGAAATGGCGGGAGGATCGTCTATGGGTATCGGACGTCTTCGACCATAAGGTTTGTGCGCTTTGTGCCGACGGACATCGCAAGACCTATTTGTACGTTCCAAATCGGCCATCCGGACTGGGTTTCCTTTCAGATGGCAGCTTGATCGTGGCATCCGCCAAGGATTCCAGGCTTCTTAAATATACTTCGGGCGAACAGTTGGCTGAGTACGCTGATCTGTCAAAACACACGACCGGTTGGCTGAACGATTTCGCGATCGATGAACATGACCGGATCTACGCCGGAAATTTCGGCTACGATTTCGCGGCCGGCGAAGAGCGCAGGACAACCTCTCTCCATAGGGTCGATCCGGATGGTACAATCGAAGAGGTCGCCAGAGAAGTCGACTTCCCCAATGGATCCGTGGTGATCGACGGCGGAAGGACCCTTGTTGTCGCTGAGACCTGGGCGGCCCGCCTGACGGCCTTCGACATTGACGACGCAGGAAGATTGAGCAATCGAAGGGTGTTTGCCGATCTCGGCAGGCGACAGCCAGACGGTATCTGCGTCGATGCCGAAGGCGCAATATGGGCGGGCATCTACAACACCGGTGAATTCGTGCGAGTCCTCGATGGCGGCAAGATCACGGATACCGTGCAGTTCCCAGGTTCGGGCATCTCCTGCACCTTGGGGGGAAAGTCGGGCAAAACGCTTTTCATGACAGCTTTCATCGGCACCGAAAGCGACATGGCCGCGGGAAAGCGCAATAGCGCGATTTACACGATGGAGGTTGACGTGCGGGGTGGCGAATTCGCCAAAACCCAGATTGGCTATAAGGGAAAGTTATAACTCTCTACCGCGCGTCGCCAGTTTGCATTGCCCGGAAAACGGCGCGCCGATAGCGTGGCTCCTCATCGACACGACGGACGACGACAAGCCAATGCATCCCGTGCTTTCCTTCCCCGCGCTGGCGGGAATGACCTATCCCTCGCTAGAAGGGCGCGATCTCGTTCGAGTCGTGCCCGGTCCCAAAGATGTCCATTCGTTGCCGGAAACGGATCGCTGCGCGGTGCGGGTCTTGATGACCAGCGCCTCGCGCGGATGCAGCGCGGAACTGGCCGACGCGCTGCCGAATCTCCGTCTCGTCGTTTCCCAAGGGGTTGGAACTGACCTCATCGATCAAACTGCGCTGGCTGAGCGCGGGGTAAGGGTGCGGCCCGTCGGCGAAGCGCTGACCGACGACGTCGCGGATCTGGCCATGGCTCTGACGCTCATGTCGTGCCGCGGCCTGGTGCGCGCCGATGCCTTTGCCCGTAGCGGAGATTGGCGGCAGGGCCGCTTCGAGGTCGGGGACAGCGTCGTGGACATGACCATGGGCATCGGGGGGCTCAGCGGCCGGATTGGTCAGGCCATCGCAGCCCGCGCGGCCGTTTCGAGGATGAAGATCGCGGGTCTCGACCGCGGGTCGAACAGAGGGCTCGGCGCGTCCCTGCACGCGGACTGGATGGCGCTTTGCAAGGCGTCGGACGTCCTCGTCCTGGCGCTTCCGGGGACACCGAGCCTCCATCACGTCATTGGCGCGGAAGAGCTCGCGGCGCTCGGTCCCAAAGGCCGTCTCGTGAATGTCGGACGAGGAAACCTGGTCGACACGAACGCGCTTATCGAAGCCCTTGAGAACGGGGTTATCGCGGGCGCCGCCCTGGATGTGCTCGACAGCGAGCCGAACATACCCCAGCGCCTCGCCGCCTTGTCCAATGTTATCTTTACTCCGCACATCGGTGGGCAGACTTGGGGTCAAAGAGCCCGCGGAGCGAGGATCGCCGAGGACGTGGTCCTGAAATTTCTCGACAGCGGGAAATGAAGATGCATTCGGCAGGCGCCGCAGGGCTTCTACCAAAAAACCCAGCCAGCGGATTGGCTTGAAAGGGACACCGGAAATGAGCGACAACCAGAAGTATCCACGCATCGGCCTTCTGATCGACGGCGAATGGATCTATGATCGCGCCCCACTTTGCGACGTGGAGAACCCCAGCGACGAAACCATACTTGGGCAGGTGCCGAAGGCGACCGCTCAAGATCTTCAGAACGCGCTGGAATCCTCTGCGCGCGGCTTCGAGGTGTGGCGGAAGACGCCACCGACCGAGCGAGCCGCAATCATGCGAAGCGCGGCGGCCATCGTCCGCGAACGAGCCGCCGATATCGCGCCGATTTTCACCATGGAGCTCGGCAAGACGCTTTCCGAGTCTCTTGCCGAGATCGAAAGGTCTGCCACGTTCCTCGACTGGGACGCGGAAGAGATCAGGCGCCTTTACGGCCGCATCGTCCCCACGGATCCCCCGATACAGCAGTTCGTCGTGCGTGAACCGATCGGTCCGGTCGCAGCGTTCACCCCATGGAACGTGCCGATGAGCGCGCCGTCACGTAAGATCAGCGCGTCGCTGGCGGCCGGGTGCTCCGTGATCCTCAAGCCCGCGGAAGAGACACCCGCCACAGCATGCCTTTTCGCCCAATGTTTCCTGGACGCAGGCTTGCCGAAGGGCGTGCTAAACGTTGTTTTCGGCGATCCCGACGAAGTGTCCCGTACCCTCGTGCTTTCCCCGATCACCCGCCTCGTTACCCTGACCGGTTCGATCCACGTCGGCAAGCACCTCACGCGGCTTGCTGCCGAGACGATGAAACCCGTACTGATGGAACTCGGTGGACATGCACCGGTCCTGGTGGACGAGAACGTCGATGCCGACGAGGTAGCCCAGCTCGCCGTCAACTGGAAATACCGGATGGCGGGCCAGTTCTGCTCGGCGCCCTCGCGATTTCTGATTCACCGCTCGGTTTATGGCGATTTCGTCGAGAGCCTCGCTTCAAAGGCGAGCAGGCTTATCGTCGGTGACGGATTCGCAAAAGACACCCAAATGGGACCGGTCGCCAATCGTCGACGCCTGGACGCGATGTCCGGTCTCGTTGAGGACGCGGTCGCACACGGCGCGCGGGTGGTCACCGGCGGCCAGCGCGTTGGCAATCGCGGCTGGTTCTACGCGCCCACAGTCCTTGCGGATGTGCCCTTAGACGCGAGGATCATGAGCGAGGAGCCGTTCGGTCCTCTCTCTCCCTGCGCGCCCGTTGACTCCATGGACGAGGCCCTTTCTATCAGCAACAGCTTGAGTATGGGTCTGGCGGCGTTTGTGTTCACGAACTCGATGGAGGTCGCGGATCATCTTTCCCGTGAATTGCAAGTTGGATCTGTCGCCCTCAACGTGTTCACCAGCCCTGGAGCGGACGCGCCGTTCGGCGGATATCGGGAGAGCGGTATAGGCAGGGAAGGCGGCTTGGAGATGTGGAACAGCTACACTGTCGCCAAAACGATTGCCGAAAGGCGTGTCCGGGTCTAGAAACGTAAATATTGCCTGTTGACGGGCGTGAATTGTGCCGGTGCTGTTGGAAATCGATCCTAAGAAACTGCTGTATTTTGCCACTGTTATCGAACAGGGCAGCCTCAATCGCGCGGCGAAATTGCTGCGCGTTTCCCAACCTGCCTTGTCCACATCCATGGACAGGCTCGAGGCGGAGGTGGGCATGCAGTTGATGGAACGCGGTCCCAAGGGCATTGTGACCACCAGGAGCGGAGATATCCTCTATTGCCACGCCAGAGTCATCCGCGAGGAAGTGGAGCTTGCCGAGCGAGACCTGTTGAATACCCGCGACGGCTACAGCGAAGCCATAAGGCTCGGAAGCCTCCCCAGTCTGGCAAGCAAGATCATACCGATGGCCATGAGGAAATGGCGTGAGGCACATCAGGACGGACAGTTGCAGGTGGTGGAAAGCGCGCAAGCCGATCTGCTTGTTGGATTGCTTCGTCGCGACTTCGACTTCGTAATCGGGTTCACCGAGGTTTTCGACATGCTCGACGGGTTGCGCCAGCGGGTTTTATTCCGAGATACCCTGCGTGTCATCTCCCGCGTGGATCACCCGCTGCAACGGTCGGAAAACCTAACCTGGGAGCAACTCGTTCAGTACCCGTGGATAAGTCCCACGTCCCGCCGTACCCACACCGTGCTGGACCACATCCTCAAAACCATGAACGTGGCGCTTCCGACCCAGGTCACTGTGTGTGGATCAGTGTCGCTCCTGAAGTCGTTGGTGGCCGAGACCGATCATATCGCCCTGCTGCCGGCCCACGCGGTCCATGAGGAGGTCGCCGAGCAACGCCTGCTTCCGCTTCCGTTCAACGATCCCGTGCTCAGCCGCGACATCGCCGTCTTCTTCCGCGAAGGGTACCAAATGGATCAATCGCGGAAGGATTTGGTTACCTGTGTCGCGGAAGTGGGCTTGGAGCTGTGCCGCGAACACAATGGACATCAAGAGGCCCGTCACGCTTAATCGTCGTTGAGATCTCCGGGAAGTGAAAGCCTTCCGGAAGCCCGGTCCCTGCCGGACAGGCGACTTCTCTCGATTGAAGGCTCTGCCCCTTGATGGTCACGGCCGCCTGTACAGCCGTTATGCCCAGCGGCCGGTAGTTTTGCACCAAGTCCACGATTTCAGGTTGTCGCTCCGATACCGGGGGTCATGTCTTCACTCCTGATAGTCGGCGGGAATGCCGTCCCGCATCTGCGGCTTCGCGAACCCCTGGCTCCGGGCGAGCCGGTATTAACGGAGACCCGCCGACTCGGCGGCGAGTCCCTTTGACAACAAGGACCCATCAGAACTTCGGCAGCGTCACAACAAAAAACATCGATTCTTCATTGGCCTTGATGTCGGCCGGAGCGTCAGATGGGCTCAGTTCGAGCGCGGTTTTGTCACCGTACGTCTTGCCGTCGATCGTGATGTTCCCCTTGCTCATGAAGAGCACGTCGAGCTGAGAACGGGATCCCGTATTATAGGTGGCACCGGCTTCGACTTTGATGAAGCTCATCTTGATCTCGCGCTCCGTGAACGTGCCCAGAAGCTTTGAGTACACTCCCGGTGTGCCGGTTTCGATCCAGTCGTATGACTTGGGATCCATCATGATCACATCGTCATAGCGCGGCGGTGCGAGAACCATCTTGCGTCCCGTCGCTTCTTCGTAGCAGGCGGCCGCACCATCCATGTTGTGTTTCTGGCCCTGTTCATCCACCCAGGTGAAGACGCCGCTCTTGAACTCGCCCTTTGCCTTGAGAGCCTCATTGGCCGCTTCGCGCCGAGGCGTGCTCAGAAAGCCCGCGCCGCTGGCACCACCGAATTGGATGACCATCATCTCCAGCCCTTCGGGCCGGTCCTGCGGACCGTAGTGCACGCTCTCAGGAAAATACGCAACCGACCCCTCGTCCATGATCTTGTGGGGCGACGCCGGATATTTGCCCTTGAGCACGTAGCGGATCTGGTCGAAGTTGTGGCGGTGGCGGGGCGTGCCCCAGCCTCCTGATCCGGTAAGGCCGACATTGAGCAAATAGTTATTGGGGGAATCGTCATCTCCCTGCAGCAGAAACTTCTGGTCGAGTTTCCCGTCTCTCATCGAACCGACCGCGCCGCCCTCGGCTGTTGCAAATTCTCCGATACGCATTTTGTTACTCCTCTCGTGTTCAGGACCAAACTGTTGGTCCCCAGATAATCCCAAACGGCGGCATTCCGGTATCCTCCAATTTCGGCGGCTATAACATCACGTTATTCCGCCCACGGTCTGGAGGGCCAAACAGACTTGATAAGCGTAAGTGTTGACTGCAAAAAGCTTAGACACCGCCGAAAATGGCGAAGTAAAGCAACCCGCGCTCGGTCAGCGAGTCTTCTGGATCAGCCATGTTCAATTTGGAAACGCCATCGAAGAACCTTACGAAATCCAAGATGGATGCAGGCGGAGTGGCCGTTGGAATGGTCGTCCGGCTCATGCGCGGTGTCGAGATCGCCGCTATTGCGAAAAGCGCAGGCTTCGATTGCCTCTACATCGACCTGGAGCACTGCAGCTTTTCGCTGGAGACCGTCAGTCAAATCAGTCTAACGGCCACCGCCCTTGGCGTGACACCATTGGTTCGCGTCTCCGGACTAGACAAGACCGAAATCGGCCGGGTTCTGGAAACGGGAGCGCAGGGAGTGATCGTACCCCATGTGGAAAACCGATCCGAGGCGGAGCAAATCGTGGATGCCTCTCGTTTTCCTCCTCGGGGAAGTCGCTCTTTGCTCGCCACCAACGCCCATACTCTGTTCCGTGGGGGGCCCGCGGCCGAGGTCATGCAGAAGATGGAAGAGGCAACGCTGGTCGTTGGCATGATCGAGTCGTCGACGGCGGTAGAAAACGCTGACGACATCGCGTCCGTCGATGGAATGGACATGCTGTTGGTCGGCACCAACGACCTTTGCAACTCGTTCGGAGTGCCCGGTGCGCTGGATCACCCGCGGGTCCGCGAGGCATACGAGCATGTGGCGGCGGTTTGCCGGGCAAAGGGCAAGCATCTTGGCGTCGGAGGACTGAATTCCCGACCGGAACTGGCCAAGGAAATGATCCGTCTTGGGGGCCGCTACGTGTCCGCGGGAAGCGACACAGGCTTCCTGATGAGCGCGGCGACCGCGACCGCTCAATCGTTCCGATGACATTTATGACCGCGGCGACCGCGTGGTCCAAGCATTCTTCGATCCGTCGGCCCTTGTTGGTCGCGCTCTTGTTGGAGGGAAACACGTGACTATTGGAACTGCCGAACAAGTCGCTCCGGAAATAGAAGTTCCGGCGGAGGCCCGCAACTTCAGCGTCAAGGACCGGATCGTCATCGTCACGGGGGCGGGCCAGGGTATCGGTCGGGAACTGGCACGCCAATTCGCCGCGGCGGGTGCGATCCCGGTGATCGCCGACCTCAGCCTCGAGAATGCCCAGTCGGTGGCAAAGGAGATCACGGCGTCGGGAAGCAATGCCCTTCCGCTCGCCGTCGACGTCGCAAAAAAAGACTCGGTGGACGCGATGGTGGCGGCGACCTTGGCGGAATTCGGCCGCGTGGATGTCCTGATCAACAACGCCTCAATTTTTTCCAATCTGGCGAAGCGTCCATTCGACCAGATCCCGCAGGCCGAATGGCAGAGGGTCATGGACGTCAACATCAACGGCGTGTTCTTCTGCGCCTCAGCGGTTGTCGACAGCATGCGGAAGAACCGCTTCGGCCGCATTATCAATATTTCGTCGGCCTCGGTGCATCGTGGCACCAAGAACTACCTCCACTATGTCACGTCCAAGTCGGCGCTGATCGGGATGACAAACTCGCTGGCCCGTGAACTCGGCGCGGAAGGCATCACCGCTAACTGCATCCGCCCGGGAACGGTGGCGACGGAAGTCGCCGAGCGCGCCGCGAGCCTCACCCCGGAAGTTCGCCAGCGCAACATCGACCTCCAGTGCATCCCTAGGACCATCGTACCGTCCGATCTTGCAGGCCTCACGATGTTCCTGTCGACACCCGCGGCCTCCTTCATCACCGGGCAGACGATCGCCTGCGACGGTGGGTACACCCACAGCTTTTAACGGCCCCACGAGGGAGAGCGTCATGAACCATTACGGCAAACTGTACATCGACGGAGCGTGGGTCGATCCTTCTACCCCAGGCCAGAAGCCACTCGTCGATCCTTTCACCGAGGAACCGTTCGCGACGGTGGCCACTGGCGGGAACGCGGAGGACGTCGACAAGGCCGTCAAGGCGGCACGCCGGGCATTCCCTGCGTTTTCCGAGACTTCTCTCGAAGAGAGGATTTTGCTTATCGACAGTATCATCGCTGCTTATGAAGAGCGTGCCGACGATATCGCGCAAGCGATGGCCCGTGAGGTCGGCATTCCGGTAAGCGCAAAGGCGCAAGTGACGGGTCCCGTCGGCCATATGAAAGTGGCGCGCGATCTGCTCAAGACATACCGGTTCGAGACCCACATTGGCGATACCATCATTCGGCGGGAGTCGATTGGCGTATGTGCGCTCATTTCTCCTTGGAACTGGCCCACGCAGACACCGGTCATCAAGGCCATCTACGGTGTGGCGGCGGGGTGCACCATGGTGCTCAAGCCATCGGATGCGTCCCCGGTCAGCGCCGTCATCCTGGCGGAGATTTTCGAGAAGGCGGGCGTTCCGAAGGGCGTTTTCAACCTGGTTATCGGGCGCGGAAGCGTGGTCGGCGAAGCCATGTCCAGTCATCCCGACGTAGACATGATATCATTCACTGGTTCCACCCGGGCGGGTGCGCGGGTGGGCGAGGCCGCCGCGAGGGCCATCAAGCGAACATCGCTCGAACTTGGCGGCAAGTCGGCCAATATCGTTCTCATGGACGCCGACCTCGAGAAGGCGGCACGCTGGAATATCCAGCGTTGCTTCTTCAACACCGGACAATCGTGCCACGCGCCGAGCCGTATGCTGGTGCATGAAAGCCAGATGGAAACCGTATTGCCCTATCTGGCGGACGAGGTCGCCAAATACAAACTCGGCGATCCGCGCGATCCCGGCACGACGATGGGACCGGTCGTCAACAAGGCGCAGTACAACAGCATCCAGAACCACATCCAGTCTGGGCTGGACGAAGGCGCGCGTCTGGTATGCGGCGGTCCGGGCAAACCTGACGGCGTCAACCAGGGCCTGTTTGTGAAGCCCACGGTCTTCGCGGACGTCACGACGGACATGACCATCGCCAGGGAAGAAATCTTCGGACCGGTCCTGGCGGTGATGCCCTATTCGACCGAAGAGGAGGCTCTGCGGATCGCCAACGACACCCCCTACGGTCTCGGTGGTTACGTTTTCGGCACTGACCGGAAGAAGGCTTACGAATTTTCCAGCGGCCTCAAGGCGGGGCGCATCTGCTTCAATGGCGCGGCCACCAACTCCTACAGCCCTATGGGCGGATACAAGCAATCCGGCATCGGCCGCTCGATGGGAGCAGTCGGCCTGGAGGAATACCTAGAGATCAAATCGGTCTATGGCTTTGAAGCGGAGGCGGGTCGACTGCCCGAATTCATCCGGTGACTGCTGGAGGGCGTCCGTCGAAGACGCTTTGGAGTAGACGGGCGTCCCAATACTGGGGCTGAACAACCCCCCGCGGTGACTCCTCGGTCGGCTATAACCGGCTTTCGGGGAGGCGCTTAAGCCAATGTCAAGTCCGACATGAAGTGGCTCACCGATTACCGGACAACTGGATACGCGGCGGATCTGATGTGGAGGTCGGTCGAAGGAGCAGAGAAATATGGCAGAAAAAGCGGTTATTGGCTTTATCGGGTTGGGCCTGATGGGCCACGGCATGGCGAAGAACATTCGCGAGAAGGGCTACGAGCTGTGGGTGCGTGGTCGCTCCAACCGCGCGCCTATCGAAAGCCTTTTGGCGATGGGCGCGAAGGAAGCCGCCAGTCCCGCCGACATGGCGGCGAAATGCGACATCATCCATCTTTGCCTTTCAACTTCCGCCCAGGTCGAAGACGTTTTGCGGGGAAAAGAGGGGATTCTTGCGGGCGCTCGCCCGGGCTTGATCGTCATCGACACTTCCACTGCCGACCCGGGCTCAACCGTGAAACTTGCCGAAGAACTCGCGTCGAAGGGAGCGCACATGGTCGACGCGCCGTTGGGGCGCACGCCGAAAGAGGCTGAAGCTGGTACGCTTGACGCGATGCTCGGATGCGACGAGGCCCTCTTCGAAACCGTCAAACCGATCATCGAGTGCTGGGCAGGGACGATCAAGCGAATTGGGCCTGTGGGGAGCGGCCATAAAATGAAGCTGCTGATGAATTTCATCGGTATGTCGTACGGGGCGCTTTATTCCGAAGCCGTTGTTCTCGGCGCCAAGATCGGCATATCGCCACAGACCATGAGGGACGTGATCGGGCCAAGCCGCATGGGCAACGGTTTCTTCGAGACCTTCATGCGCTATGTCGTCGATCGCGACAGGGATGCCCATAGGTTCGCTATCGCGAATGCCGCGAAGGACCTTCGCTACATCAGCAATATCGCGGCGGATGCCCGCGTGGTAACCGTCATGGCTTCGGCGGCCCGGCATTATTACGCTCATGTCGAGGCGATCGGGCGAGCTGAAGACTATGTACCGATGCTGAGCGACCATGTTGGCGCGCTCAATGGCGTGAACATGGAAAACGAAGCGACTAAAAACAGCGGGAAGTGACACAGTTCCGTCCGGGCGTGATCCGGGCAATCCCAAAAAATATGATCGATCTGCCGAGATAGTCGGCGGCACGGTCTTTGCAGGCGCGATACTGGCATGGCGGCAGGGGAATTAGGGTCCTGCCGTCGGCGATTGCATGCGCTCGGGTCCAGCCTGTCCGCCGAACTTCGCCTCCCAAGGCAGCAGGTGGCCCGGTGGTATCGAAGATCCGATGCCATCGGGCCGAACGACAAATCAGTAGAGGGACAGTAGATTGGCAATCATATTCATCCAGCGTGAAAGCGCGGAGGGAGAGCCTCGCGTGGGGGGATCTCCGGAAACTGTCAAGAAGATGAAAGCGCTTGGCTTGGACGTCGTTGTAGAGGCGGGGGCGGGCGCCCTTTCGCGTATCCCCGACGGGGAATTTGAACAGGCGGGTGCCCGCATCGGGTCGAGCACGGACGCCGCCGCCGCCGAAATCGTGCTCAAGGTTCGTCGGCCCAGCAGCGCCGAGCTTCAAGGATACAAAAACGGTGCGGTCGTCATAGCGGCCATGGACCCCTATGGGAACGATGACGCGCTCCGGGAGATTGCGGCCGCGGGGGTTTCCGCGTTCGCTATGGAATTGATGCCGCGCATCACCCGCGCACAGTCCATGGACATCCTTTCGTCCCAGGCAAACCTCGCTGGCTACCAGGCGGTTATCGATGCCGCCTCGGTCTATGACCGTGCTGTGCCTATGATGATGACCGCAGCGGGAACCGTGCCGGCCGCAAAGGTCTTCGTTATGGGCGCTGGTGTCGCTGGCCTGCAGGCCATCGCCACCGCCCGCCGCCTCGGAGCGGTTGTCTCGGCAACGGACGTCCGCCCCGCTGCCAAGGAACAGGTCGCCTCCCTCGGCGCAAAATTCATCGCGGTCGAGGACGAGGAATTCAAGGCGGCCGAAACCGACTCGGGTTACGCCAAGCCGATGTCCCCAGAGTACCAGGCCAAGCAGGCGGTCCTGGTGGCCGAGCACGTCGCCAAGCAGGATATAGTCATTACCACGGCGTTGATCCCCGGCCGGCCGGCTCCAAAACTTGTCAGCCGCGATATGCTGAAAGCGATGAAACCGGGTTCTGTCGCCGTCGATCTTGCCATCGAACGAGGAGGCAATATCGAAGGCGCAGTTGCCGATCAGGTGAGCGACGTCGAGGGCGTGAAGGTTATCGCCTATGGCAATGTCCCTGGCCGCGTCGCCGCGTCTGCCTCGCTTCTTTATGCCAAAAACCTTTTGTCCTTCCTGGAAACGCTGATGTCCAAGGAAACCAGAAAACTGGCGATCAACCCCGACGACGAGCTGGTCAAGGCAACCATGTTGACTCACGGCGGTCAGATCGTCCACCCGAACTTCAAGAAGGAGGACTGAGAATGGCTTCCGATACAGTGAACCAGGCTCTCGAGAACCTCGACAAAGCCGCGACCGCTGTCCGAGACGCGGTCGCCACACACCCTTCCATCGCGGACGCCGCACATGCGCTATCAGGCGGAGCGATTGACCCCTTTATCTTCCAGCTTGCCATCTTCGTGCTCGCGATCTTCGTCGGCTATTACGTCGTCTGGTCGGTGACACCGGCGCTCCACACGCCCCTGATGGCCGTCACGAATGCCATCTCCTCTGTCATCGTCGTCGGCGCATTGCTCGCTGTCGGCATGTCTCCAAGCGGCGTCGCCACAGGCATGGGCTTCGTCGCGCTGATCCTCGCTTCGATCAACATCTTCGGCGGCTTCCTGGTCACCCAGCGCATGCTCGCCATGTACAAGAAAAAAGAAAAGTGAGGGGCTGAACGAAGATGTCCGTCAATATCGCAGCCTTCCTTTATCTCGTTTCCGGGGTGCTCTTCATCATGGCGCTCCGGGGCCTTTCGCATCCATCAACCTCCCGTAAGGGTAATACCTACGGCATGGTCGGTATGGGGATCGCGATCCTCACGACGCTCGCCCTGACGAACCCGACCCCGATGGGCTGGATGTTGATCGTCCTTGGCCTCGCCGTCGGCGGCGGCCTTGGCGCGGTTATCGCTCGCCGCATCGCCATGACCTCGATGCCCCAGCTCGTGGCCGGTTTTCACTCGTTGGTTGGTCTGGCGGCTGTGCTGGTGGCCGCGGCGGCACTCTACGCGCCGTCCTCGTTCGGCATCGGGGAAGTCGGGCAGATTCACGGGCAGGCGCTCGTCGAGATGTCGCTGGGCGTTGCCATCGGTGCGATCACTTTCACTGGCTCGATCATCGCCTTCCTCAAGCTTGATGGCCGGATGAGCGGCAAGCCGATCATGCTGCCCATGCGGCACGCGGTTAACATCGCGATCTTCGCAGCGATCATCGTCCTTGTCGGAGTCCTGGTGGTGACTGAGAGCCACACGGTTTTCTGGACGATCGTCGCGCTGTCACTCGTCTTCGGCGTTCTGCTCATCATCCCCATCGGCGGGGCCGACATGCCCGTCGTCGTGTCGATGTTGAATTCCTACTCTGGCTGGGCGGCCGCCGGAATCGGCTTTACGCTCGGCAATCTGGCGCTGATCATCACAGGCGCGCTGGTCGGCTCGTCGGGCGCGATCCTCTCCTACATCATGTGCAAGGGCATGAACCGATCCTTCATCTCGGTCATACTTGGCGGTTTCGGCGGTGCCGCCGCCGCTGCGGGCGGGGACGACAACTCCAATAAATCCGTAAAGCTCGGCTCCGCCGTGGACGCCGGATATCTGATGGCCAATGCGTCGAAGGTGATCATCGTTCCCGGGTACGGCATGGCCGTCGCTCAGGCGCAACACGCGCTGCGGGAGATGGGCGACAGACTCAAGGAAGCGGGCGTCGTTGTTAAGTACGCGATCCATCCGGTCGCGGGCCGTATGCCCGGTCACATGAACGTGCTTCTTGCCGAAGCCAACGTTCCCTATGACGACGTGTTCGAACTCGAGGACATCAATTCCGACTTCGGCCAGGCCGACGTCGCTTATGTCATCGGTGCCAACGATGTCACCAACCCGGCTGCGCGAGACGACAAGACGTCGCCGCTCTATGGCATGCCAATCCTCGACGTCGACAAGGCGAAGACCTGTGTCTTCGTCAAGCGCTCGCTTGGTTCCGGTTACGCGGGCATCGACAATACGCTGTTCTACAAGGACGGGACGATGATGCTGCTCGGCGATGCCAAGAAGGCAACCGAAGAAATCGTCAAAGCCATGGCGCGCTGACAGAGCGGCAGTAGGTGCCGCGGGAAATAACCAGCGCATGCAGTCCGCGCGCGAGCGCGGGCAGCCTTTTGATTTTGAAGATATGAACCGGATCATCGGTGGCGCGAAGTCGCGCCTTCGATCTGGACGGAGTGGCAGATCGGCTCCGTAGCCCCATGATTGTAGGAACCGTGAACATCTTGAGGGGATCGCGGCGCCCATCTAAGGGTTTCGACATGTCCCGCCTTGGCCCGACTTCGATTGAAGCTTTGGTGTTCTCGTTCATGATTTTCCCGGTCGACGCAGTGATCACGCTCTGACCTTTGCGTATTTCGCCAAAGACGTTTGCGGCCAGTGCGGCTTTCCCAATGTTTTCGTGGTGATACGGTGCGTCCTGCCTCAGTCGCATTTTACCGCGGTCCAAAGCCTAAAAGACCGGAATAGTGGCTGAGGTCGAAGCAGGTAGGCAGGGTCCTGGCTCTTGGGCGCAGGGAGTCGCTCAGGGCATGGAATAGTCAAATCAATGGCGCTGGAGCTTTTACAAGGACGTCCGACCTTCGATTGCCGCATGTCGGAGATCCGCAAGTCCAGGGGCCGCACTCGGGAGGAGTACGGAAGTGAACAAAAAGATTGAAGTTATGCTGTTGGGAAGCCTCTCGGCAGCTTTGCTGATGGCAAACGTGGCCTCGGCGAAGGATCTCGTGTTCGGGCTGATACCGAATACCATGGCATATCCCTATGATGTTGTGCTCGTGAACGGCTTCAAGGAGAAAGCGGAGGCCAACGGCGTCAAGGTCATTTTGCTCGATCCCAAAATGAGCATGGAAACGCAGGCGAACCAAATCGACGATCTCATGCTCCAGAAAGTCGACGGTATCGCGTTTATGCCGAACGACTCTGTGACTGTTCAAAGCCTGGTCGACAAGGTCGCCGACGCGGGTATTCCCATTGTAGCTTCCGCTGTCCCGGTCGGCGACCCCAATACGAACCCGGTGGACTACGTCTATCCAAATCTCACGGCGCTCGTGACCACGAATGACGTAGACGCCGGTCACGTGGCAGGTGTCTTCGCGGCGGGCGTACTTCCGAAAGATCGGGAAGCAAAGATCGCCGTTGTCGAAGGTGCGCCGGGATTCTCAGTCGTGAAACAGCGGCAACAGGGGTTCGAGGCCGCGTTGAGCGAGGCGGGGATAAAATTCAAGATCGTCTCCTCGCAGCCTTCTGACTGGACCCCGGCATCCGGCGAACGGATCTGCCAGAACGCGTTGATCGCGAATCCGGATTTGGACATGATCTTCAGCCATGCCGACGATATGGCAATCGGCTGCGCCAAAGCCATCGAAGCCGCCAATGCCAAGGCTCTCCTCATCGCGACCGGAGGCGGATCGGACCTCGGTGCTAACGCGCTCATAGCTGGAGAGATGGACGCCTCGGTCTGCACGCAGCCGAAATTGATCGGCGAACTGTCGTTCGACGCGCTCTTCAAAGCAGTGAGCAGTCCTGCGGAGGCCAAGAAGGGTCAGTACATCGACTACAAGCTCTTCCCGCTTACGAAGGAAAACGTCCCGGACTGCCCACGCTGGTAGGCCCCGCGAGCGGATCAAGCCGTCCTGAATAATGAGCTGGGTCCCTCACACCAATAAAGGCATGCAAAAAGGTGAATACCCCTTTTCTGCATGCTTGCCGCCGCCGCTGGAGGCGGCGGCAATAATGGAAAATGGCTCTGACCTAGAGGATAATGACAATGCGAATCTTGTTCACGGGCGGTAGCGGCAAGGCCGGTCGGCATGTGGTGAACTATTTGTCGGAGGCAGGCCACAAGGTGGTCAACGTCGACCGTACTCCTCTTCGGCATCCGAAGGTGCGCGACATGCTGGCGGATTTGACCGATCTAGGCCAAGTGTTTTCCCTCATGCAGACCTATGCTGACGATGGCGAGGTGGACGACGGAATCGGACATCGCGGCTTTGACGCGGTCGTGCATTTCGCCGCATCGGTACCTGCAGGGCATATCCCTGTTGATCCGGAAACCTTCCGGATCAACGTCATGTCGACGTACAATGTCCTAGAAGCGGCGGCGAAGATGAAGGTGAAGAAGGTCATCTTGGCGTCCTCTGAGACGACCTACGGAATCTGCCTCACTGACGGCGTAGTCGATCCAAAATGGCTGCCGCTTGAAGAAGACTATCCAATCGATCCGGTCGACTCATACGGTCTTTCCAAGCGGGTAAACGAGGTGACCGCTGAAGGATTTCAGAGACGAACGGGGGCAGACGTGTATGCGCTGCGGATTGGTAACGTGATGGAACCTTCAGACTACGCCAGGTTCCCTGGCTTTGCCGAGAATCCAGGCGCTCGGCGCAGATTAACGTTTTCATACGTAGATGCCCGAGATCTGGGCCAGATAGTGGATCTATGTTTGAGGAAGAACGGTTTGGGTTTTCAGATCTTCAACGCAAGCAACGACTCGAACTCGGTACCGCAGCCAAATTCCGAACTTCTGGCTCGATTTTTCCCGAAGGTCCAACTGCGGCGGCCCGTGGGCGAGGACGAAGGGCTGCTGTCCAATCGAAAGATCCGTGAGGTTCTTGGTTTCAAGGAGCAACACAACTGGCGGAAGTACGTCAACACATGATGTTACGCGAGAAAAGCGGGCAGGAAGGACCGGATCCGGAGGCATCGGAGCCGAGACGGCCGCGTATTCATGCGGTTGCCTCTTCCTATCCATGTTTCTGCTGAGAGGGCAACTTTATAGGCAACTTGCCTTTCGCCACTTGGCGAGCTCAATGATCCGACTGGGGTTTACAAGCCTCTTCGCGGGCGAGCGTGCCGACCGCACCATCAAGCGCCAGCGAGGGCGTGTCTTGGGCATTCCCACAGGCACTGGACCTCATGAAATGCTTTCTTGAACTGAGGGGACAAAGGTATCAATAAGCGTTATGTTATAACATATCGCATAAGGATAATTATGGAACTGGACGGTCATTTGGGCAGTGTTGCTTTTTCGATCCTAATGACCTTTTAGGCAACCTTCCGAAACCGTGTGAAAGGTCATTTGGCTGTTGCGTTCTCGCGCTACACCGAAGTGCAGCGCGTTGTTTCATCTGCTACGAAACATGCCACTCAATCTCAGTTCGACATCGTTGCCGCCAGCGACGGCTGGTTTGGTCAGCGTCGGTTCCTCCGGCGTTCCGCGGTTCTGGGCGACGAGGTGGTTCTGACGCTGTTCGTTGCCGGCCCTAACCAGCGCACACTGGCCCGCCAGATGTTCTCCACCATCCGTGAAAATATCAGCCCGGCGATTGGGCAGCATTCGTCTTCATCGCAGGAACGATCCTGATTATGAACGCACTCTGAAGCACAAGGGAATTCTCACCGGATCCGTAGCTCTAGGTTCGCAATAGGTCTGGCCGCACAGGTTCGAGCCACGTTTCGGACAGGGCGATGCGCATTGTGCCGCGGATATCCAGCGCATGGGCCGCAATGACGAGCTCGTAGTCGCCAGCCGGTGCGACAAACGCTTTCGCTTCGACATCGAAATAAGCGAGGTCGCGCAGGCGTATCCCGAGGCTGACCGTCCCCCTCTTGCCGGGCGCCAGACGCAGCTTGCCGAAAGCCCTCAGTTCCTTGTCTGGCCGGTCGATCTTTGAATCGATTGAACGAACGTAGAGCTGCACGACGTCCGAGCCGGCCCGAGCCCCGGTATTCGTCACGTCCACCTCGACCGAAACGCCCGCTTCTCCGATCGTGGTCGAGGAGAGCCGCGGCGCGCTCCATTCGAAGCTGGTGTAGCCGAGGCCATAGCCGAACGGAAAAAGCGGTGTGATCGCGCGCGTGTCGTGATGGCGATAGCCGACATAGATGCCTTCGCTATACACGACATGGCCGTCCTTGCCCGGATAGGTCAGCGGATCGTTAGTAAAGGACGAGTTGTCGGAAAGCGACTTAGGGAAGGTTTGCGGCAAGCGGCCGCCCGGCTCTACGTCGCCGAACAGCACGTCGGCCACAGCATTGCCGAGTTCCTGGCCCGGATACCACATCTGCAGCACGGCTGCGACGTCGCCAAGCCACGGCATGGCAATCGGCCCGCC